>JASFQN010000140.1:0-6952 GCA_050115425.1 Gammaproteobacteria bacterium | reverse complement strand
GATGACACGCCACCCACCGCCCGTCCACTTCCCGTAGTTGCGGCGTCTCGCTGGCACAGCGTTCGACTGCCAGCGGACAGCGTGTCCGGAACGCACACCCCGACGGCGGGTCGATCGGCGAGGGCAGGTCGCCCTTGAGCGGCGCGGCGGCGTGCCGCGCGGCCGCGGGATCCGGGCTGGGGACCGAAGCAATGAGGGCCCGGGTGTAGGGATGTGCGGGCGCCGCATACAGACGCTCGCGGTCGGCGAGCTCGACCACCTTGCCAAGATACATCACCGCGACGCGGTGGCTGATGTGACGCACCACGCTGAGATCGTGCGCGATGAAGAGCAGCGACAGACCGAGCTCTGCCTGCAGGGATTCCAGCAGGTTGACGATCTGTGCCTGGATGGACACATCCAGCGCGCTGACGGGCTCGTCGCAGATCACCAGATCGGGCTCCAGGATCAGTGCGCGCGCGATGCCGATGCGCTGGCACTGACCGCCGGAGAATTCGTGTGGGTAGCGGTTGACCAGGTTGGCGCGCAGCCCCACCCGCTCCATCATTTCGCGTACCCGCACCGTGCGTTCGTCGCGCGACATGCGCGGGAAATGAATGCGCAACGGCTCGGCGATGATGGCCGCCACGGTCATGCGTGGATCCAGCGAAGCGAGCGGGTCCTGGAAAATGACCTGCATGCGCCGGCGGATTGGCTTCATGTCCTGGCCGGTCAGCTCGCGGAGCTCGATCCCGTCGATCCGTACACGGCCGGACGTGGCCGGTGTGAGTCCGAGAATGGCCCGGGCAAGCGTCGACTTTCCGCAGCCGGATTCACCCACAATGCCCAGCGTCTCGCCGCGCGCCACCGTCAGGTCCACACCATCGACTGCGCGCAGGAATTGCCGGCGCGACAGCCAGCCGCGGCCGGGTACGCGGAAGTGCACGCGCAGTTGTTCGACCTTGAGCAGGGCAGCGCTCATGCACGCGCTCCCGGCGCCGCATCGAGGTGGCAGGCACGCTCATGACCCGGGGCGGTCGCACGCAGGCGCGGCCGTTCGTTGGCGCAACGGTCGAATGCGAATTCGCAGCGCTCGCGGAAAGGGCAGCCCGCCGGGAGATCCAGCAGATCCGGCGGATTGCCGGGAATCCCCGTCAGTGGCACGTTTTCGCCACCCTCGAGTCGTGGCACTGAGCTCAACAGGCCCCGGGTGTAGGGATGCCAGGGGGTGGCGAAAAGCGCGTCGACCGGACCCTTTTCCACGACGCGGCCGGCATACATCACCATGACCTCGTCACAAAGTCCGGCAACCACGCCGAGATCGTGGGTGATCATCAGGATCGCGGTGCCGAGATCGCGGCCCAGTTCCCGCAACAGCGCCAGAATCTGCGCCTGCACGGTCACATCCAGCGCGGTGGTGGGCTCGTCGGCGATCAGGACTTCCGGCCGGCAGAGCAGCGCCATGGCAATCATCACCCGCTGGCGCATGCCGCCGGAGAACGCGTGCGGATACAGGTCGATGCGCGCGGCGGCTTCGGGAATGCGCACGGCGTCCAGCATTTCGATCGAGCGGCGGCGCGCCTCGGCCATGCCGACGCCCGCGTGGCGCACCAGCACTTCGGTCATCTGGCGGGACACCTTCAGATAGGGATTCAGCGAGGTCATGGGGTCCTGGAAGATCATGCTGAGATGGCGCCCGCGCAGACCGTTGAGCCGCGCTTCGGGCATCCCCACCAGCTCCTGGCCCCTGAAACGCGCGCTGCCGCTTACCCGCCCGTTGGCCGCCAGCAGACCGAGCAGGCCGAGCACGGTCTGCGACTTGCCCGAGCCGGACTCGCCCACGATACCGAGCGTGTGCCCGGATTCCAGCGAAAGGCTCAGCTCGCTGACCGCCGGTACCTCGCCGTCGGGGGTTGCAAAGCGCACCGAGAAGTCATTCAGTTCGAGCAGCGCCACGTCAGCGATCCCTCGGGTCCAGGGCATCGCGCAGCCCGTCACCAATGAAATTGAAACAGAACAGCGTCGTGGCCAGGAACAGGCCGGGGAACACGAGCGTCCACCAGGCGGACTCGATCTGTCCGGCGCCGGCACTGACCAGCGCGCCCCAGGAGGTGTTGGGCGCCTGCACACCGAGGCCGAGAAAGCTCAGGAAGGCTTCGACGAGGATCGCCTGCGGAATGGTCAGGGTGGCATAGACCACGACAACGCCAAGCAGGTTGGGGACAATGTGGCGGCGGATCACCTGGAAACCGGATGCACCGGCCGCTTCGGCCGCCTCTATGAATTCGCGGCGCTTCAGACTGAGGGTCTGGCCGCGCACGATGCGCGCCATGTCCAGCCAGTTGATGGCGCCGATGGCGACGAAAATCAGGATCAGGTGCCGGCCGAACAACACCATCAGCAGAATCACGAAGAACATGAAAGGCAGCGAATAAAGGACATCCACGAAACGCATCATCAGGCCGTCCACGCGCCCGCCGACATAGCCCGCCGTCGCACCATAGCTCACACCGATCAGCAGGCTCACCAGGGTGGTGACCACACCCACCAGCAATGACACGCGGCCGCCGTCCAGGGTACGCACGAACAGGTCACGGCCGAGGTCATCGGTGCCGAAAACATGGCCGCTGGCAAACGACGGTGCGGCCGAGATCAGGTTCCAGTCCGGTTCATCGAAGGTGTAGTGGCTGAACAGCGGACCGAAGAGTACCAGCAGCACAATCATGCCGAGAATGGCGGCGGCAATCATCGCCGCGCGATTGGCCACCAGCCGCCGCCAGGCGTCCTGCCACAGGCTGCGACCGCGCACGGCGGCGGCCGCCTCCAGGGTCGCGGCATGGCGTCTTCCTGGAGCGCGCGTGGTCACGTGTATCGCACCCTGGGATCCAGCATGGCGTAGAGCAGGTCCACGAGCAGGTTGAGCAGGATGATCAACGCCCCGTAGAAAATCACGACGCCCATTACCAGCGTGTAGTCGCGGTTGAGCGCGCCCTGAACGAAGTAGCGACCGATACCGGGAATGCCGAAGATTTCCTCGATCACCACCGAGCCGGTGAGAATGCCGGCGATTGCCGGGCCGAGAAATGAAATCACGGGCAGCATTGCGGGACGCAACGCATGGCGCAGGATCACCGTCCGCGCTGGCAGACCCTTGGCGCGCGCGGTCCGGATATAGTCGCTGCGCAACACCTCGATCATGCTGCCCCGGGTGAGCCGCGCGATGTAGGCGACGTAGGGCAATGCCAGGCTGATCACCGGCAGAACCATGTTCACCGTCGCGCCATTGTCCCACCCGCCGGCGGGCAGCCAATGCAACAGGATGGCAAAGACCAGGATGAGCAACGGTCCCATGACGAAATTGGGAATGGATATGCCGGTCATGGCCAACGCCATCACCGCGTGATCGAGCCAGGCGTTCTGACGCAACGCGGCGGTGGCGCCGGCCGCGACGCCGAGCAGCAGGGCCAGCGCCATGGCCAGGCCGCCCAGGCGGGCGGATACCGGAAAGCCGGAAGCGATGAGATCATTGACCGTGTGGTCCTCGTACTTGAACGAGGGCCCGAGATTTCCGGTGAACACGTCACCCAGGTAGCGGGCGTACTGCATGTACAGCGGCTCGTCGAGATGATACATGCGCTCGAGATTCGCCCTGACTGCCGGGGGCACGGGTTTCTCGGAAGAAAACGGCCCGCCCGGCACCGCGCGCATCATGAAGAAGGCCACCGTGATGATCACGAATAGCGTGGGCCAGGCGCCGAGGAAACGCTTGATTGCGTAGGCCAGCATCAGCGCTCCCGGTGGTGCGCGAGAATTACCATTTCGCGCGTGTAGTGGTAATCCAGCGGATTGGGCTTGTAGCCCTTCACCCAGGGTTTGAGCAGACGGGATTCCGCATAGTAATAGACCGGCATGGTCGGCTGGTCCTCGAGCAACATCTTCTCCGCCTGGGTCATCATCGCCGAACGCTTTTCCGGATCGGCCTGCTGCTGGGCCGCTTCCAGCAATGCATCATAGCGGGGATTGGCGTAACCGGCGAAGTTGTCCGGTGCGCTGGCCTCATAGGTGTGAAGAAAATCGTAGGCGTCGAGGTAGTCGGCGACCCAGCTGGCGGCGGTCACTTCGGTACTGCGACGCAGCCGACTGTCTTCGATGTAGATCCTGCTTTCCTCGTTGACCAGTTCGGTGCGCACGCCCAGCGTCTGCTTCCACATCGCCGCCAGGGCCTCGCTCAATCGTTTGCGGTTGCCGGCGTTGGAGAAAAGGATTCGCGTGTGCAGCGGATGCTCGCGCGAGTAGCCCGCCTTGCGGTACAACCGGCGCGCGGCTTCGATCCGTCGCTGCATGCTCCAGCGGGCCCATTCGGGCATTGCGCGCCGGTAACCGGGCAGGGGCGGGACCACGGTGAATGCCGGCTGCTCGCCACCACGGGTCACCCGCTCGACGATGATCCGGCGGTCGATCACCATGGAAAGGGCGCGGCGCAGATCGCGCGCGTCATGGAATGGCGGACGCGTGACGTTGAAATCGAACTTGTAGATCCCCGCGTAGGGCTGCTGCACCAGGTCGCGGGGCATGTGCTGCTTGATCCAGTGGATCTTTTCGGTGGGCGCCTCGAAGGTGAAGTCCAGATCGTCCGCACGGTAACGCTGGAAAGCGGCGTCGCCGGTGATCGGATAATAAATCACCTTGTTGATGCGCGTGGCGGCGTCATTCCAGTAATGGCGGTTGCGCACCAGCGTGAGATGGCCATTGACGATCCAGTCCGCCAGTCGGTAGGCACCATTGGTCACCGAATGCGCCGGTTCGGTGAAACGCCGGCCCCACTTTTTCACCGCCGGCGGATAGACGGGAAAACTGACCGGATTGGCCATCAACGCTGGCAGGTAGGGTGCCGGAACGCTCATCTCGATGACCAGCGTATGTGCATCGGGCGCCCTCACACCAAGCGCCTCCGGCGATATCCTTCCGGCCAAAATGTCACGTGCGTTGGTGATGGGCGCCAGCAGGTCGGCCAGACTGGCGGCCGTGGCCGGCGTCACCGCGCGGCGCAGGGAAAAGACAAAGTCATCCGCCGTGATCGGAGCACCGTTGGACCATCGAGCGTCGGGGCGCAGATGGAAAGTGTAGGTGCGCCCGTCGGCACTCTTTTCCCAGGACGACGCGACCCCTGGTACCGGCCTGCCGTGACTGTCGAGATTGGTCAGACCTTCGTAGAGATCAAGCAGAATGAAGGCGGAGAAACTGATACCGGAACGGGCCGGATCCAGCGTGTCCGGCTCGCTGAAGTTGGCCTTGCGCAGAACCTGCTGCACGGGGGGCGCAGGCCGATTTTCCACGACCAGTCGACCGCGCTTTCCGTCATTGGCGCCGCTGCCACAACCGGCGAGCAGAACCGTCGACGCCAGGAATCCGGCGGCCAGCAGATTTCGTGGACAGCAACAGCGTAACGCGGGGTTGGTCAACACGACGCGCCGGGTCTAGTGCGGCCTGATGAAAAGATCACGGGTGTAGTGGTGGTCCATCATGTTGTCCTGCCAGCCGCCTACCCACGGCTTGATCAGGTGTTTGGAAACGTAATAGTAAATCGGCATGATCGGCTGATCGGCGAGCATCATGCGTTCGGCCTTCTCCAGCATCGCGCGCCGCTGGGCCGGTTCCTTCTGCCGGTTGGCCTCGGCCAGCAGTTGATCGTAGGCCGGATTGTGATAGCCGAAATCATTCACACCGTGGGTGGTGAGCATCACGCTGAGAAAAGTGTAGGCGTCATCGTAATCACCGACCCAGCCCGACCGATAAACCTGCGTCACCTTCTGCTCCTTGCGGTCCTGCAGGAAGACCTTCCATTCTTCGTTGACCAGGTGGCTGTTCACTCCCAGCACACGCTTCCACATGGCGGCGATGGCCTGGGCAATGCGCTTGTGAATCTCGCCGGTGTTGAAACGGATCTCCACATCCAGCGGACGCTCCCGGGAGTAGCCGGCTTCGTGATACAGCTTTTTTGCCAGGGCATGCCGGTCCGCGCGGGAGAGCTTGGCGTAATCGGCTTCCTGGGTCTGGTAATTGTTGATACCGCGCGGTACCCAGCCGTAGGCGGGACGCTCGCCAAGACCCGTGATCTTGTCGGCGATGATCTCCCTGTCGATGGCCATGGACAGTGCCCGGCGCAGCTTTACATTGCCCTTGAAGGGCGGCCGCGTGAGATTGAAAGCGTAGAAATAGGTGCTCATGAAAGGTGCGACGCGAAGCTGGTCGCCAAGATGCGCCTTGATCCATTGACGCTGGGCTACCGGAATCGTGTAGGTGAGGTCCAGGCCGCCGGCCCGGTAACGGCCGAGTTCGGTGGACTCGTCGGGAATCGGGTAGTAGACGACCTTGTCGATGCGCGTATGGGCGTTGTTCCAGTAATGGCTATTGCGCACGAGCGTGATGTGATCATTGACCACCCACTCGCTCAGCTTGTAGGCGCCGTTGGAAACCTGCCTGCCGGGCCGGGTGAAGTCACGGCCGTACTTCGCCAGCGCCGGACGATAGACCGGAAAGGCACTCGGGTGAATGAGCAGGCCCAGGAAATAGGGTGTCGGGCGCACCAGTCTGATGCGCAAGGTGTGCGCGGTCTCCGCCGTGACGCCCAGCTTGTCGGCCGCCAGCTTGCCGGCACTGATTTCAACCGCGTTGACAATGGGGCTGAGCCCCTGGGCGTAGTAGGAACCGGTGGCCGGATCGACGGTGCGGCGCAATCCGGCGACAAAGTCCCCGGCGGTCACCGGATCTCCATTGGACCAGCGTGCGTTGTCGCGGATGTGGAAGGTATAGGTTCGGCCGTCGTCGGACACGGTCCAGCGATCAGCGGTGCCGGGGACCAGCTTGCCGGTCGGCGATTCAGTGACCAGACCCTCGTAGAGATCGCGCAGGATGTTGCCGGCGGCATCGCCGCGGCTCTTTTGCGGATCCAGGGTTTCCGGCTCCAGGCCGT
>JASFQN010000139.1:0-7131 GCA_050115425.1 Gammaproteobacteria bacterium | reverse complement strand
CCGGATGCGGCTGTCACCCAGGCGGCCGTGGATCTGCAGCGTGGCGGTGTGGTCCAGCGCAACCTGGCGGACACGCCGGTCGCCAACATAGATGTCCAGCGTTCCGGCAGGTTCGGGGGGGCGCCAGAAATGCGCGTAGAGTCCGCCGATCAGCATGCAGGCTGCCGCTACCACGAGCCAGTCGGCGACTCTCACAACGGCGGCCCCTGCCGCGTGACTGGCGGTTGGTCGCCGGGAAATTCGATGCATGCAGCCATGGCGGGACTGAGTTGCACCGTGCCGTCGCTGTCGACCAGCATCACCTGTTTGAGGTGCATCGCCCTGGCCACGGCCACCCAATCATCCGGTCCGGCCACCATCAGGGCGGTTGCCGCGGCGTCGGCCGTGGCCGCGTTGGCGTGGACTACGGTGGCTGAAGTCACTCCCTCGCTGGGATAGCCGGTTCGCGGATTCAGAATGTGGTGATAGCGTCTGCCTTTCCAGGTGAAGTATCGCTCGTAGTCGCCGGAGGTGAATACGCTCTGATCACCGCTGACCTCCAGAGAAGCCATGATTCCGGGCCCCCTCGGATTGCGGATCCCGATGCGCCAGGGGCGGTCGCCGTGCCGCCCGATGGCGCGCAGGTCGCCGCCCGCGTTGACAATGGCGTTGTTCACGCCGTGGCTGCGCAGGACTTCGATGGCACGATCCACGGCCAGACCCTTGGCGAAGCCACCGAAATCCAGAACGATGTCCGTCTTGTCGGCGCTCAATTGCCGGCCCGCGAGATGCAGGTCGCTCATGCGCGGGCGGGTCGCCACGAGACGGGCGATGGCATCCTGCGCCGGCGGTGGCCCGTCGGGGCGTTCGTCGGCATCAAATCCCCAGAGTCTGATCAAGCCGCCAATGGCGGGATCGAAGCGCTCGCCGCTGGCCTCGGCCAGGCCCATGGCCTGCCGGACGCCGCGGGCCATGGCGGCGGACAGCCGCATGCTCCGGCCCTTGGCAAGTGCGGCATTGACGCGGGCCAGTTCGCCATCGCCCCAGGGGTTCCACTTGTGGTCGAAGGCGGTCAGGCGCTGGCGCACGGCATCCACCGCGGCTACCGCCTGGTCCCGCGGCACGCCCCAGGTTTCCACTTCGACCAGGGTGCCCATCGCAAAAAACTGCTGGCGATAGTCGGCGGGCGGCGACGTGCAGGCGGCCAGTGCGGCCAGCAGCAGGCAGACAACAAGGGAAAGGCGCATGTCAGTCGGCCGGCGCGAGCCGTCGTTCGATGGCGTCGAACAGACGCCCGCTGATGTTGAGCCCGTAGATATTGTCCAGTTCGCGCACGCAGGTGGGGCTGGTCACATTGATTTCGGTCAGATAGTCGCCGATGACGTCCAGTCCCACGAACAGCAGTCCACGGTCACGCAGGTCTTCTCCGACCTGGGCGCAGATCCAGCGGTCGCGATCGCTCAGATCGACGCCTTCGCCGCGCCCGCCGGCCGCGAGGTTGCCGCGGGTTTCGCCGGCGGCAGGTATGCGTGCCAGCGCATGCTCGACGGGCTCGCCATCCACCAGCAGAATGCGCTTGTCGCCCCGGCTGATTTCCGGCAGGTAGCGCTGGGCCATCACGTAGCGGTTCTGGCCGTGAGTCAGGGCATCGAGTATCACCGTGGTGTTGGGATCGTTCTGAGCGATGACAAACACCGAGGTCCCGCCCATGCCGTCGAGCGGTTTCACGACGACCCGCTCCTGGGCGGCAATGAACTCGCGAATCCGTTTGTGGGAGCGGGTGACCAATGTGGGTGCGCAGCACTGCGGAAACCAACTGATGAAGGCCTTTTCGTTTACGTCACGCAGGGAGGCCGGGCGGTTGACCACCAATGCGCCGGCCGCCTCAGCACGCTCCAGAATGTAGGTGCTGTAGACGAATTCCATGTCGAACGGCGGGTCCTTGCGCATCAGGATGACGTCCAGATCCCCCAGGGGCATGTCGCGCTCGCCGCCCAGCGTGAACCAGTCCTCGTGGTCGTCGCGCACTTCAAGGAAGCGGGTCCGGGCCCGTGCCTCGCCGTCCGCAAGGTAGAGATCGGCCATCTCCATGTAATGGATTTCCCAGCCGCGCCGGCGGGCTTCCAGCAACATGGCCAGGGTTGTGTCCTTCCAGGGCTTGATGGTGGCAATGGGATCCATCACTACACCCAGTTGACGATTTGCTTCCATCGTGCTCTCGTTAGGGAAAAGATGTGGCGTGCGCTCGGGCCGCAGGGCGCATTACTATAATAGGGAACATACGCTCAATTCATCCGTCTCGCGAAAAATCCGCTCGGAAGCGGATCACGGGTGAACTGACCGGACATCTCCGCTGGACAGGGGGATGTCGCGACCTCGCGGTGGCAAGGGAGCCACCCGTTTTTCCGGTCCGTGATTACGGAAGAAGCCGGCGCCGAATTCGATATTTCTCAATGGATTATGCCGAAATATTGTGATAAAAGACGACATAATGTGGCACTATGTCCGGCAGATGACGGCCGTCGCCGGAACCCGCGTGATGCGGTGGGAGTGTCGCGACAACAGGCCGAAGGATAAATCGCGAGCGGCAGCGATTGCCGGTAACCGGGCCTCGTGGGCCCGCAGACAACAAGCGAGTTCCTGATCGTGGAGGTTCTGGTGGCTAACGACAATCGGGAAAGCGGCCTCGATGGGCTGAAGGTCTTGGTCATCGATGACAGCAAGACCATTCGCCGCACGGCCGAGACCCTTCTCAAGAAAGAGGGCTGCCAGGTAATGACCGCGGTAGATGGTTTCGAGGCGCTTTCCAAGATCGCTGATCACAAGCCGGACATCATATTCGTGGACATCATGATGCCGCGCCTGGACGGCTATCAGACCTGTGCGCTGATCAAGCACAACCAGTCCTTCCGGAAAACTCCGGTCATCATGCTTTCGAGCAAGGACGGGCTGTTTGATCGGGCGCGCGGGCGGATCGTGGGGTCCGAGCAATATCTCACGAAGCCGTTTACCAAGGATGAATTGCTGGGGGCAATACAGGCGCACGTCCGCAAATCGGCGTGATCCGGGGAATCATTAATCAAATAGCGCAAGCAGATTATTCGACTGGAGGATGGCAAATGGCGCGCATACTGATCGTTGACGATTCACCGACCGAAGTTCACGTGTTCAAAACCACGTTGGAGAAGGCGGGGTTTGACGTGATCTCCGCCGAGAGCGGTGAAGAGGGAATCGACAAGGCCAAGGCCGAGAAGCCGGACCTGATCATCATGGATGTCGTGATGCCCGGCATGAGCGGATTCCAGGCCACCCGGCAGCTTTCCAAGGACCCGGAGACGTCGAGCATCCCGGTCGTCATCGTCACCACCAAGGATCAGGAGACCGACAAGATCTGGGGTATGCGCCAGGGCGCGCTGGATTACCTTACCAAGCCGGTGACGGACGAACAGCTGGTGGCCAAGGTCAAAGAGGCGCTGGAGAGCTGAACTCATGACGGACGTCGGCTCACTCGCGGAATTCAGAACCCGGCCGTTCGAACTGCTTCAGGAGTTCGAGCGCCGGTGCCGGCTGGCTTCGCTGGGCGGGCGCGGTGATGTTGCCGTCCAGGAAGAATGGGTCGGCGTCGGTTTCGTGGTGGGCAATCTCATGCTGGTGGCGCCGCGCGAGGACATCAAGGAAATTCTGACGTTTCCCACATTGACCCGCGTTCCCGGGGCCAAGGGCTGGCTGCAAGGCCTTGCCAACGTTCGAGGCCAGCTGCTGCCCGTCATTGATTTGCGCCACTTCGCCGGGGCGGGAGAAACGCCCGTGAATCGCAATTCGCGGGTCATTGTGGTGAATCACCCGGAAATTCCCGCGGGATTCCTGGTGGATGAAGTACGCGGTTTCAGGCGCTTCCAGCCCTCGGAACGAGTGGACGAGAAGCCGCCTGTCGAGACGCATTTCGCGCCGTTCCTGACCGGCAGTTTTCGCCGGGGGGAGGAGATCTGGGGCGTGTTGAACCTGCATGGGCTGGTGGAGAGTTCGTCGTTCCTGCAGGCGGCGGAATGATGGCTCATTCGCTCGTGGACAAGGCGCAACGTTGCTCGGCCCGGATCGTCCGGCTGGGGTGACTTTTATAACGACATCTTAACGACTCTCGTGTCTGGGTGGACTGACAATGGCTAAGTCGGGATCGGGTTCCAACAAGCTGCTCATTTTTCTCACTGGCATCATGTTGTTGCTGGTGTTCGCGGCAATCACAGACTTTTTCTTCGCGGCACAGAACACGGCCGGTGACAACCAGTTCCTTGGCTACGCTGCCGAACAGGCGGTCATGTCGCAGGGGCTGGCGAAGAACACCGAACAGGCCGTGACGGGTGACAAGGGCGCCTTCCAGCGCTTGTCCTCCGCCCGGGACCGCTTCGACCGGACTCTGACCTTGATGAAGGAGGGCAATTCCGACCCTCAGAACCTCATGTCGAAGCCGCCCAAGGCGGTGCTCTCCGAGGTCGGCCTGCTGGATGACCACTGGGGCGATGCCAAGAAGGACGTCAACACCATCATCGACGCCCGCGACAACATCCTCCTTGCCCAGCAACAGCTTGCTGCGGTGAACGACAGCATGCCCCAGCTGCTCGCGCGGATCGACCAGATGGCGGACATGCTGACCCGCCGAAACGCGTCGCGCCAGTTGATCTACCACGTCTCGCGCGAGGCGGTGTTCGGTCAGCGCATTCAGCGCGAAATGACCTCGCTGGTGACCGGGCTCGGCAATCCCGTGGATGCCGCAAACAGCATCGGTGGCGACACGGCCTATTTCGGACGCGTCCTGCAGGCGATGTATGACGGCGACCCGCAGCTCGGCATCCAGCCGGTCACCGATCAGGACCTCAAGGATGTGCTCGCGGAAGCCGACGCCCTGTTTGGCCGGGTCAAGGGCGCCGTCGACACCGTGCAGCCGAATGCCACACAGCTTGTCGAGGTGCACAAGGCGCGCCAGGCAATCGGTACATTGTCCGATACGCTGCTGGGCAACGTGCACACCGTACAGTCCACATACCAGCGTTCGGTCCATGACCGGTTGTTCCAGACCACCTACGGCTACATTCTCGGTGGCGCCGCGCTGCTGGTCCTCGGGATCATCTTCTTTGTCTACAACCTGACCTCCGACACGCGGCGCGCGGCGGCCCTCCAGGCGGAGCAGACGGAGCGGAACCAGCAGGCCATCCTGCGACTGCTGGATGAACTGGGCAGTCTCGCCGACGGTGACCTGACCGTGCAGGTTTCGGTGACCGAAGACATCACCGGAGCCATCGCAGACTCCATCAACTACGCCATCGAGGCGCTGCGCGACCTGGTCGCGACCATTAACGAAACCGCCGTGCAGGTGGATTCGACGGCACAGCAGACACGTGCCACGGCATCGCACCTTGCCGATGCGTCCGACAACCAGAGCCGCGAGATCACTTCGGCGAGTCATCAGATCACGGAAATGGCGAAATCCATCGAGCAGGTGTCGGCCAACGCGGAGCGCTCCACGCGAGTCGCCCAGCAGGCCGTGGAGATCGCCCACAAGGGCGGCGAGGCCGTGCGCCGCACGATCGACGGCATGAACAGTATCCGCGAAAACATTCAGGAAACGTCCAAGCGCATCAAGCGACTGGGGGAATCCTCGCAGGAAATCGGCGACATCGTGGAACTGATCAACGACATCGCCGAACAGACCAATATCCTCGCCCTCAACGCGGCGATCCAGGCATCCATGGCCGGCGAAGCGGGACGCGGTTTCGCGGTGGTGGCGGACGAAGTCCAGCGCCTCGCAGAACGTTCGGGTAACGCCACGCGCCAGATCGAAGCCCTCGTGAAAACCATCCAGACCGACACCAACGAAGCGGTGATCTCGATGGAGCACAGTACCGCAGGGGTGGTAAGCGGTGCCCAGCTGGCCGAGAACGCGGGTTCCGCTCTGGACGAAATCGAAAAAGTGTCGAATCACATCGCAACGCTGATCCAGAGCATTTCCAGCGCCGCGCGCCAGCAGGCCACCGCGGCGTCGGATGTGTCCCGGACCATGAACGTGATCCAGGAGATCACCTCGCAGACGGCCGAAGGCACGTCAGCGACGGCCCGCAACATCGGCAAGCTGGCCGCCCTGGCGACGGAGCTGAGAAAGTCGGTGGCCGGCTTCAAGCTGCCGGGCATGGAGGGTGAGGAGACCATGGTCATCCCGCCCGAAGCGGTCGAGGAGCAGATCTCCTGACCGTCGCATGGCGACAGCACGGGAACGGTGCGCAGTGGGCCGGGCAGTGTCCGCCCGCAAGCGCGGCGGGCCTGCAATCGACCCGCCGACTCGATGAGGTGTATGGGGCGTAACGATGAGCATGACGCAAACAGCCTCTGATTCGCTGCTCTGGATCAAGAACGAGCTGGACAACACCCTGTTGCGCTCGCGCCAGGCGCTGGAAGCGTATGCGGAGAATCCCGAGGACCGCGATTCGCTCAAGCACTGTCTGGCCTACCTGCACCAGGTCCAGGGCACGCTGCGTGTCGTCGAGGTCTACGGCGCCGCCATTCTGGCGCGCGAAATGGAAGCTGTCGCCCGCGCCTTGTGGGAGGACAAAATCAAGGACGTCAACGAGGCGTTCGAGATTCTCATGCGGGCGATGCTGCAACTGCCGGATTACCTGGAGCGGGTGATCAGTGGTCAGCGCGAAGTGCCACTCGCCCTTTTGTCGCTGGTCAACGACCTGCGTTCGGTGCGCGGTGACAGCCTGCTCAGTGAAAGTGAACTTTTCGCCCAGAATCTGGCCGGACGGCCGGTGCCGACCCATGAGGATCGCACCGGAGCCGCACGTGGCGACATCGCAGCCGTGGCCGGCAAGTTGCGCCCGAAGTTCCAGGCTGCGCTGCTCGGCTGGTACAAGGGCGACAAGCCCGCCAGTCATCTCAGGACGCTGGGCGCCATCTGCGAAAAGCTAGAGGAAGCCGCCAATACGCCGCCGGTCTTTCAACTCTGGTGGGTCGTGGGTGGCATCATGGAGGCGCTGGTCGACGGGGGCCTGGAGGCCGATGTCAGCCTCAAGCAACTGCTCGGCCAGGTCGACCGTCAGATCAAGCGGCTGGTGGACGAAGGCGAGGACGCGGTAAGCGCCGAACCGCCCAGCGAACTGG
>JASFQN010000138.1:0-7138 GCA_050115425.1 Gammaproteobacteria bacterium | reverse complement strand
CGAAGCGTCCGGGGAGGAAGCGGAACCGACGGTACCGCTGGACGAATTCAGCGGCTCCGAAGACGATGACGCGTCGACGCGCGAGTTGCCGGAATCGCCGGATTTTCTGACCGAGGCACACCCACCCGCCAAGGGCGGCTGGCGTACCGCCGGCTGGTCGCTCGCCGCCCTGCTCATGCTCGTGCTGCTGGCCGCCCAGATCGTCAACAGCCATCGTCAGCAACTCCGTCATCTGCCGCAATTCGGATCGTTGCTCACCGCCGCCTACCGTCAGGCGGGCCATCCGCTGCCGCCATTTCGCAGGCTGGCTGAATTCAGCGTGACCCAGTCCTCGATGACCACGGACCCGGACCAGCCCGGGGCCCTGCTGCTCAGTGGCATCATCCGCAACACCGCCCGCTGGACCCAGCCCGCACCCGATCTTCTTGTGGCGCTGGAAGATCGCTGGGGCCGCACCGTGGCATCCCGCTATTTCGCACCAAGTGAATATCTCCGCGACGAAGACACCGATAACGTCCCCATGGCGCCGGCGAGGAATTTCTCCATCGACATCGAAGTGGTGGATCCCGGACAGGATGCAGTCGGATTCCGCCTTGATCCCTGCTTCAGACTGTCCAGCGGCTACGTCTGCCAGAGCGATATCGCACACTGAAAAAATCGCGCGCAAGGTCGTGACTTTTTGCCGTTGCAGAGAGCTGTTCGACGCAGATTTCAAACATTTGGTTTTTCTTGCCGCGGCTTTGTGCATGGCGCCTTTGAAATGTCGTCGACTGCGGCTATCATTTCCGGTCCTGCTCCCCGCATTCCGAGCCGACATGCAAATAGGGCCCTACAGGCTGGCGAACAACGTTTTTCTCGCGCCCATGGCGGGAGTCACCGACCGGCCATTCCGAGTTCTCTGCCGCCGGCTGGGCGCGGGCATGGCCGCTTCGGAAATGGTGACTTCCAATGCCCGGCTGCGCGACAGCATCAAGACCCGGCGCCGCATGGATCACGCGGGAGAGCCGGAACCGCGCGCGGTCCAGATTGCCGGCGCGGAGCCCGCAGCCATGGCCGAGGCCGCGCGCTTCAACGTGGACCATGGCGCCCAGATCATCGACATCAACATGGGCTGTCCCGCGAAGAAGGTCTGTAATAAGATGGCGGGCTCCGCCCTCCTCCAGGACGAGCCGCTGGTGGCGGCGATTCTGGAGGCAGTGGTGGGTGCCGTGGATGTGCCGGTAACACTCAAGATTCGTACCGGCTGGGATCGCAAGCACCGCAACGGCGTGCGTATCGCCAGACTGGCCGAAGCCGCGGGCATCCAGGCACTGGCCGTGCACGGCCGCACCCGTGCCGACGCCTACAAGGGCGAGGCCGAATACGACACTATCCGCCGTATCTGTGATGCGGTGGAGATTCCGGTGATCGCCAACGGCGACATCGATTCGCCGGAAAAAGCCGCCAGTGTGCTGGCGGCGACCGGCGCACAGGGCGTGATGATCGGCCGGGCGGCCCAGGGGCGCCCCTGGATCTTCCGGGAAATCACGCACTACCTGGCTTGCGGGCGGCAGCGCCCGGAGCCCGTGCCCGCGGAACTGCGGGACATCATGCTGGGCCATCTCGAGAATCTCTATGACTTCTATGGGGAATTCACCGGGGTTCGGGTGGCTCGCAAGCACATTACCTGGTATTGCCGGGCGCAACCCGGCGGCGAAACCTTCCGCAATCGCGTGATCCGCGTCGAGAGCGCCAGGGAACAGCTTCAAATGACCAGGGAATGGTTCGGGGATATGCCCATTGGGGAGGAATTGGCCGCATGACCAGTCGTGGAGCGACCCGGGAGGCTTTCATCGAGCCTGCCGGCAACAAGAATGGAGAACCCTTGCCCATGTCCGCCGCCGAATCGAAACCGTTAAGCGAATGCACGGAGCAGGCGCTCGACCAGTATTTCGAGGATCTCGACGGCCACGCACCTGGGGACCTTTACCAGATGGTGTTGCAACAGGTGGAAAAGCCGCTTTTCAAGGCGGTGATGTCTTACGCCAGGGGCAACCAGTCACGGGCCGCCGAGATTCTCGGCATCAATCGGAGCACGCTGCGCAAGAAGCTGCGGTTCTACGGCCTCAACGCCTGAGCGACGGTCTCGCCGGCCGTCATCTCCTCATCTACCGGGTCCGGCTGTGGCGGACACCGGCTGCAATCAGGATTGTCGATGTTGAAAATTCGTCGTGCCCTGCTCAGCGTCTCCGACAAGACCGGAGTCGTGGACTTCGCCCGCAAGCTTCGTGCCTTCGGAATCGAGATTCTTTCCACCGGCGGCACCGCAAAACTGCTGCGCGAGCAGCACGTGCCAGTCACCGAAGTCAGCGAGATCACGGGCTTTCCGGAAATCATGGGGGGACGCGTCAAGACCCTGCACCCGCGCATCCACGGGGGCCTTCTGGGGCGTCGTGGTACCGACGACAAGGTCATGGCCAAGCATGACATTCAGCCCATCGACATGCTGGCCGTGAACCTGTATCCCTTCGAGCGCACGATCGCTGATCCGGAGTGTGACCTGGAAACGGCCATCGAGAATATCGACATCGGCGGACCGGCCATGCTCAGGGCGGCGGCAAAGAATCATTCTGCGGTCACCGTGGTGGTCGACAGCGAGGATTACGCTCGCGTGCTGGCCGACATGCAGCGCCATGACGGCGCCGTGAGTGACGATTTGCGGTTCAGCCTGGCGGGCAAGGCATTCGCACACACCGCGCGCTACGACAGCACCATTGCAGCGTGGCTGGCAGGCCAGCGCGGCGGCGAGAAACCGCCTGAGTTCCCGCCGCTCTACGCCCCTCGATACACCAGGATCCAGGACCTGCGCTATGGCGAGAATCCGCACCAGCGCGCGGCTTTCTACGCGGAGCCGGACCCCGCACTCAGCACCGTGACCACGGCTCACCAGTTGCAGGGCAAGGAACTGTCGTTCAACAACATCGCCGACGCCGATGCGGCCCTGGAATGCGTCAAGGCGTTCGCGCGCCCGGCGTGCGTCATCGTCAAGCATGCCAACCCCTGCGGCGTGGCGAGCGACTCGGTTCTGCTCAACGCCTATGAAAAGGCCTTCAGCTGCGATCCGGTCTCCGCGTTCGGCGGCATCATCGCCTTCAACCGCACGCTGGATCTGGCGACGGCGCGCGCCATCGTCGATCGACAGTTCGTGGAGGTCATCATCGCGCCGGAGGTCGAATCCGACGCACGCGATGTTCTCAAGGCCAAGAAAAACGTGCGGGTACTCACCCTGGGCGAGTGGAACACCGAACCGGCGACCGGCATGGATTACCGCAAGGTGGCCGGCGGCCTGCTCGTACAGGAACGCGACATCGGCGAGGTGCCCCGGGAGCAACTGGTCATGCCCACCACGCGGTGGCCGGACGAGGGTGAACTCAAGGATCTGCTCTTCGCCTGGAAAGTGGTGAAATGGGTGAAATCCAACGCCATTGTCTATGCCCGAGAATCCATGACCCTCGGCATTGGCGCCGGCCAGATGAGCCGCGTGCACAGCGCCCGAATCGCCGCCATCAAGGCCGGCGAAGCCGGTCTTTCGCTGGATGGTGCCGTGATGGCGTCGGATGCGTTCTTCCCTTTCCGCGACAGCATCGACGCAGCGGCCGAGGCCGGCGTGCGCGCCATCATTCAGCCCGGAGGCTCGATGCGCGACCAGGAAGTCATCCAGGCCGCCAATGAACACGGCATTGCCATGGTGTTCACCGGCATGCGCCACTTCCGGCATTGAGGGGAACATCTGATTGACTCCCCGGCTGCGACCGCCGGGGAGTCATCAGGGCTTCCAGGAACGTGACCATGGGCGACGAAGCGGTGTTCGTGATCGTTTACAGATGGAAAGTGGATCCGGAACTGGAGGCGCAGTTCCGCGAAGGCTGGGAAACCCTGACACGGCTCTACATTCAATTGCGCGGTTCGCTGGGCTCGCGGCTCCACCAGGCCGACGACGGTACCTGGCTGGCCTATGCCGAGTGGCCCTCGCGCGCGACCTGGCTGGCAGCCATTGATCGCGGTGTCCCGGACGAAGGGGCAGCGGAAAAGATGAATGCCGCCGTCCTGGAGCGTTATGATCCGATCTTCCTGACACCGGTGTCGGATTTCCTGCAGAACAACAACCCGGAAGAAGGGGAACCATCATGAAGGTCCTGGTGATAGGCGGCGGCGGTCGCGAACACGCGCTGGCCTGGAAACTGGCGCAGTCACGCGGGGTTTCCCGGGTGTTCGTCGCTCCGGGCAACGCCGGCACCGCCAGCGAACCCTCCGTGGAGAATGTCAACATCGCGGCCACCGATCTCGAAGCGCTGCGCGACTTCGCGCTCGCCGAGCATGTCGGGCTTACCGTGGTCGGACCCGAGGCCCCGCTGGTGGCAGGCATCGTCGACCTGTTCCGCCAGGCCGATCTGCGCTGTTTCGGACCGGACCGCCGGGCGGCGCGCCTGGAGGGCTCGAAGATTTTCGCCAAGGATTTTCTCAGCCGCCATCACATCCCGACCGCGCAATACCGGACCTTCACCGACCCCGATCTCGCCGCCGACTACATCCGTCAACACGGTGCGCCGGTGGTGGTCAAGGCGGACGGGCTGGCTGCCGGCAAGGGCGTGGTCGTGGCCCGCAGCGTCGACGAAGCCGTGCAGGCGGTGCAGGACATGCTGGCGGGCAACGCCTATGGGGATGCCGGTCACCGCGTGGTCGTCGAGGATTTCCTGGAGGGCGAGGAAGCCAGTTTCATCGTCATGTGCGACGGCAGCCACATCCTGCCACTCGCGACCTCGCAGGATCACAAGGCGCGGGATGAAGGCGACCGGGGTCCCAATACCGGTGGCATGGGCGCCTACTCGCCCGCGCCGGTAGTCACCCCCGCCGTCCACGAGCGCATCATGGACGAAGTCATCAAGCCCACCGTCGCCGGGATGGCAGCCGATGGCTCGCCCTACACGGGCTTTCTCTACGCCGGCCTGATGATAGGTCCCGACGGGACGCCCCGGGTCATGGAATTCAACTGCCGCTTCGGCGATCCGGAAACCCAGCCCATTCTCATGCGGCTGAATTCCGACCTGGCCGCGCTTTGTGACGCCGCGCTCGATCAACGTCTGGACAGCCTCTCCGTGGAATGGGACCCACGCGCGGCGCTGGGCGTGGTCATGGCGGCGGGTGGCTACCCGGGAAGCTATCGCAAGGGCGACGTGATTGAAGGTCTGGATGCCAAGCTGCCGGACACCAAGGTCTTCCACGCCGGCACCAGCGAGCGCGACGGAAAGGTACTGACCGCGGGTGGCCGTGTGCTCTGCGTGGTGGCCCTGGCCGACACCGTTACGCAGGCACAGCAACGCGCCTACGAGCGTGTCCACGGAATCCATTGGCCGGACGTCTATTTCCGAAACGACATCGGCTACCGCGCCATCGCGCGCGAACAGGCCTGATCCGAAAAAATCCCGGAAATCCCCGATGGCAGGGAAGCCTGTCCGCCCCTAGACTCGGGCCATGCGCCCTCGCCCGCCCTCGTGGCTAGTTGCAGCGGCCCTGGCACTGGTCGCTTCGGCGTGCCTTGTGCCACCCGCCCGTGCCGACTTTCCGTTGACCGCGGAACCGGACCCCTTTCGTCTCGATGCCGCGCTGGAAGGCCGGGACTTCCGCTACAACAACGAAAGCTTCATGCACCGCTTCGGCTATATGCCGGGCATTCCGCTCGACCCCCGCCAGCCTCTCTGGCGTGACGGCATTTTCGGCACGGTCGGCAGCGTTCGCAGCAAGGAATTCTATTCGCTGGTTGGCGTACGCGCTTCAGGCAAGCTGGGTGAAACGACGCGCATGGTCTATCGCTTCCGCCGCGACGAGGATTTCGACGGACGTTTCGATCGCAACCTGGTAGGCCTTGAGCAGTCGTTGCCCCGCCAGTGGCGCTGGAGCATCCTGATCAACCCGGAAGCCGTCAAGGCCAACGACGACTTGCAGGTGGAACTGGCCTGGCAGGGTGCACCGGGCCATCAGTTCCGAATCGCCTACGTCCTGGTCGATCCGTTCTACAGCGGCAAGACCCCCGAGGCGCGCTACGAGCGTCAGCCGCGAACGGTGTTCGCGGAATACCGTTGGCAGGGTGATTCATTCGGTCTTTACACGTTTGTGAACGACAACCTGCACACGTCCTACCGGGATTTGAACACCGACTTCCTTCTGGACTACGGACAGTCCAGTGGCGGCCTGGCGCTGGCCTGGCAATTCCCCGGCGGCGCATGGCTGCAGACGGCCGTGCAGGCAGAAAATGGCTGGCGACGGGGACTGATGGCAGATGGCAGCCGGTCCGATTTCCACCGTCGTTTCCGGACTCTCACGACTGTGGCGGGCCGCCCCCTCACCGGCGCGCTGGAAGGCTGGGCCGGGCTGCGCCTGCTCTACCTGGATGAAGACAATCCCGATGGCCTCTACACCGAACAGCCCCTGAAGTTGCGCTTCCGCCAGGCCATGCTCATGGGGGGTATCAGCTGGCCCTTCAGGCCGGGGATCTATTTCCGGCCCGCCATTTACGCCAATCGCGTGGACAACGAGAACGCCTACGCCGGCACGGCGCCGACCCGGGAAAAGCGCTGGGTGGGCAAGCTCGCGCTGCCGGTTGAATGGCGCTGGGGGGCTGACGAGCAGAAAATGCTGAGCTTCGGCCTGACGTTCCACCTGCACAAGAACATCTTCGGCGGCGCCAATATGCAGGTGCTGGTGCCATTCGAGCAGTGAGGCGGTGACGGCAACGCGGGTCGATTTCTCACCCGCTGCCGAAAGACCGACCCTCCACCCTCCAGCAGGGGGTGCGCTTGCAACGAAACCGTCCGGCTCAAACGCGGCGCACCCCTCTCTGTCTCTCCCCTCGCGAGCAAGGGGAGAGGACGTTCTTCCTGCCCCGGCGACTGAGACAAAGCTCTCCCTCTTCCGTGAGGAAGAGTGTTTCAGACGAAACTGCCCGGCCGAGTCCCCGCAGCCCGCTCAGACATATGCCGGATCGTGCAGGAGCCAGGGTGGGTCCGGTGGCGCGTAGCGAGGCGGCGCGAGAGGACAAGGAGCGGTGGAAATACGCAGGAGCATAGCAGCGCCATGTGACGGAGTATTTGCGCCACAGAAC
>JASFQN010000137.1:0-7147 GCA_050115425.1 Gammaproteobacteria bacterium | reverse complement strand
TTTTTTCAGACCATATCAGCGACCTGATCACCTATTATCCGATTCCCTATCCGGATACCTTCGACGGCTGGGCACTGGACTTTCGAAATCGCGACCATGCCACCGTGCGCGGCGCGGAAATGCAGCTTGACTACCGGCCGGCGAGTTCCGATCGCATTGTATTCAACTATGCGTATACGCGGCTGACCAGCAGCGATATCGACGAACATTATTCGGACAGTGCGCCGCGCAATAATGTGTCGATACTTGCGATGCACCATTTCGATGAGCGCTGGTCCGGCAGCGCCGGTTTCTATTACACCAGCACCATGGACGGGCTCGACACGGGGACCACCATCAACCCCATGAAACGCCTCGACCTTCGGCTTGCCTGGCGCCCTGAAGGCACGCGCCCGGGCCCCGAAGTGAGTCTTGTCGCGCAGAGCGTGCTGGGAAGCTATGAGGATTTCCGCTACGACAATCTGTTCGACAGACGGATTTTTGCGGATATCCGAATACCGTTCGACGGAGATTGACAGTGCAGGGATGTTCAACATGGTCGCGCGAAACCTGCTTGCGCTGATCGCCGGCCTGGCTCTGCTCGGTGCCGGCTCATGCTGCGACCCCGCGAGGGCCGCGACAGGGACGGCGCACGTCACAATCCTCCTCAGTTCGCAGGGCGAGCCCTATTCGATGGTCGAGCAAACCCTCCGGCAGCGCCTGGAGGCGTCTGACACGCCTGTCAGCATCCAGTCCGCAGTCGTGGACCAGGCCGATACCCGGGCCACGCTTGCCGGCAATACCGACCTGATCGTCAGTGTCGGTACGGATGCCACGCGCGAGGCATTGCAGCTCCCCGGCGACGTGCCGGTGTTCGGTCTCCTGCTGCCACAGCTTGCCTTTGACGCCCTTGCCGGAGAAGCCGGTCAACACGCCTTCAGCGCCGTATTCATCGACCAACCGCTGGAACGACAGTTCCATCTTGCACGCATGATCATCCCCGAACTTCGCACGGTGGGTGTCCTGCTTGGGCCAACCAGTTCCGACCGACTTCCGGAGATCAGGGCGGCCGCCCGCCAAGCCGGCGTGGAAATTGACGCCCAGGTGCTGCAATCAGCCAACGACGATCTGGCTGCGCGGCTCAACCCCTTGCTCAGCCACAGCCAGCTCCTGCTCGCCATGCCCGATCCGGTGGCCTACAACCGGTTCACGGTACAGAACATTCTGCTCAGTACCTTCCATGAACACGTGCCGGTACAGGGCTATTCCCCCTCGTTCGTCGCGGCGGGTGCCGTGGCAGGGCTTTATTCAACGCCCCAACAGATTGCGCAACAGGGCGCCGACGCGGTAGCAAGCGCCCTCGAATCCCGAGGCCCGATCCGGTTGCCGGATCCCGCCTACCCGGCCAGATTCCAGGTAGAGGTCAATGCCAGCGTCGCATCGGCCCTGGGGTTGGGTCCGCTGGATGAAACCCTTCTGCAGACTCGTCTGGAGCAGAGTGGTCATGATCGGTAACTGGGGAATCCGGCAACGCGTGCTGTTGATCGCCTTGCTGCCGTCGGCGCTGATGGCGCTGTTCCTGGGCCTGTATTTCATCAACACCCGTATCAGCGACCTGCGCGCCGCCCAGAACTCGCTCGGCCAGGCCATTGTGACGCAGTTGGCTCCGGCCAGTGAATATGCCGTGTTCTCGCACAACCAGGCCGCCTTGCGCCGGCTGGTCGCGGCAACACTTCGCGAACGCGATGTGGAGTCGGTCGTCTTCCGTGATGCCGATGGCCAGGTGCTGGCCCGGGCCGGCCAGTCCGACGAACTGGACAGTCGACCCGATTGGTTCAACGCGCTGAGCGGACTCGCAGCACCCTCGGTCAAGACATTGACCTTCACGAGCCCGATTTTTCCGGGCGACGTGGACCTTGGCGAGTACGACAACCTGCTCGATCAGCCGGCTGATCGGGCGGAACCGCCACCCACGCTCGGATCGGTCACCGTCACGCTGTCCCAGGCTCGCGCCGCCAACCGGCAGGCCGAGGTGCTCCTCAAGGGGCTGTTGATCACCCTGCTTGGCCTTCTGCTGAGCTTCTTGCTGGGTCTGCAGATCGGCCTGAGCGTGACCGATCCAATCCGGCGCATCATCCGGGCCGTGATGGAGTTCTCGCGGGGCAACCTTACCACCCGCGTTCCCGAGTCCGCGGGAGGCGAGATTGGCAGCCTGGAACGCGGCATCAATACCATGGCGGTGTCTGTCCAGCAGTCGCAGGAACAACTTCAGGATCGTGTGGACCAGGCCACCGCCGAATTGCGGGAAACCCTGGAAGCGGTAGAAGTGAAGAACGTGCAGCTCGATCTGGCGCGCAAGCGAGCGCTGGAAGCCAGTCGGGTGAAGTCGGAATTCCTTGCCAACATGAGCCACGAAATCCGCACCCCCATGAATGCCATCATGGGCTTCGCCCACCTGCTGACCAAGACCGGGCTGGATCGGGTCCAGCGCGAATACGTGCATACCCTGCAAAACGCGGCCCGTTCGCTGCTGCGCCTGCTCGATGACGTACTCAGCCTGTCGACACTCGAGGCCCGGACTCCCACGCAGAATATCGAGCCGTTCGTGGTTGAGGAGCTCGTCGATGACGTACTCGGCATGGTGGCGAGCGACGCCTATCAGAAGGGCCTGCAACTGGGCCGGCACGAGGATATCCCGCCAGGCAGCCGGCTGAGCGGCGACGCCGTGAAGGTGCAGCGCATCCTCGGCAACCTGCTCACCAATGCCATCAAGTACACCGACCGGGGCAGTGTCACACTCACCATTCGCCAGGCCGGGCCGATCACGGCCGGCCGCATGCCCGTGGAGTTCACGGTCACCGACACGGGCCCGGGCATCCAGGCCAGCGACCTGGAACGCCTCTTCCAGCCCTTCTCCCAGCTCAACGCAACATCGGCGCGCGAACACGGGGGTGCCGGTCTTGGCCTGGCCATCAGCAAACGGCTTGCCCAGTCCCTGGGGGGTGACATCGCGGTGCGCAGTCAACCAGGCGAAGGCAGTTCATTCACGTTCAAGGCGACCTTCCGGGTTGAAGAACCGGCCGAATCGACCGGATTCGACGATCTACCGCCCCTTCTGCTCTATTGCCCCGAACAGGTGAATTGCGCCAACCTCACCCAGCAACTCACTCGGCGTGGACTGACACTGCTCACGGTGTCGAGACTGGCCGACCTTGAAAAGGCCGTCTCCACCGGCACCGGCGGCGGCGACAAGCCCCCGGCGGTCATTCTCATGCTCTCACAATCCGAATTGCGCCTGGCCGATGCCCTGCACGGTCTCTGGACCGATGTCCGGGCCCCGTCACAGGTCGTCGCATTGGTACCCAGCGTGGACCGGGTGGCCCTGGACCGCATCGGCGAAGCCATCCAGGGACTTGCGCTGCCGCAGTACACGGGCCTGAGCAAGATACTCGCCACCCTGCTGGTGCCCTCGGAACTGCGGGCCGGCAGCGCGGCGGAAAATTTCCCCGACATGCTCTCGCGCCTCAAGGTGCTGGTCGTCGACGACAACCCGGTCAACCTCTCTCTGGCACGCACTCTGCTGGAATCCCTGGGCGTGGAGGTCTATCCGGCGGGCAGCGCGCGCCGCGCGCTCGAGGTCAGTGGACGGGTCCAGCCGGAACTGGCGCTGGTGGACCTGCGCTTGCCAGGAATGTCCGGCGCGGAACTTGCCCGCCACTTGCGCGAACTCGCGCCGAACACTGTGCAGGCCGTCATCGGCATGAGTGCCAACACTGCCGAGGAGGCCGGCGACGCGGCCGAAGCCTTCGACGGCTGGCTGACCAAGCCCTTCGATGCCTTCCAGGCGGGCCGCGCCATCCGGGAGGCACTGGCCGCGCATGGCGAAAGGTCCCGACCGCCCGGAGAAGCCCCGCCCGCCACCGTGCTGGAACCGGACTCCGGCATGGACCCGAGCGCGATAAAGGCTGCGCTGGATGCGATTGACCCGGAGGTCATGGCCATCCTGCGCAGCGAACTGCCCGAGCAACTCGCCAACGTGGAAAAGCTCTGGGAGGCGGGTGACCGGTCAGCCTTGCGCGACGCCGTTCACGTGATACACGGTACCGCCTCCTTCTGCCGGCTCGCGGAACTCAAGGCACTGGCCGCGCGACTGGAGACGTCGCTTGGTGCTGAATCGCCCGCGGATCTCGACGAAGACTACCAACAATTTGTTGCCGCTGTGCGCACACTGCTGACCCTGCTTTGACCGCACTTCGCCCCTTTCGGCGCAGCGGCATGCTTGCTGGTACACTAACGACAAGGAAAACGTCGTCCCGTCCCGCGACGAGCCGGAGACTGCACCGCATGGACAAAGGTCATCAGAGGGAGGCAGCACCGCATGCAGTCGGTGAAACATGAATCCTCTTCGAACGGACAGGGCGGGAATCATGTCCATGACTGAGTTCCCGGTTGCCGATCGCCGCCACACCCCATCCAAGTCTTTGGTGCAGGTCGCCCCACCGCGCCTGCGCCGCGCAGCATCACTGCTTGCCAGTTTCGAACCGGACGGAATCGTCGTCATCAACTACTATGCCAAGCAGCGTTTCTCGTGCAACACGCTGGCCCTGGACATGCTCAAATGGTTCGAGGAGTGGCGTACGCCCGAGGAACTGTTCACCCACCTTTCACAGTATTCGGCCGCCAGCCTGGCCGACGCCATGGCTCAACTGCTGGAAGCGGGAGCGCTGGTAGCCGAAGGCACAGCGCAAGCCAGGGCCGACGAGCGCTTTCGTTCCGAGTGGGAATGGGGTGGCATCGCCGGCCTGTACCATTTTACCGTCCGGGATACGCCCTTCCTGACAGGCGAAGCGGCACGAGAACACATGAAAGAACGCCTGGCCCGCCGGCCGTCGCCACCGCTCTATGCCCGCAATGACGACTGTGATGACCGAACCGCCCTGCCGAGGCCGGATCTGGAGACCGAACCGTTTCGAACGATGTATCGTCGCAAGAGTCGGCGACAATTCGGATTCGAACCGATCGCATTGCAGGATCTTGCAGCCTGCCTCTTCGCTGGCAACGGCATCACAGGCTTTTACGACATCCCTGATTATGGACGCCTGCCACGCACAATGACGCCCTCTGGAGGAGCCCGCAACCCATTTGAACTGTACGCATATGCCGCGCGCGTACAGGGTCTCCAGCCCGGCTTTTATCATTACTCCGCCCTTGACCACGAATTGGGACAAATAAATTCCAACCAACCCGATCTCCCGGCGCTGCTTGGAGATCAGGCTTGGACGTCCGACGCCGCTGCAATCATCTTCCTCGTGGCCAATTTTGATCGGACGAGCTGGAAATACCATCACCCGAGTGCCTACCGCGTGGTTATCACTGAAGGCGGGTGCATTGCGCAGAACATCTTGCTGGCCGCGACATCGTGCGAGCTGGCCGCGGCCCCGACTGGCGCCTTGTCGGAGAGTGCCATTGAGAAAGCCCTTGGCCTGAAGGATATACCCGCACAGTCCCCGGCCTTTGCCATTGCCCTGGGCACACCTACACCTGACCGTGGTGCCAATGATCACCACACCCCCCTCACCTTGCAAAAAGAAGAGGACTGACCATGAAAGACACCGACCTGAAGGATGAAGTCTTCAAGCGCATGAGTGATGTCAAGCAGCCTCCGACGGAAGCTGAAGCACTCGACATCGCAGAGAGAACCGCGCGACAGCATGCCGAAGGCGTTCAAAGACTTGAGGAAGTCGCTGCAATGTTGCGCAAACTTGCGGAGAGTCATCCTGACCCCGATGCCGGAAAACAGGCGAATCTCGCAATTGAAAAACTCGACTCGGCCAGATCTTCATTTGCGCTGGCGGCCGTGAATCACAACCAAGTGTGGAACAACGATAGCAATGCATGATACCCACATACACCGGCGGCCCGTGCCAGCAGGAGGCCGCCGGTACACACTTGGGCACTGACACACCAAGAGCCATTGTTATGCGCCGACTGCTACGTTTGTTAGTGATTGTATTGCTTGCTTCCGGCAAGGTGTCGGCAACGAACCTGCATGACATTCGGGTCCAACGACTGAGTGGGGACAACGGTCTTCCGTCGTCGACGGTCTTTCAAATCCAGCAGGACAGCATGGGATTCCTGTGGGTCGGCACTGAAACCGGACTTTACCGCTACGATGGATACACGCCCACAATCTTTTCTCACACACCCCGAGATCCAGCTTCCCTGTCCGCCAACATCATGCGCGGCATCGTCGCAGGCAGCGGCGGTAAAATGTGGATCGGCACTTACGGCGGCGGACTGGATCTTTACGAGCCAGGAAAGGAAGGATTCAAGCATTTTCGTCATGACGATTCCGACCCCTCCAGCCTTTCAGCCAACCAAATATGGACACTCTCAAAGGCTGACAACGGCAGAATCTGGGTGGGCACAATGCGCGGCGGTCTCGACTTGTTTGATCCAGCCACCGGGAAATTCAAACATTTTCGGCATGAGGATTCGCTTCCAGGGTCACTGGCTTCCAATCGGGTCAATACCGTTTTTCGGGACGAATCAGGTCAATTCTGGGTCGGCACGAATAACGGACTGGATCGGTTTCTTCCCAAAACCGAAACCTTTGAACATCACCTTTCGAGCAATGCGAAGTCTCCAGAGTCGCACGCACGGCAAATCTGGGCCATGGCCGAGTCAAAAGGCGGGACCCTCTGGGTCGGTACAAATAATGGAATTCTAAAGAGTACAAACAACGGTCAATCATTCGTCGCCGTGGACTTGAAAACCCGATCAGGAAAGCCGCTGGGGGATGGCTTGGTCAGGGCCCTTCTTGTCGATCGAGAGGGAAATCTCTGGATCGGTTTCTGGGGTGAAGGGGTCGCCGTTCTGCCACCCGACTCGGAGACAGCGACAGTCCTCGGCCACACGCCTTGGGACTCTCGCTCACTGAATGGAGACTCGGTATGGTCGCTTTTTCAGGATCACGATGGACTGATCTGGATTGGCACAAGTGCTGGGCTGAGCAGCTACAATCCGTCCTCGCGGGCTTTCCATTTGCTTGGTGCCAGACCAGATGACCCTACGGCGTTGGCGAGCTCGAATGTAACCGCCGTGTCCTGCCGGGATACCGGTACAGTATGGGCCGCTACGGATGGCTTTATCCAACAAGTCAACCTGG
>JASFQN010000136.1:0-7168 GCA_050115425.1 Gammaproteobacteria bacterium | reverse complement strand
GAAAGCATGAACACCTTCCAGTACGGACGTACGTAGCTGAGCAACCGACCATAGATGCTCACCGAATCGGCGTCGAATAGAAGGCGCCACATAGCTCAGTTCTTTTCCCGTTTGGTCGTCACGATACTGATGTGCACGAAGCCAAGCTTGCCAGCTACATCCATTACCGTCACTACCGACTGGTGGGTGGTCCGCGCATCCGCCCGGATGGTCAGCGGAACACCACGTTGATCACCGGCTTCCTTTTCCAGTGCGCGTTTCAATGTCTCCGGCCTGGAATTCACCAGCGCCTTGTCATTCACGTAGTAGTTGCCCTGGGCGTCGACGGTCACGACCAGCCCCTTTTCCGCGCCGGGCGCCGGCTTCGCGCTCGACTGGGGCAACTCCAGCTTGATGTCCGCCTCGTGAACAAAGCTCGTGGACACCATGAAGAACACCAGCAACAGCAACACCACGTCGATCAACGACGTAATGTTGATCTCGGGATCCTCCGGCCGTCGCGGGTTGAGGTTCATTTCGCCTTGCCTTCGGCCGGCGGCGTACGATTGCCGTGCAGTGCCTCGACCAACTTGATCGCTTCCTGTTCCATCTGCACGACCAGCTCGTCCACCTTGCCACGCAGGTAGCGGTAACCGATGACGGTCGGGATGGCCACCATAAGCCCCGCGACAGTCGTGATCAGTGCCTCGGAAATACCCCCTGCCAGCACACCCGGATTGCCCACACCGTGCTGCGAGATGGCCGCGAACACCTTGACCATGCCGAGTACCGTACCCAGCAGACCGAGCAGCGGTGAAATGGCGGCGATGGTTCCCAGCGAATTCAGATAACGTTCCAGATCATGTACGACGTGACGACCCGTGTCCTCGATGCTTTCCTTCATCACCTCCCGGCGCGATTTCCGGTTCATCAGCCCGGCCGCCAGAATCCGGCCCAGGGGTGAGCCGACGGCCAGGCCGCGAAGCTGGTCGTCACCCAGCTGGTTATTGCGCAAGGCGTGCCACACCTGGGCGACCAGGTGTTCCGGAATCACGCGCTTGCGCCGCAGGGACCAGAGTCGTTCACCGATGATGCCCAGGGCAATGACCGAACACAGGATGATGGGCGCCATGACCCATCCACCAGCCTTTATCAACTCCAGCATTACACGCCCGCCGTCAATTGGAGGAGCGCGCACTCTTGGGCGCGCGCGTTGGAATTTCGCGCATCATACTGTATTTGCCACCATTATCGAACCTGACCGCCCTGCACGCGGAACTCCATAAATGGCGGTGACTGCGTCGCCATGAACTCAGGCGCCAGTGTCCATCGGGTTCGGCGTCCAGCGTGAGCGCCCCGTCGCAATCGGTGCGCAAGAGGTCCGCTCCGGCGGCCGCCCAGCGTTGGCTGACCGCCGGACGAGGAAAATTCCAGCGGTTGCCCCAGCCCACGGGGAAAAGGGCCGCCTGCGCGTGGACGGCAGATACGAAATCCGCCCCGGACGAGGTTGTTGAGCCGTGGTGCGGGACCACGATCACGCGACTGGCCAGACGGTCCCGCCCCCGCCCGAGCAGAGCCTGCTCCGCGGGTCGCTCGATGTCGCCGGTCAGCAGCACGCGGCCGCCGGCGCCACTGATCTGCAGAACACAGGAAGCGTTGTTGCCGCGCATGCTGAATCCCGACGGCGGATTGAGCACGCGGAAGGCGACGCCGTCCCAGTGCCAGTGCTGCCCGCGCCGGCAGTATCTGGCACGGGCAGAATGCAGACGGGTGGGTTCCCCGGAGAGCACCAGCGCCTGCGGAAAGGCCTCGGCCAGCGACGGGAATCCGCCCGCATGGTCACGATCACCATGACTGATCATGAGCAGCGCGGGTGGTGGGTCATGCTCGGCCCGAAGGGCCGGCAGCACGACGAGGTCGCCGGTGTCGCTGCCGGACAGCCAGGCCGGACCGGCGTCATAGATCAGCGTGTGGTGCCGGGTACGCACAATGGAGGCCAGCCCCTGGCCAACATCGAGCAGGGTAAGCCGAAAGCCGCCCGGGGGCGGTGGCTGACTGGCCGGCACGATCAGCACCACAAGCGCCAGAAGACCCGTGGTCCGCGCGGGCAGCCGCCGGGAGCACGCCGCCAGCATCAGGCCCGCGGTAGCGACCAGCGCGGCCAGGGGGCCTGGATCGGGCGCCTGCCATTGCCAGCCCTGCGCCGCCAACCAGGCCAGCGCCGGCCAGAGTCCGTGCAGGACCCAGCCGTCCAGTCCCCATAACCAGCCCGCTATCGCCGGCATCCCGAGCAGAAACGAAAGCACGCCGGCCAGCGCCAAAGGCACCACCACCAGACTGAACAGCGGGATCAGTACCAGATTGCAGGGGAAGGCGAGCGCCGACAGATGCCCGAACAGCAGAATCAGCAGCGGCGCCAGGCCCAGCGCCACGACGAATTGAGGTCGCCACCAGCGCACCAGCCGACCCTGCCCGGCAGTCGCCCGCGTGGCCATCAGAATCAGGGCGGCCACCGCGGTGAAGGACAGCCAGAAGCCGGCATCCAGAGGGGCCAACGGGTCCAGAACAAGGACCGCCAGCAGAGCCGTGGAGAGGGCCGCGAGCCCGCCCGGCCGCCTGTTGAACAGCAATCCGGTCATGCCCACCGCCAGCATGACCAGCGCCCGCTGGCACGAAATGGTCAGACCGGCCAGCAGCGCATAACCGAGGCCGGCCGAAAGGGCGGCAGCGGCAGCCGCCCGGGGAGCCGGAAGGCGCAGGAGAAGGCGCGTGCTGCGGCGCCACAGGGTGGCGGTCAGCAACCACGCGAGGAACGCCGCCAGGCCGACATGCAGCCCGGAGATCGCCAGCAGATGCGAGACTCCATTGGCCCGCAGGACCCGCCATTGCCGAGCGCTTATGCCGGCCCGATCGCCCACCGCCAACGCCTTGACCAGTGCCCCGTCCGGCCCGGGCACCGTCGCCTGGATCGCCTCGGCGATACGGCGGCGCAAGGCCAGCAAAACAGGGGTGTGGCAATGGGTGAGGCGCCTGGCGCTCCTGATGTAGCCAGTGCCGTCCATGCCCTTGGCAAAAAGCCAGCGTTCGTAATCGAACACGCCCGGGTCGGCAAAGCCGCGCGGCGCGTGCGCGCGGATGCGAAACTGCCAGCACTCGCCCGCTTTCGGCCGCACATCGCTGCGGTACCAGGCCAGCCGCAATCGGCGGCTGTGCCCTCCGCTGTCGCGTCCCTCGAGAATGAAGCGTTCGCGGTGGCCGGTATGGCGGGGAAAATTTTCGATCCGGCCCGTGACCGTGATCCTGGCATTCGCATGACCGGGCGCCAGGCGCGTCTCGAGATGTTGCCGGGCCACGAGCATCGTCCAGGCAAAACCGATGACCGCGATGGCGAACAGCCGGCCATAGCGATGAAATACGCAGGGAATGGCGGCAATCAAGAGACCCGAGACGAGCCATTGGGGGGGAAGACCCGGCAATTGCAGACAGGCGACAACCCCGCCGAAAAATGCCATTGCCGCCCCAAGCATATTTCGCTTCCCTGCGTAATGTGGATAATGGGCCCTCCGCCGCCGGAGACGGCGCCCGTCGACCCGCTACCTTACGCAATGTCGCGAAAATTCATCAAGAAGTACCTGCCCGAGCCTCACCAGATCAGGGACCGCTGGTTTCTCCGTCCCTTCAAGGCGGTACTCCAGGATCCCGCACTCTGGCACATTAATCGTCGCGGCACGGCCAAGGCATTCGCCATCGGCATCTTCTTCGGCTTCATGCCGGTTCCCTTCCAGATGGCATTGGCGGCATTCGCCGCGGTTGGCTTTCGGGTCAACATCGCCGTGGCGGTGGCCACTGTATGGTTCACCAATCCCCTGACCATGGGCCCGATCTTCTACAGTGCCTACAAGGTGGGTTGCCTGCTCCTGCAGCGCCCGCCACTCGAATTTCATTTCGAGTTGTCATGGGACTGGCTCTTCTCGCAGCTGGAACGCGTGGGGGGGCCTCTGTGGCTGGGCTCCGTGGTGCTCGGCCTGATCTTCGGTTTGCTTGGCTATTTCGCGCTGAACCTGCTCTGGCAGCGATCCCTGATGAGGCGCTACCGGCGCCGGCGCACGTTCCGTCGGAGCGAGCCCGAAAACCGCTAGACGTTCGCGCGTCCCCCGCTCGCCAGCAAGCGGATCAAGCCCGCCAGGGCTCAGCCCTGATAGGCGTGCAAGCGACCGTCTTCGAGAACCAGCACGCGTTGCATGCGCCGCGCCAGGCCATGATCGTGGGTCACGACCAGCAGGCTGGTTCCCAGGTCGGCGTTCAATTCCAGCATCAGTTCGTAGACTCGCTCACCGGCGCGGGCATCCAGATTGCCCGTGGGCTCGTCGGCCAGCAGACAGGCCGGCGATGTAATCAGCGCGCGCGCCACCGCCGCCCGCTGACGTTCGCCACCGGAGAGCTCGCCCGGCTTGTGCGTCAGCCGGCTGCCCAGACCCACCCGGTCGAGGAGCGCCGCGGCCCTCTCCCGCGCCTCGGCGGGCGCCATCCGGCGCACCAGCAGCGGCATGGCGACATTTTCCAGCGCGCTGAACTCGGGCAACAGATGGTGAAACTGGTAGACGAAGCCTACCGCGCGGTTGCGAAGCGCCCCGCGGGCCGCGTCCGACAGCTCATGCATGGGCTGACCCGCGATCCACACTTCACCTGCCGTGGGCCGGTCAAGGCCGCCCAGCAGATGCAGAAGCGTGCTCTTGCCCGAACCGGATGCGCCCACCACGGCCACCCGCTCCCCGCGTTGCACGGTCAGGTCAAGCCCCGACAGCACCTCCACCTTCTGCCCGGCATCCGTGTAATCCCGCCGCAAGCCCCGGCAGGCGATCACGCCGTCCACGCCCTGCCCGAGGTCACTCATAACGCAGGGCCTCCGCCGGCTGCGTACGCGCGGCACGCCAGGCCGGATAAATCGTCGAGACCAGCGACAGCACAAAGGAAATGACCGCGATGTGTCCCACCTGGATCCAGTGCAGGTCCGAGGGCAGATCGCTGATGTAATACACATCCGCCGGCAGGAACTGCACATGGAACGTGTGTTCAATCCAGGGAACGATCGTTTCCACATTGAGCGACAACGCCACGCCACAGGCCACACCGACGAGCGTGCCGACCGCTCCGATCACGGTGCCCTGGATCATGAATACCGACATGATTGAACGCGGTGTGGCACCCAGCGTACGCAGGATGGCGATATCGGACTGCTTGTCATTCACCACCATGACCAGCGTGGAAACGATGTTGAACGCTGCCACGGCGACGATCAGGAAGAGAATCACGAACATCACGGTCTTCTCGGTCCGGATGGCCCGGAAGAAGTTGGCGTGCTGACGGGTCCAGTCGGTGACGTAATAGGCCCCATGCATGCGATTGACGAGCTCCTGGCTGACCCGGGGCGCAAGAAACATGTCGTCCAGGCGCAGGCGCACGCCGGTCACCTTGTCGTCGAGGCGATAGAGCTTCTGCGCGTCACCCATGTCGATGAACGCCAGGTTGCGGTCGTACTCGTACATCCCCACTTCGAAAATGCCGACCACGGAAAATCGTCGCAGTCTCGGAATGAAACCCGCCGGAGTGACATTGCCCTCCGAGGTCATCACCACAACCTTGTCGCCCACGCCAACATGCAGGGCACGTGCCAGTTCACTGCCGAGAATGATTCCGTATTTGCCGGGCTTGAGATCATCGAGCCTTCCCTGCAACATCTTCTCGCCGACCTGGTCGACCCGGGGCTCCTGGTCCGGCAGCACGCCCCTGACCATGGCACCGGTCAACTGACCGCCGCTGGCGAGCATAGCCTCCCCCTCGACGTAGGGCGCCGCTCCTTCCACGTGCCGGATCTTTTCCGCTTCCTTCTCGACTCTGGGCCAGTCGGCAAGCCGGTTGTCGAAACCCGACACTGTGGCGTGCGCAGTCATGCTCAGAATCCGGTGACGCAGTTCCTTTTCAAAACCGTTCATCACCGAGAGCACCGTGATCAGTGCCATCACGCCAAGTGTGATGCCCAGCACGGACGTCAGGGAGATGAAAGAGATGAAATGATTCCGCCGTTTGGCACGGATATAGCGCAGGCCGACGAAGAGTTCGTAAGGACGAAACATGGGCCGGCATTAAAGCACAAGCTGGCGCGCAGGCATAGGCATGCGGGCCCGCCGGGCGGCTGGCCCGGACCACAATCCGTTGCGGTCCGTGCTATATTTTCTATCGGTCATTTCCATCCATTCGCGAGGGGAGGTTCCAGGATGCGGCAAACCGTCACCTGCCTTGTCGTTCTGCTGGCCCTCGGGTGCGCCGGCACTGCAACGCATGCCGAAACGCTCGGCATGCAGACATCCCAGGGCAAGCGGATAAAGGTGCCGGAGCGCGGCATGTCCATGGCCAACGTGGAAAACATCTATGGCGAGCCGGACCGCAAATTCCCGGCCGTGGGGGATCCGCCAATCACTCGCTGGGAATACCCCGACTTCATTGTCTACTTCGAATACGACAAGGTGATTCACAGCGTGGTCACCGTGGGCCGCCCCGGACCCGAGGGCCACCAGGATCCCTAGTTGCTTCCGGCGCGTTGCGCCCTCTCCCGACTTATCAACTCCGGTCCTGGCGCGTATACTCCGGCGCCCGCTCCGACCGTACCCGGAGGAGCGACCCTGCATGACGCTGCCAATGAGGACACTGCATGCTGGAGCATCCTGAAGGGACCCGCCTGCCGGCCGAATGGGAGCCGCAGGACGGAGTCATGCTCACCTGGCCGCATGACCGCACCGACTGGGCGCCCCTGCTCACGCAGGTGGAACCCTGTTTTGCCCACCTGGCAGCAGCGATCAGCCGGCGGGAAAAGGTGGTGCTGGTGTGTCGCGACCGGGTACATCGGGGCCATATCGAGCGCCAACTCGAACGGGCCGGCGCCCGCTCCGAGCGTATCCGCTGGGCCCAGGTGCCCTCCAATGATACCTGGGCGCGCGATCACGGACCCATCACCGTGTTGACTGAACACGGCCCGCGCCTCATCGATTTCCGCTTCAACGGCTGGGGCGGCAAGTATCCCCACGACCTGGACGATGCCCTGGTCCGTCGGCTTGCCGATCAGGGCCTGTTCACGGTGCCGCGGACCAGTGTGGACCTGGTCCTGGAAGGCGGCGCCATCGAATCGGACGGC
>JASFQN010000135.1:0-7238 GCA_050115425.1 Gammaproteobacteria bacterium | reverse complement strand
GAGAGCGGATCGCCCATACTGCGAATTTCCGGAAATTGGCCGGCCAGATGCGCTGACCATGCGCGGATGGCCCGGCGGGCCGGACTCTGCGGGAGCGGCTTGCGTTGCACGTCGGTGATGGGGCATAAAGAGACTGACCGCCACCGGAAAGAGCGGCCGGCGGGGATTGGCAAAGGGAGTTGGCAATGACGAGAAAGGATGCAATCAAATCCTGTTTGGGGCTTTTCGTGGGCATGGGGTTTGCCTGGGTCATGCTGGTGGCGACAGGCTGGGGAGCGGCCATGCCGGCGCCCGGTTGGGTTTCCACACTGGCCAGAATCAGTCCGCGGGCCGGCTCGGTGTTCTTCGATGTTGCGCTTGTTCTGTTGCCGTGTGCCGCGCTCGCCGTTGGCTACGGATTTCTGCTCGGCCGTCTGTTGAGGACCCGGTCCCGACTGGTGGGCGCCCTTGCGGTGCTGCCGTGCGTCTGGCTGGTCGCCGCGGCGCCCTCGGGCAGCCTCGCGTCCTTCTGGCCGGGTCTCGCCCCGCAAGTCGTGCTCGCCTTCGTGCTGGTGCCGCTGGTGGTTCATCTGTCCGGCCGGGAGGCCTGACCGACACGACAGCGGGTTGGCCGCAGGGACGACGGTTCGCCGCCCGCCGGCTGAGTATGTGAAAACGTGGAGCTGTCCCTGATCAATCTGGCGGGTGCGCTGAATGCCATCCTGCTGGCCTTCATCCTGGTTCTTCATCCGCGCCTGCGCCGCTCCGCGGCCACCCGCTATCTGGCGGGCATCCTGTTCGTGGCCGCGGTGGTGGTCGGGCTCATCACCCTGGAACACGCGGAAATCGTCTGGCCCACGCCGTTTCTGCTCTGGTTCGAGGAATCGCTCTCGCTGCTGGCCGGCCCCCTGCTGCTCGGCTATGTCACGCAGGCTGTCAATGCTGCCCGGCCGCCGTGGTATGCATTTCTGCCCTGGCTCGCGCACCTGTGCGCGTTTCTGGTCGTGGGCGTGGCGCTTCGCCACTGGGTCTGGATCGGCCAGATCATCTGGGTGCAGATGCTCTACACGGGCGTGGCCGGTGGTCTCTGGATTCGTGCACGCAGGCGGTCGGGCGCGGCGGCGCCGGCGCATGTGAGCCTTGTGTTGCTGATGTTCGTCGCCGTGCATCTGGCCCAGGCCGTGCGCTATTTCTGGTCCGACGTGGAATGGCTGGTCAACATCGTGCCCTGGGTGGCCAGTGCGGCGTTTTTCTCACTCATCGCCTACGCGATTTTCGAGTCGCGCACATTGGCCGGGCTTGCCGCGCCCGCCGTGCCGCCGGAGCAGCAGGCGCGTCTCGCCGCACTTGCCGGCCGCGTGGAATGGGCGATGAACAAGGCGCGTCCCTGGCAGGATCCCGGACTGACGCTGGAGGCGCTGGCCGCTGCGGTGGGGTACCCCCCGGCGGAGGTCTCTGCGGCGCTCAATCGCCACCTGGGCAAGACCTTCTACGACTATGTCAACGCCTACCGGGTCGACGAGGCCGCACGACTCCTCAGTGCCCCCGAGGAGCGCCGCTATTCGGTGGATGGCATCGGCCGCCAGGCGGGCTTCGGTTCCCGTTCCGGTTTCTACAAGGTCTTCAAGGCCCACACCGGTCTTTCGCCCGCCGAGTACCGGCGCGCCCACCTCCCCGAATGACAGAAACGTGTCCACATCGGCTCCCGTGGACATGAATCAGGTTGTTGACCGTGGGTCGGCCGGTCATCTTGAGGGTGACAACACGCTACCCCGGAGACAGTCGATGATCGCCCGATTTTTTCTTGTTCCCGTTCTCTTCTTCTCCCTTCTGACGCCGGTTCGCGCCGAATGGCCGCAATGCGGCACGGTGAATGCCTGGCCGGGAGCCGAGTGGCCGCAAGCCGATCCCGGGCGCTGGAACCGCGACCTGCTGCGACAGGCCAGGGCGTTGTCCCGTTCACAGGATGCCGGCGCGGCCGTGATGGTCGTGTACCGGGGCCATCTCGTCGCCCGGTGGGGAGATATCGCCGAGCCGCGCCTGGTGCAGTCGGTGCGCAAGCAGTTGCTCAGCTCGCTGGTTGGCCTGGAGGTCAAGGCCGGGCGGCTGCATCTGGATGACACGCTGGCTGACCTGGGGGTAAATGACACCAGGCCGCCGCTGACACCTGCCGAACGCAAGGCCACCCTGCGGGACCTGCTCGAATCGCGTTCCGGCATATTCCATAGCGCCCACTACGAAGTGGGCGGCTGGCGCCGGCTGCGTGAGAAGCTGCGCCGGCAGGAGGAGGAATCCGGCAAGGCCGACGCCATTCCGCCTGGCAAGCTGTGGATCTACAACAACTGGGATTTCAACACGGTGGGCGACATTGTGGAGCAGAGTGCCGACCGCCCGATCGGCCCGTATTTCAGGCAGGCAATCGCTGATCCGCTGGGCATGCAGGACTTCCGTGCCGACGACGTGGAATACACCGGCGACGGCAGTCTGAGTGCCTGGATGCTGGGCAATCACTCCATCCATCCCGCCTACGCGTTTCGCATATCGGCGCGTGACCTCGCGCGCTACGGGGTACTCTGGCTGGGCTGCGGCCAATGGAACGGACAGCAGGTGCTGCCGGCTTCATGGGTGCTCGAGAGCACGCGCGGGCGCGACACTCTGGACGGCGCTGATCCGAATGGTATCCAGAAAGACTTTGGCTACTTCGGCTACCTCTGGTGGGTGGACCGCGACCACCGGCGGCGGAATCCCGACCTGCCCGGAGATCTCGACGTCTATTACGCCTCGGGGGCCGGTGGCCATCGGCTGTATGTGTTTCCGTCGCTGGATCTGGTAATCGCTCACGAAGTCGACACGCCGGGCGGCGTCGGGACGTTTTCCCAGATCTGGCGGCGGTTGTTCGACGACGCCAGGCTGGACGACGCGCAGGTGGCGGCGGTGGTGGATCTGATCCTGGCCGCGCATCCGGAACGCCAGTCGATCGGCCGGGGCACGGACAGCAAGCCGGATCAGGGGCGAACGCACTGAAGCGCATTGCCGGCTGCGCCCGATGGCAGGCCCGATCAGGGGGCCGCGATGTCGGCCAGTTCCACGCGGTTGCGGCCTTTGCGCTTGGCCTCATAGAGGGCCGCATCCGCGTCACGCAGCACGTCGGTGCCCTGCACCGTCGAGCCGGGCGGCACGACAGCGATACCCACGCTGATGGTCAACCGGATCCGGTGCCCGCCGATTTCACTGGCATGGCCCCGGATTCGTGCATGCAGGCGCTTGGCTAGCGCTTGTGCGCTGGAGCGGTCCGTGTCGGTGAGCAGCACGACAAATTCCTCGCCACCGATTCGGGCCAGAACATCCTGTTTGCGAAGCATGCCCTGCATGAGAGCAACAAAATCGACCAGTGCGTGATCGCCAACATCGTGACCGAAGTTGTCGTTGATTCGCTTGAAATGGTCGATATCGATGAGGATCAACGCCGCCGGCCCGCGCAGGGATGCAATACGGCGCATCAGCTCGCGCCGGTTGTAGGCCCCGGTCAGGGGGTCCGTGTCGGCCATTCGGCGAAGTTGGCGGTTCAAGGCCTCGCTGTTGCGGTTTTGCGTTTCCAGAACCTGCTGCAGTTCGATCTGACGGCGAAGCGTGCGGTGGTAGCCCCGCCAGACGTCCGTGCGCAGCGCCAGCCAGAGGGTCACGACAAGGCAGGCCAGCGTGATTTCCGGCGTGGTGTAGAGCGCGGCGGCCGTGAGGGTGGCGATGCCGGTGGTCGCGAGCCGCAGGTAGAGAATGCCGGGCATCGCGGCGTAGGGGCCCATGATCGTCCCGAAGACCATGATGAACATGAAAATGCCCATCGGCACCCCGCCGACCTCGGGCAGAAGCAGAAAGGGGCCGGCGCCCCAGATCAGGCCATAAACCGCGCTGACCGCGAGAAAACCCGCCGCCTTCCGTTCGGTGGCGCGGTCGAACTCACCGCTCCGGCGCAACCAGGCGGCGTAGAGGCGTGGCAGAAGCCCGCCGAGTATCACCGCGGCGAGCCAGACGATGTGAACGGGATTCCGGGTTTGCGCTATGATCGGGCTCGCGAGAATGACCAGCGTCAGGCTGTTGCTGATCAGGCTTTGCGGGCGCACCCCGGCACAGAGTGTTTGCAGAAGCCGGGCGCGGGTATCCGCATCGGCGCCCTGCCATCCAGCGATGCGCTCCAGCAGCCGGCCAGTGAAGGGTCGGGACGCCATTCATCCTCTCCCGGAATGAAATTCGGTTTGAAAGAACACGTTGGCCTGTCCTCGAAGTGAATGATGACCAGCCCGGAATACATCTCGCGAATCTGGAGTCTTGCGGAAACCGTCCGCAGTTCCGCCCCGCTTGTTCACAATATTACCAATCTGGTCGTACAGAACGACACGGCGGACGCCATTGCGGCCGTAGGTGGTATTCAGATCACACTGCATACGCTGGAGGAGGCACGCGAGGCGACGACCGTGGCGTTCGCGCTTGCGATCAATCTGGGCACGCTCAATGAAGATCTCTTGAAGTGCGCGCGGATTGCCGTGGACAGGGCCAATGAACTCGGCCGCCCCTGGGTACTCGATCCGGTGGCCGCCGGCATGACGGCCTATCGGCGCGGTGCCGCGCGGGAGTTTCTTGCCCTGCGTCCGTCGATTCTCAAGGCCAATGCCAGTGAGATACTGGCCCTTGCGGCTGACGCCGGCCGCGGCCGTGGCGCCGACAGCGTGGACAGCGTGGCTGACGCCGGGGATGCGGCCCGCGAACTCGCCGACCGGTTTGGAACCGTGGTGGTTGTCACGGGCGCGGAGGATCTGATCACCGATGGCGATCGTCTGGCACGTGTGGCCAGCGGGCATCCGCTGATGGGCCGGATGATCGGCTCGGGATGCATGCTCACTTCCGTGACGGGCTGTTTTCTGGGGATAACGGACACGCCATTTGATGCCGCACTGGCTGCCGTGGCCTGCTTCAATGTCGCGGGTGAACTGGCCACCGAAATGGCGGGCGGGCCGGGAACCTTGAAGCCGCTGTTCATCGATGCGCTTTTCCACCTGGACCGGGACACGCTGACCCGGCGCCTGCACATGACCGCCTGAGCATGTGTTTCTCGACGCTCTCATGGCCGCGCGTCACTGACAGCGCGTAACGCATTTCTCTGACGTTCCGGGATGGCGCAGCGCTACAGCAAGATGCGCCTTTCAGCCTTTGCGCGGCCCCCTGAATTCGCCAGTATCAGGAGCGGGACAATTGTCCCGAAAAGAGGGGCGGCGTTGCATGCGTCTGCTCATGGAAGAACCGGATCAGCCGACCATTTCAGTACGACGTGGGGCTGGCACGCAACGAGGGGATTCAAGCATGGCTCAGGCATCTTTCCAGGTGGAAAGCTATCAATATTACGACTGGTCTTCCCGCAAGCGCGGCAAGACGAACCTGATTCTTCACGGAACCGGCGGACAGACCTGCTCTGTCTGGTTCGTGGAAGACGAAACGGCCGACTTGCCGGAGGCGGCCGAGATCGCGCCGAACTACTACAGTTTCTACTATCATCACTACCAGTTGCCGCACCTCATCGACATGCTGCGTAATGAAGGTCCGGTGTACGTCTATTTCAACAATGAAATGGGCTTCAACAACTCGCGCATCGCGACCACCGACGAACCGGTCGGGGAGGGCGAGGAAACGAGCTGACGCCCCGGCGGCGCTCACGCCTGATGGCGGTGGCGGATCCCGTTCCGCCACCGCCGTTCGCCGGGGCCGGGCCGGCGGGCAATCAACCGGAACAGGGTATCGCCCGTTGCATTGGTGCCTGGCACCATGACCTGGAAGTTCAGGGAGCATCAACCCGCGACGCCGGCAGCCGGAAGCTGGCAGGGAGGAACGGATGTTTGCGCAGGTGGCGTCCTGGATCGCCGTGGGCATCGAAACCGCGGGCATTGCGGCCATTGTCATCGGCGCAATTGCCTCGACCAGTTTTTTCGTCAGGCGTCTCGCCACAGGACATTCCTTCAATGCCTCCTACCCGGCTTTCAGACGCGACCTCGGACGTTCAATTCTTCTCGGGCTCGAGCTTCTGGTGGCGGCCGACATTGTCGGTACGGTGGTCGTGGACCCGACTTTCGCCAATCTTGGCGTGCTGGGCATCATCGTCGCCATACGGATTGCGCTGAGTTTTGCGCTGGAAGTGGAGATCAACGGTCATTGGCCCTGGAAGCAGGCCGAGATCGCGCTGAAAGCGGGCCGCAAGGACGGGGTCGGAGTCTGAACGCCACGCGCGGGTTGCAGGCGGGCGTCGATACCGGCGACCCTATTCCATGACATGGCTTCGCTGATCACGACTCGAGACAATGACTCCAACTGCATGCACCCCGACAGATTTTCTCCAGATTCTCGATGATATCGACGATTTCTGGGGAAGCGACCGCACACTGCATCTTCACCACCCGATGTTCGTCCACGAATTCGGCGACACCGCATTCGTGATGCGCGAGGCGACCCGCGTGGTGGCCTACCTGTTCGGTTTCATTTCCCAGACCCGTCCCGAAGGCTACATTCATCTCGTTGCCGTCCGCGGGCCGTACGCGAGACGCGGCCTCGGGCGCCGACTCTATGCACATTTTTCGGATGTCGTTCGCGGTCGTGGTTGCCACGCGCTCAAGGCCATTACCACTGCATCGAATCGGCAATCGGTGGCCTTTCACAAGACGCTGGGTTTTGCGCTTGAAGGTGTTGCACGCGGCGAGGAAGTGCCGGTGGTCGCCGATTATGCCGGTCCGGGCAGGGGGCGCGTCGTCTTCCGCCGCCCGCTTTGAGTGGCGCGGCTTTCGCGGATTGCCGACGGACCGCTACACTCTGAGTAGACCACAAGGCAGTGGAGAGGTCGGATGATTGGCGACCGCGAAGTCATTGCATTCTATGACGAGCGCATGCTCGAGCATCGACCGGATGCCGACGATCCATTCCTCCCGGGGCGACTCGACCGCCGTGTGCGAGAGATCCTGGCCGGGCTGGGCGTCAAGTGGACCTACCCGGAACACCCCGGACGCCTCTCGGCAATCAAGGACCTGCTCGACCGGGAACCCGTACCGGGGGTGCGTTTCGAGTCGGGGGCGGCCGCCACCCGGGAGCAGTTGGCCCGCGTGCACACAACCTCCTATCTCAACGCAATCGAGAGCATGCGCGGCAAGAATGCCTGGCTGGACGTGGATACCACGGCCGTGTCTCCGGGGAGCGTGGAGGCGGCCGAGGTGGCGGCCGGTACC
>JASFQN010000134.1:0-7293 GCA_050115425.1 Gammaproteobacteria bacterium | reverse complement strand
CGTCCTGGAGTTTCTTGCTCGCGGCCTGGGCCTGAGGTGCGTCGCTCAGCAGGCGGCTGAAATTGACGTATGCGATCTTGAGATCGGCGGCTGCGGCCTGTTGCGGCACCGCCGCAATCAATGCGAGCAGCGTACAGGCCATGAGGGATACGCGCATTTTCAAAGTCTGTTCCTCCCAGAAAAGTCGGTCTTCAGAACACGGTTCCAATCGTGAACTGGAACGAATCGGTCCGGTCGCCCGGCAACGTCTTGATTGGCCGGGCGATACTGAAGCGCATGGCACCCAGCGGGGTCAGCCAGGTGGCCGCCACACCTACCGAAGTGCGAATCTCGCCCCAGTTAAAGTCGGTACGCTGGCGGAATACATTACCAGCATCAAAGAAGATACTGAACCGGGAGGATCCCGAGGAAAGTGCCCCGCTGTCACCGAAGCTCGGCAGGATCAGCTCGCTCTGCAGCGAAGTCAGCAGGTTGCCGCCCAACGGCCGGCCATGGGAATCCAGCGGCCCGAGATAGCCGTCCCTGAAGCCACGCACCGAATCCGGACCGCCAGCGAAGAAATGCTTGTAGAACGGCACCATGTTGGTATTGCCCAGGGTGTCAGCCACCGCCACCGTGCCGTTGAAGCCCATCGTGAATCCGCCGCCAATCGGCAGATAGTTGATGCTGCTCAGCCGCGCGATGCCGTATTCCACGTCACTGGCCGGCGTCGCCACCTGGAAATTGAGCTGCACCTGCGACCCGCGATCGGCGAAGATGGCCCGGTTGCGCGTGTCGTAGTTGATGCCGACGAGCGCCTCCAGGGTGTTGAAACGGACCCCCGTTCCCAGAAGCTGGCCGCTGTCCAGATAACTGCTGTAATGCGTGCCGCCATTCACATTGTCGACAAAGTTGCGGACCTGAATGCTGCTGTTGAATACATTGGCAAATACGTCGGAATGCCGCGCGGTCAGGCCAGTGCTTATCGCAGTGTATTCCGAAACGGGATAACTCAGCGAGAACGTTGCGCCGTAGGACGTCGTATCGAATTGCGAGGCGCCACGACCCAACTGATTCTGGCTGTTGTAGAACACCGACGTAGTGCTGCTGATCCCGTTCATCGTGAAATAGGGGTCGGTATATGACACGTTGTACTGCTGGCTGAAATTGCTCCGCTGGGCATTCACGGACACCCGCTTGCCGGTTCCCAGGAAGTTGGCATTGGTGATGCCCGCCGATATCAGGACGCCGTAGAACCCGCTATAGCCGAGCTGGAACTGGAATTGTCCGGCCGAACGTTCCTTTATCTTGAAATCGAGATCCACCTGATCCGGCGAACCGGTCACCGGCGTTGTGTCCACGTCCACATCCTCGACGAAAGGCAGACGCTGGAGGCGCAGCTTGGAGCGATCAAGGTCGGCACTGTTGAGCCAGCCGCCCTCGAACTGACGCATCTCGCGCCGATACACTTCATCGTTGGTGCCTTCGGCCCCATGGAAATTGATTCGCCGCACATAGACGCGGCGCCCCGGATCAACCAGGAAATCCAGCGTGACGCTCTTCTTGTCGCGATCCAGATCGGGCACCGGATTGACCTTGGCAAAGGCATACCCTTCCCTGCCCAGGCGCTTGGTGATCAGGTCCGCGCTTTGCGTCGCCTTCTTCATGGAAAATGTCGCGTCGGGCTGGACGAGAATGAACTTGCGCAGTTCCTGCTCGGGCAGAATGAGATCGCCGCGCAGGTTCACCTTGCTGACCTTGTAGACCTCGCCTTCCGAAACATTGATGGTGATATAGACGCCCTTCTTGTCGGGCGATATCGCCACCTGTGTGGATTCCACATGAAAATCCGCATAGCCGCGGTCCATGTAATACGATCTCAGCGTCTCCAGATCGCCGACCAGCTTCTCACGCGCATAGTGATCGTCACTGGTCGCCCACGACCAGATGCCGGTGGTCTGCAGATCAAATTGATCAAGGAGCGTACTGTCGTCAAATGCGTGATTGCCGACGATGTTGATTTCCCGGATTCGCGCAACCAGCCCCTCGGCGATATGGATATTCACATCGACCTGGTTGTTGCCGACATCCTTCACCTTGGTGTCGACCTTCACGCCGTATTTTCCACGGCTGTAATACTGTTGCGTCAGCTCCTGGGTCAACTGCTCGAGCGTGAACCGGTCCAGAATCCGTCCTTCGGCCAGACCCACGCCCTTGAGCACATCCATCAGCTTGTCGGTCTTGATGTCGTGATTACCCTTGATGGTGAGGTGATTGATCGAGGGTCTCTCGCTGACCTTCACGACCAGGGTGCCGCCATCCCGGTACATCGCGACATCCCTGAAAAAGCCTGTCCGGTAGACCGCGCGGATTGCGTCCTGGACTTTTTCTTCGGTCACCCTGTCGCCGACGTTCAGCGGAAGATAGTTGTAGAGCGTGCCTTCCGAAATCCTCTGCAGACCCGTGACTTCGATCTTCTGGATGGTGAAGGGATAGGGTCCGTCCGCCTGCGCCTGGCCAGCACAAAGGACGCCCGCGACGACAAGCAGGAAGGTGGCGAAATAACGGCTCAACAAAACGAATGTCCTCTTCTTATTGGAAGATTCGTGCCAGATCGTTGTAAAAGGCGAAGCACATGAGGAGCAGCAGCAGACCGATGCCGATGCGCTGCCCCAACAGTTCCACGCGCTCGGAGACCGGCCGACCGGTCACTCCCTCGACCAGGTAGAAAATCAGATGGCCGCCGTCCAGCACCGGCACGGGGAGGAGGTTGAGAATCGCCAGGCTGATGCTGACGACTGCCAGAAATGACAGAAAGGGAACCACCCCGACTTGCGCAGTGTAACCCGCGTACTGCGCAATATTGATGGGTCCGCTGATGTTCTTCAAGGATACCTGCCCGGTAATCATGTGTCCGAGCATCCTCAGGGTCAGCGCGCTGACCTGCCAGGTCTTGCCGACACCGTGGATGGCGGACTCCACCACGCCGTAGCGTTGTTCTGCGCGCAGGCGCGAAATCAGGGCTTCCGGAACATCCGGTGCCGTGCCGGAGTAGCCGATGCGGGTCTCGCCCTCCGCATGAGTGGCCAGGGGAAGCGCGATTGTCCGCCGCACCCCGTTCCGGACGATATCGACCTGGAGCGTGGCGCCGGGATGCGCTCGCACATAATTGCGCCATTGATCCCAATCGGAAACCGCCCGGCCGTCCACCGCGACGATCCGGTCACCGACCTCAAGGCCGGCCTTTCCGGCCGGCCCGTCGTCTGCAACCCGCCCCAGCACGGGCGGCAGAGAAGGATTCCAGGGATGCAGTCCCAGCCCGTCCAGCAGCGCGCCGGGTGCGGTGAGAGCCGGTGTCACCGGAGCCTCAAGCTGCAGCCCGCGCCGTGCGCCGGATTCGCTTTCCACAGTCACACTGACCGTGCCGCCATCCAGAAGGCCATCCAGCAGTTCGAGCGTGGCGCTCTCCCAGGTCGGCGTCTTCTCGCCGCCCACCGAGACGATCAGATCCTGTTCGTGAAACCCGGCCTGTGCGGCATAGGAACCGGAATCGACACTTCCGATGACCGGCTTCACACCAGGCACGCCGATCATGTACACGCCCCAATAGGCCACGATGGCAAACAGGATGTTGAACAGCGGACCGGCGAGGACGACCGCGATACGCTTGGCAATGTGCTGACGATTGAAGGCCTCGGGCAGGTCCTTTTCGGCCACCTCGCCCTCGCGCTCGTCAAGCATTTTCACATAGCCGCCAAACGGCACGGCAGAGAGTGCGTATTCCGTACCGTCGCGGCCCGTTCGGCTCCACACGACCTTGCCGAATCCAATGGAGAAACGCAGTACGCGAATACCCAGCCGCCGGGCCACCCAGAAATGGCCGAATTCGTGCACCGTGACCAGAATGCCGATGGCGACCGCGAAGGCCAGCAGGGAAATGAGCACTTGCATGCCTCAGCCCCTCCCCACGCGTTGCACTTCGGAGGCGGCCCGACGGCGGGCGGCCGCGTCTGCCGCCAGCACCGCGTCAAGGCTGGCGGCATCGCCGACTGGCAGAGCGCAGAGACTGCGCTCTATGACGCGCGGGATATCCATAAAGCCGATTCGTCCATCGAGAAACGCCGCCACCGCCACTTCGTTGGCTGCATTGAGTACGGCAGGCGCATCCCCGCCTCCGCGCAGGGCTTCCGCAGCCAGCGTGAGGCAGGGAAACCGTTCCGCCGACGGCGGTTCGAAATCCAGCCGTCCCGCGGCAAACAGGTCCAGCGGGGCCACCCCCGACGCCACCCGGTCGGGCCAGGCCAGACCGTGAGCAATGGGCGTGCGCATGTCCGGCTGCCCCATCTGCGCGAGCACGGAGCCATCCGCGTATTCAACCATTGAGTGCACAATGCTTTGGGGATGTATCACGACCTGAATGTGCTCGGGCTCCATCCTGAAGAGAAGACAGGCCTCGATCAGTTCCAGGCCCTTGTTCATCATCGTGGCCGAATCCACGGAAATCTTGCGGCCCATGACCCAGTTGGGGTGGGCGCACGCTTCGTCCGGACTGACGTCTTCCAGCGTCTCGACCGGGCGTTCGCGGAACGGGCCGCCCGAAGCGGTCAGCAGCAGCCGCGTCACCCCCGCGGGGCGCATGCCCGGAAGAAAACCGGCGGGCATGCATTGAAAAAGCGCATTATGCTCGCTGTCGATGGGCAGCAATGTGCAGCCACCCTCGCGTACGGCATCCATGAACAGACCGCCTGCCATGACCAGCGATTCCTTGTTTGCCAGCAGGACTCGCTTGCCGGCCCGCGCCGCCGCGAGTGTCGGCATCAGTCCCGCCGCGCCCACGATCCCGGCCATGACATAGTCGCAGTGATCGAGTGTGACCACCGAACTCAGCGCCTCGGAGCCTTGCAGGACTTCCGTGCCGATACCGGCATCCGCGAGCATCCGCTCCAGGCGTTTCGCCGCCTCATCCTCTACAAGGACCGCGAAATCCGGGCGATGTTCCTTGCATTGCTCAAAGAGGCGCTCGGCATCCCGGTTGGCGGTCAACGCAACCACCCGGAAGCGATCCGGATGCTGCGCGACGACTTCCAGCGTGTTCACGCCGATGGTGCCGGTCGACCCGAGGATTGCCAGCCCCTTCATCGTACCCATCCCAGAAGCATCAGGCCCAGCAGAAACAGGGGCGCGGCTGCTGTCAGACTGTCAATACGATCCAGCACACCACCGTGGCCGGGCAGCAGTGTGCCGCTGTCCTTGAGCCCCGCCTGGCGCTTGAAGAAGCTCTCGCTGAGGTCGCCAACCACGGAAAAGGTGGCGATGAGCACCGCCAGGATGACAAATTTCAGCAGCGGCAGACCAAACCACACGCCGCCCGCGATCGCGACCAGCCCGGAGGCGGCGACGCCACCCGCGAGCCCTTCCCATGTCTTGCCGGGACTGACCCTGGGGGCCAGCTTGTGACGGCCGACCAGGCGCCCGACCAGATAGGCGCCGATGTCCGCTGCCCAGACGAGCAGAAGAAGGAAAAGGAAGAACTCGCGCCCGCGCGGACCCCCGGCGTGCAGCATGATCAAGGCAACCCAGGCGGGAACCAGGGTCATCACCCCGGCCAGGGCCCGCATCCAGCCCGGCGGCCGGTGGGCAATCTGACCGAGCATGGCCGACATGCCCAGCCACCAGCCCACGGCGACCACGAGAATCCCGGTGATGACCGTCCGGTCCGGCTGCAACAGGAACACCCCCACCAGCACGACGGCGGTCAGCACGACAAACGCGCCGCGATTGGCAGGGCCCGTAAACCCGACCAGAGCCGCCCACTCCCAGGCGCCCAGCAGCAACACTCCGGCGAGTGCCAGTGCGACCCACCCCGAAGGCGCCAGGAGTATCAGGGCCACAACCAGGGGGATGAGAACCACCGCGGTCCAGATACGTTTCCTAAGCATGCCCACCTTCCACCTGGTCACCGGTACGTCCGAACCGTCGCTGCCGGGCCGCGTACCATTCCAGAGCCCGTTCAAGCTCGCGGGCATCGAAGTCCGGCCAGTAGGTGTCGCAGAAATACAGTTCGGTATAGGCCAACTGCCAGAGGAGAAAATTGCTTATGCGCTGCTCGCCGCCGGTGCGAATGAACAGGTCCGGTTCCGGCTGTCCGGCCAGGCTGAGCTCGGCCCCCAGCGCCTCGGGTGTAATCTGCTCGGCCTGCATATCCCCGCAAGCAACGCTTTCGGCCAGACGTCGGGCCGCACGCGTGATATCCCAGCGCCCGCCGTAGCCCACGGCCACATTGAGACGCAATCCGTTGTTGCCGGCAGTTCGTGCTTCGGCATCCGCCATGCGCTGCTGCAGGATCTCGGAGAATTCCGCACGATCACCGATGAAAGTCAATCGAACATCCTTTTCCTCGAGTGACCGGAGTTCGCTGGTAATCGTGGAAAGAAACAATTCCATCAGGCGACCCACCTCGCCCTCCGGGCGTCGCCAGTTTTCGCTGCTGAAGGCAAACAGCGTCAACGCTTCGACGCCGCGCCGACCCGCCTCCTCGATGACCAACCGGACGGTCTTCACACCGGCCCGGTGGCCGACGTGGCGGGGCAACCCGCGTTTCCTGGCCCAACGTCCATTGCCATCCATGATGATGGCGATATGGTGGGGGAGAGACATTTCCGGCACGTTCGGGGTTCCCTCGGCACGTTTTGCGAATCGGCCACGGAAAGGCCCGGACCCGCGGGACCGCCCCGCCGCGGGCATCCGCAGCGGGGAATTGAAATACCCGACGGTGGCAGGGCCGCGCGCCGGGATTTGATAAAGGCTCTCAGAACTCCAGCAGTTCCTGCTCCTTGCCGGCCAGTATGCTATCGACTTCGCCGACGAACTTGTCGGTCAGTTTCTGGATATCGTCCTGGGCACGATGGTCCTCATCCTCGGTGATTTCCTTTTCCTTGAGAAGCTCCTTGAGCGTGCTGATCGCGTCACGCCGGATGTTGCGTATCGCAACCCGCGCCTGTTCGGCTTCGTGTCGCACGACCTTGATCATGTCCCGGCGGCGTTCTTCGGTCAGCGGCGGCAGCGGCACGCGGATGACAGTACCGGCCGTGGACGGCGTGAGGTGCAGGTCGGAAGTCATGATGGCCTTCTCGATGACCGGCACCATGGGCTTTTCCCAGGGAGCAATGGTCAGGGTTCGCGCATCGGCAACGCTCACGGTCGCCACCTGATTCAGCGGTGTCTGCACGCCGTAGTATTCAACCGTGATGTGATCGAGAAGGCTGGTGTGCGCCCGCCCGGTCCGCATCTTGCTCAATTCGTCCTTCAATGCAT
>JASFQN010000133.1:0-7301 GCA_050115425.1 Gammaproteobacteria bacterium | reverse complement strand
GGCTGACCCGATAGGGGCCGGAGACCACCAGCGCACGCACGCCCCGCCAGGGATTGAGGCTGGTGCCAAAGCGCCGGAAAGTGAAGGCACTCCAGGCAATCAGCACGAAACCACAAACCACCAGGATCCCGCCGGCCACCGTACCCAGCCAGGGCAGAGTGATGTGGCCGCGTGGAAAGATGAATTCCAGACCCCAGCCCGCGAGGATGAAGGTCACGAAGACCAGGGGTGGCGGAGCCAGTACGCCGGGATGCTGGGGAAGGCTGTTTTCGGTCTGGCCGGTCGCTGGCATGGGTCTGACTTCCTGTGCTGTTGGGCCTCGGTCGCCGAACGGGTATAGTAGCGCGTCCCGCGACGGGGGCCATACCATGGGACCCCCTTCCGGTCGGCGAACCCGATGCGGGCGTTCTGAGCTTCATTCAACCTTATAGCAGGAATCCTCGATGATTGAATCGTCCGAAGAACGCTCGGGCGTCATTTTTGCCATCGCCGCCTATACCTTCTGGGGCTTCGGCCCGGTCTACTTCAAGCTCGTCGATGCAGTCCCTGCTACCGAAGTTCTCGGACACCGCATTGTCTGGTCGGTGGTGTTCCTCGTCGGAATTCTGGCCTTCCGGAGACAGCTTGGTACGCTTGCCGATACGTTGAAGGATCGTCGAATCCTCGGCTTGCTGATGATCAGCGCAGTCCTGATCGCCATCAACTGGGTGACATATATCTGGGCCGTACAGAGCGGGCACATTCTCCAGGCCAGCCTGGGTTATTACATCAATCCGCTGGTCAGCGTGTTTCTTGGCATCGTTGTGCTCCGTGAAAGGCTCCGCCTGTTGCAGATCGTCGCCGTCGTGCTGGCCGCGACGGGCACGACTTACCTGGCGGTCGTTCACGGCAGTCTGCCCTGGGCCTCCCTGATTCTGGCATTCAGCTTTGGCTGCTACGGGTTGGTACGCAAGACACTGGCGGTAGGTGCGTTGCAGGGGCTCGCGGTGGAAACGCTTCTCCTCATGCCGCTTGCCCTGGGCTATCTGGGCCTGCTGGCAATGCAGGGACAGGGTCATTTTGCGGCGGGCGACGGATTACTCAGCGGTCTGCTCGTTGCTGCAGGTATGGTGACCATCCTGCCACTTGTCTGGTTTGCGAATGCTGCGCGGCGGCTCCCGCTGTCCATGGTGGGCTTCTTCCAGTACATTGCGCCGACGGTAAATTTCATCCTGGCCATTTCCGTCTACGGTGAAGCCTTTGGCGCTGACCAGACGGTCACTTTCGTGCTGATCTGGGCGGCGCTTGGCCTGTATACCTGGGACGCCGTGCGTGTGCGCCGACATTCCCGGGTCTGGCGCGACCTTCGCGTGGGCCCGGCGCCCGAGTAGCGGGATACTCACGATTTCCGGCTAGAATTGAGACAGGCGTCGTGTCCCGCGACACGATTCAAGGAGCAAGATTCAACAATGGATTCGGTATCTCTTCTGCATTATCCCGGCGTGCTCTACTGGACGTTACCGGTGGGTCTCGGACTGATCGCGGTTGGCGCCACCGTGCTCTGGCGCGAGCGTTCCGGCCGCCAGCGACGAATGGAAAAAGCCTTGAAGGCGATGTCCCACGACATGCTCAGCGATTTCGTCATTCCCGACGGCATGGACGGCTTTATCCATGTCGATTATCTGCTGCTGACGGCTACCGGCCTGCTCGTCGTGGATGCCAAGGACATCGACGGCAGGATTTTTGGCGCCGAAAAGATGGATGAGTGGGCTGTATTCACCGGCCGTCAACGGTTCGGATTCCGGAATCCCCTGGGCCCCCTGCGGGACCGGGTGGCCGCCGTCCAGGCCCTGGCCCGGGACATTCCGGTGCACGGCCTGCTGGTGTTCGGGGAGGGCGCCGATTTCCCGAAGGGCGTACCGCGCGAGGCGGTCCTTGTGGACGAACTGGCGCGCCGGCGTCGACCCGCGAGCGAACGGTATCCCGAGGCCTTTGATCAGGCATGGCGCCACCTGCGCCAGAACATTGTCCAGCACGGAGCGCACTGAACGGCAAGCGGGCCCCGCGAAAGCGGGGCCCTGACCCGATCCTACCGGCCTTCCAGATGCTCACGGTAGTCCGCCAGCACCTGGGCGACACAGCCGGTGAGTTTTTTGGCCGTGGGGATATGCAGGAACTCATTGGGGCCGTGCGCGTTTGATTTCGGCCCCAGCAGGCCGGTCACCAGAAACTGCGCTTCGGGGAATTTTTCGGCAAGCAGGCCCATGAAAGGAATGCTGCCGCCGGTGCCCATGTACATGCTCGGTGCACCAAAGAATTCTTCCGAGCCTTTCTGCATCGAGCGGGCCAGCCAGTCGCTGATTTCGGGCGCATTCCAGCCACCCAGAGGCGAATCCACGCTGAATTCCACCCGGGCGCCGTAGGGCGGGTTGCTTTCCAGTGCCCGCTTGACTGCCGCTCCGGCACGCTTCGCATCGCAGGTCGGTGGCAGGCGGAAGGAGAGCTTCACGGCAGTGAAGGGCCGCAGAACGTTGCCCGCGTCGGGCATGGAGGGAATGCCGTCGGCCCCGGTCGTGGCCATGGTCGGGCGCCAGGTGTTGTTGAGCAGTACCTCGCGCGGGTTGTCGCTCAGGGAGGTCATGCCGTCTTTCGCCCAGGGGAACTTGCTGACTACGGTGTCTCCCAGCACAGTGGCCGCGGCGTCCGCCTGATCGATACGCGTTTCCGGAATCTCCACGTGCAACTCGTCGAGCAGAATCGTGCCGGTGTCGGCGTCCTCGATGCGCGAAAGCAGTGAGCGCAGAATGCGGAAGCTCGAGGGCACCACGCCCCCCGCCGCGCCGGAATGCACGCCTTCATTGAGCACCTCGACCCGCAGTGTGCCCACCAGGTTGCCGCGCAATGAAGTGGTGCACCACAGCTGGTCATAATTGCCGCACTCGGCATCCAGGCAGACCACGAGACTGGGGCTGCCGATGCGTTCGCTCAGGGCATCGATGTAAAAGGGCAGGTCGTAGCTGCCCGATTCCTCGCAGCATTCGATGACCAGCACGCAGCGGGAATGCGGAATGCCCTGCTCCTGCAAGGCGCGAATGGCGGTGAGCGACGAAAATACCGCATAGCCATCGTCCGCACCGCCGCGGCCGTAGAGCTTGTCCCCGCGGATCACAGGCTCCCAGGGGCCGAGGCCCTCCTGCCAACCGGAGAACTCGGGTTGCTTGTCGAGATGGCCATAGAGCAGCACTGTTTCCGGCCGGTCGCCCTGGACTTCGATATAGAGAAGCGGCGTGCGGCCTTCCAGGCGCACGACCTCCACTGTCATGCCCTTGACAGGTTGTTCCTTGCACCATTTTTCGGCCAGGCCGACGGCGTCGTCCATGTAGCCATGCGCCTGCCATTCGCTGTCGAAGATCGGCGACTTGTTGGGGATGCGCACATAGTCGATCAGTTGCGGCAATATGGAGTCATCCCACATCTGTTCGACGAACTGGCGGGTCTTGGCGGAATCCATGCGGGCTCCTTGTGTTGCGGTTGGTTTGCCGGCCGGTCGGCCGGTTGATCCTGGGGCACAAGTGTACTGTGCCGGTGGTGGCTCTGCATGCCTGGCACGTCAGCCGGCAGTGTCGAGAGCGAAAAAATGGCGCGCATTGTGTGTGGTCTGCTCGGCCAGTACCGGGAATTCCTGGCGGCGGCAGCGCGCAACCGTGCGGGCCACATGTGGCAGCCAGGCCGGTTCGTTACGCCTGGTTTTCGGGCGGGGCGAGAGATCGCGCGGCAAAAGGTAGGGCGCATCGGTTTCCAGCATCAGGCGGTCGGGCGGGATCTCGGTGACCGCTTCGCGAAGTTCCAGACCGCGCCGTTCATCACAGATCCAGCCGGTCACGCCCACATGAAGGTCGAGATCGAGGCAGTCGTACAGCTCCTTCCTGCTCCCCGTGAAGCAATGGATGACCGCGCCACCGAGTTCGTCCCGGTATTCGCGAAGTATGGCGACAAACCGATCGTGGGCGGCGCGTTGGTGGAGGAATACGGGCAGGCCGGTCTCGGCAGCCAGTTCGAGCTGCGCATGAAAGGCGCGCTCCTGGTCGGGCCGGGGCGAGAAATCGCGGAAGAAATCGAGGCCGCATTCGCCTGCGGCGACGACCTCGCCGCGAGCCTGCAATTCGCGCAGCTCGGCAGCACTTTCGGCGGTCCATTCGCGGGCGTGATGCGGATGCACGCCCGCGGTGGCATACAGCACACCGGGCCGGGTGGCGGCCAGTTCGACGGCACGCCGGCTGTCCGTGACGCTGGTGCCCGTGACCACCATCAGGGACACGCCTGCCCGTAACGCGCGTTCAATGACGTCGCCGCGGTCGGCATCGAAACTGTCGTGGGCCAGATTCACACCAATGTCGGCCAGCGCCGCGGGCGCCTGATTCGCTTCGCTCATGCATTCTCCTCGGGGCGGAGGCGTGTACTATATCGCATGTAGGGAACTCGCCGGCAGGAGGGTGCGAAGTGGCACTGGACAAGGACGCTCTGGAAACCCTGCGCATGGACCCGGAACAGCGCACGCCGGATGCGCGCCGCCGCCGCCGGACGCTCATGATTGTCAGCGTCGGTGTAGCGGCTCTGGCACTCTCCGCGGTTGCGGTGATTCGCGGACTGTCGGGCGGGCCCGCGGTGGTCAGCACCGAGACCGTCCAGGCGCCGTCGGCGGAGGGCGGCAGCATCCGGGTGCTCAACGCGTCGGGCTATGTCGTGGCCCGGCGCAAGGCCACGGTATCCTCCAAGGTCACGGGCAAGCTCCAGACGGTCGATGTCGAGGAAGGCATGCGAGTCTCGGAAGGGCAGGTGCTCGCGCGTCTTGACGACAGCACGGCGACTGCCCAGGCCGCCGTGGCCTCCAGCGAGTTGGCCGCTGCGCGCAGTCGTGTCACCGCCGCCGCTGCCCGTGCCGCACAGGCGAAACAGCACTTTCAGCGCGTGGAAGATCTCTACCGGCAGGCCCTGACCAGTCAGGCGGCGCTGGACGATGCGCGTGCCGATGCCGAGGCCACGGCCTCCCAGGTGGAGACCGCCCGGCGCGAAGTGGCTGTCGCGCGCGACCACCTCGAGTTGGCGCAGCGCCAGCTCGACGATCTGGTGATCCGGGCCCCTTTCGACGGTGTCGTGACCTCCAAGGATGCACAGCCGGGTGAGATGGTGTCGCCGATTTCGGCGGGCGGCGGCTTCACCCGTACGGGCATCTGCACCATCGTGGACATGACCTCCCTGGAGGTCGAAGTGGATGTCAACGAAGCCTATCTCCAGCGAGTCAGCGACGGCCAGGAGACCGAAACGGTACTGGATGCCTATCCCGACTGGCGCATTCCCTCGCATGTCATCAGCATCGTACCCACCGCGGATCGGCAGAAGGCCACGGTCAAGGTCCGCATCGGGCTCGACAGGCTCGATCCGCGCATTCTTCCGGACATGGCCGCCCAGGTCTGGTTCTATCGTGCGGCCAGCGAGGCCGAGTCCGGCGGCGCCACGGTACCGGCGGTCGCGGTGCGCGGCCAGGGCGGCCAGAGCTACGTCTGGGTGGTGCGCGACGGCGGGGCGCACAAGCAGACCATCACGACCGGTGCGCGGCAGGGCGACCGTATCACTGTGCTTTCCGGACTGGCGGGCGGGGAGCAAGTGGTGGTGGAATCGGCGCGTCCGCTGACCGAGGGCATGGCCGTGCGCCCGGGCGGCAGTCGGGATGAATGATCTGGCACGCCAGCCCGGCGCCCGGCCGATCGCTTCCCTCAAGGCTGTCAGCCGGCTCTACCGGCGGGGCGCCGAAATCGTGCCGGTGCTTCAGAATCTCGATCTCGATGTGGCCGATGGCGAATTTCTGGCGCTCATGGGGCCGTCGGGCTCGGGCAAGACCACGTTGCTCAATCTGCTGGGTGGCATTGACCGACCCACGACCGGCAGTATTCGTGTCGCCGGGCAGAATATCGAGCGTCTCTCCGAGAGCGCGCTTGCCAAGTGGCGGGCACGGCATATCGGTTTCATCTTTCAGCTCTACCACCTGCTGCCGGTATTGACCGCCGAGCGCAATGTGGAGTTGCCACTCTTGCTGACCGGTCTCGCGCGCAGGGAGCGCAGGCGCCGCGTTGCGGCGGCTCTCAAGCTGGTGGGACTGTCCGACCGGGCGGGGCACAAGCCGGCGGAACTGTCCGGCGGGCAGGAACAACGGGTCGGTATTGCGCGCGCCATTGTCACCGATCCCACACTTCTGCTCTGTGACGAACCCACGGGCGACCTGGACAGGCGCTCAGGCGACGAGGTGCTCGACCTGCTGGCGGCCCTGAACAGGGAATATGGCAAGACAGTCATCATGGTCACGCACGATCCGCATGCCGCGTCACGAGCCCGGCGGGTGCTCTACATGAACAAGGGCACGCTGGAAGACGAGCCCGAGCAATGAAATTCCTGCCGCTGATGCTTGCCAACTTGTGGCGCAAGCGCACGCGGACGGTATTCACGCTGCTGTCCGTGGTTGCTGCCTTTCTGCTCTTCGGTCTGCTCGGCGCCTTGCGCCAGGCCTTCGAAGGCGGTGTGGATCTGACCGGCCAGGACCGGCTGATCACGATGAGCCGGGTATCGCTGGTGGAAGCTCTGCCGATCAGTTACCGGGAACGCATTCTGTCAGTCGAAGGGGTGGAGCAGGTGACCTACGAAGACTGGTTCGGCGCCTACTTGCGCGACCCGAGTCAGCCGATCGTGGCTTTCGCCGTCGATCCGGCGAGCTATCTCGATGTGTATTCCGAATTTCGCATGCCGGATGAGCAGCGCCAGCGCTTCCTGCGCGATCGCCGCGGTGCGCTGGTGGGCGTGGATCTGATGCGCGAATATGGCTGGAAACTGGGGCAACGCCTGCCCTTGCGTTCCAACATCTGGCGTGACCGCAACGGTGACAACACCTGGGAGGTGACCATCGACGGCGTCTATGACACCGCGCGGCGCGGCGGCAATACCAACCAGCTGCTCCTGCACTACACCTATTTCGATGAAGGGCGGGCGTTTCGCAAGAATACCGTGGGCATCTTCATCGTGCGGATTGCCGATCCGGAGCAATCGGCGGTCATCGCCCACCAGATCGACACGATGTTCAGCAATTCGCCGGACGAGACCAAGACCGCGACCGAAAAGGCCTTCGTGCAGAGCTTCGCGGCGCAGTTCGGCGACATAGGCGCGATCGTCACGGCGATCGTCACGGCGGTTTTCTTCAGCATGTTGCTGGTCACGGCCAATACCATGGGCCAGTCGGTCCGCGAACGCACCGCCGAACTTGCGGTACTCAAGAG
>JASFQN010000132.1:0-7434 GCA_050115425.1 Gammaproteobacteria bacterium | reverse complement strand
GGAAAGCTCATTGGTGCGTGAGTCCGATCTCGTGTTGATGACCCGGGCGGGCCCCGAGATCGGCGTCGCCTCGACCAAGGCGTTCACGACCCAGCTCGCCGCGCTGGCCCTGCTTGCCGTGGTGCTGGCCAAACAGCGCGGGCTGAATGACGCGACCGAAGCCGAATTCGTACGCCAGCTGCAGGCGCTGCCGGCCCGCGTCGAGCAGGCGTTGCAACTGGATGCCGCAATCCGGGAGTTGGCTGTGGAATTCGTCGACCACCATCACGCCCTGTTCCTCGGTCGCGGCGTGCATTACCCCATTGCGATGGAAGGCGCACTCAAGCTCAAGGAAATTTCCTATATCCACGCCGAGGCCTACGCCGCCGGCGAGCTCAAGCACGGCCCGCTGGCGTTGGTCGACAGCGACATGCCGGTGGTTACCGTGGCGCCGAACAACGAATTGCTGGAAAAGCTGAAGTCCAACCTTCAGGAAGTGCGCGCACGGGGCGGCAAGCTCGTCGTATTTTCCGATCCGGTCACCCGGTTCCGGAATGGCGACGGCACGACAGTCATCGAACTGCCGCCGCACATCGGCGAACTCGTGGATGCCATCGTCCACACCGTGCCGCTGCAGTTGCTCGCCTATCATGTGGCCGTGCTGAAAGGTACGGATGTCGACAAGCCCAGAAATCTCGCCAAGTCGGTCACCGTGGAGTGAGGATCAGCCGCCAATCGGCGGTTCATCCACGGTCAACGGCCGATCTCGTCGGCCGGGTCGCCAGGCTCCCTGCCTATTTTCCGGAGGAAAGGACTTCCGCTTTCCTCACATGCGGCAGCAGGACGATTTCCTCGTGTGCGCCGTCATAGGTCCTTACACGAACCCGTGCAATACGGCCCTCCAGATTCGTCAACGTCCCGGAGAAGACGCGGCTGCCGTCGGTGGTCAGGCGCACCTGGTCGCCCACATGGCCGCCAAGCCCATCCACCGGCACCTGCCGGAACGCTCTCTGATCCCGGTCCTGCGCCACGGCCGCAGGCGCCGCTTGTACATCCGCGGAATCCGGGCGCTTCAGCGCTTCGACGTCCAGGGACTTGATGAGCCGGCCGTTGACCTGAAGCGTGGGTGACAGATAAGCCAGCGCATCCCTAGGCTTGTAAAAGCGCAGCGTGTCGAGCCTGACCGGGCTACCGGGTTCGATTGACAGCGTCATGCTGCTGCCATCCTTGAGGAACTCGCGATAGGCAGCCACCAGTTCGTCACTCACGCCAATGCCCATCCCTGCCAAGGCCGCCTTGACCGCCGCCGCGTGCGCGGCCAGGTATTCTTCCGCCGACTTGCCGGATTCGCCGGCACAGAAGGCTTCGACCCGCTTGTGCCAGCCATCATCGGAGAAATGCAGGCTGGCGGATTTCAATGGCGGCACCTTGGCCATCGCAGTCCGCGGATTCAGCATGCCGCCGGGCGCGGCCAGACTGACTTGCACATTGCCGGTGTTGATACCCGTGGCGGCCACGTGGATTTTTACCAGAATATCGTTCTTCGCGGGTTCCCGCTGAATTTCCATGCCCATGCTCGCGGACATGTCCCGGATGCCCATCTGCTCCAGGTCGGCTCGGGAAAACCCGCTACGCGCGCCGCAGGCGAGGCTGCCGAACGGCAAGCGAACATCACCCCACAGGCCGAGGTCCCCGTACGCCTTGTCGAGCACTTGATCGCTGATCGGCATGGCGACATTCTCGATTTCGAGGCCGAACATCTTCGGTATCTCGCCCTTTTTCAGCCTCTCGTCCATGCTCAACAGCGTGAACAGGCTGCCCGTCTTCAACTTGAGCGCGCCAATCCGGTACACATCGCCGTCCTTTCGCGGGCGGATCACGATCCCGGTCAAGCCCACCATTCCCGCCAGGGAGCTGGTCGTGCCGCGATACCGGATTTCCGCGACCGGTGACGCCATCGCGATCATCTGGTCGGCCACCTTGCCGATGGAATGGGCGAGATAGAACTTGACGCCGCCGTAGGCGAGCGCAACGCCGGCAACCAGCCCGATAAGGATCTTGCGCAACATGTTCCCCGTCCCCTTGTTGTTGTGTGTGGCGCTCGCGTGTGCCGGGCTGGATGCGAGCCCGCTCCGTCACCGCCGGTGCGAGCTATTCGCCGAACACGGCGATGGCGGGTGCGTGGTCCGAGGGGCGTTCCCAGCCGCGTGGATCGCGGTCAATACGGCTGGTGCTGCAGATGTCGGCCAATGCCTTGCTGGCCAGAATATGGTCGATGCGCAGGCCCCGATTGCGCCGGAAGCCGGCAGCGCGATAGTCCCACCAACTGAAGGTGTTCTCCTCCTGGTCGAACTGGCGGAAGGTGTCCACCAGGCCCAGGTCCAGAAAGGCGCGGAAGGCGGCGCGCTCGGGTTCGCTGAACAGCACTTTGCCCTCCCATTCGGCCGGGTCGTGCACGTCGCGGGGCTCGGGCGCAATATTGAAATCGCCGACGACGACAAGGCGTTCGTGCCTTTCCAGTTCCCGGCCAATGAATCTCCGGACTTTCTCCAGCCAGCCCAGTTTGTACTGGTACTTGTCGCTGTCCACGGATTGCCCATTGGGTACATAGAGATTGATGACCCGGGTCCTGCCCACGGTGCCGGCGATCATGCGGCGTTGATGATCCTCCATGCCCGGCACATCCGTCAGCACGTCCGAAGCGGGTTTGCGGCTCAGGATGGCCACGCCGTTGTAGGTCTTCTGTCCGGTGAAAGCCGATCGATACCCGGCCGCTTCCAGTTCGGCTGCCGGAAAATCGTCATCCACCAGTTTGGTTTCCTGCAGGCAGAGGACATCGGGTACGTTTGCCTTGAGCCAGTCCAGTACCTGCGGCAGGCGTACGCGCAGAGAGTTCACGTTCCAGCTGGCGACCGAGCAACTCATGCGTCCATCCCCCCGGTGGTGGTCACGCCGTGCTGACGCAGAAACGGCTCCAGCAGCGGTTCGCGACCACGGAAGTCACGGAAAATGTCCAGGGCTTCGCGACTGCCCCCCTGCTCCAGAACGGTCTGGAGGTAGCGCCGCCCGGTTTCCACATTGAATACGCCGGCCTCCTCGAACGCCGACCAGCAGTCCGCTGCCAGTACCTCCGCCCAGAGATAGCTGTAATAGCCGGCGGCGTAGCCGCCGCCGAAAATGTGGCTGAAGCCGTGTGCAAACCGGTTGTAATCCGGTACGGGAACCACTGCCACACGCGCGCGCACGTCATCCAGCAGGGCGCGGAGGTCGCTGATCTCCGCAAACTCGCCCATGTGGGCCTCGAGATCGAAGATGGCGAACTCCAATTGGCGAACCAGCTTCATCGCGGACTGGAAATCCCGCGCCGCCAGCATCTGCTCGCGTACGGAGTCCGGCAGCGGTTCTCCGCTTTCCACGTGCGATCCGATGTAGCTCAGACATTCGCGGTCCCAGGCGAAGTTTTCGTTCATCTGGCTGGGCAGTTCGACGGCGTCCCATGGCACGCCATTGATGCCGGCTGCGTTCGGATAGTCCACCTGGGTGAGGACATGCTGCATGCAATGGCCGAATTCGTGGAATAGCGTGATGACTTCGTCGTGACTGAGCAGCGAGTGCCCCAGTTCATTCGGTGGCGGAAAGTTGCAGACCAGATACGCCACCGGGTGCTGCAACCCCTCGGGCCGGTGCCATCGACCGATCGCGTCGTCCATCCACGCGCCGCTGCGCTTGCCCTTGCGAGCAAAGAAGTCCGTGTACAGGCTGCCGCGCAGCTCGCCCTCCGCATCGCGAAGTTCGAAAAAGCGCACGTCCTCATGCCAGGCCGATATGTCATGGCGTTCGCTGGCCGAAATGCCGAACACCCGGCAGGCAATTTCGAACAGCCCGTTGAGTACCTGGTTGAGCGGAAAGTAGGGCCGTACCGCTTCTTCACTCAGGCCGAAGCGTTGCTGACGGAGCTTTTCCGATGCGAACCCGACATCCCAGGCCTCGAGCGTGCCCAGACCCAGTTCCTCGCGCGCGAAAGCCTCGAGTTCGCGGAATTCCCGCTCTGCCGCCGGTCGCACGCGTTCGACGAGCTGACCCAGAAAGTCCGCAACCTCGTGCGGGGACTCTGCCATCTTGGTGGCCAGCGAATACTCGGCGTAGTTGGCGTAGCCCATCAACCGGGCCAGTTCCCCGCGACGGGCGAGAATTTCCACCATGACCTGGCTGTTGTCCCACTTTCCCGCGCCGGGACCGGTCTCGGAAGCGCGTGTTACCGAAGCGTGATACATGCGTTCGCGCAGCTTCCGCGACTCCGCGTGCGTCATGATCGCGAAATAGGTCGGGAAATCCAGGCCCAGCCGCCAGCCCTTGTCGCCCTCCGCGGAAGCGGCCGCCGCCAGGCGTGCCTTCACGTCCTGGGGAACGCCGCGCAATTCATTCTCGTCGGCGACGGTCTCGTGCCAGTCATGCGTGGCGTCGAGTACGTTTTCCTCGAAACGAGTAGCGAGCCGCGCCAGCGACTGGAAGAGTTCCGCGGCGCGTTTCTTCTTGCCTCCCGGCAGGTGCACGCCGGCGAGGCGGAAATCGCGCAGCGTGTCATCCAGAATCTTGCGCTGTACCGGATCGAGTTCGCGGCGGCGCTTGGCCAGCAGCTCGCAGGCGCGATACAACGAGGCATTCTGCGCAATCTCGGTACTGTAGTCGCTGACCCGGTCCAGGCAGGCATTGTAGGCTTCGCGCATTTCCGGTGTATTGCGCACGGCGTTGAGGTGGGCGATGGGGGCCCACGCCCGATGAAGCCGTTCGTCCATGACATCCAGCCGACCGAACAGGCGCTCCCAACGCGGTTCGTCGCCACAATCGGTCAGTGCTTCCTCAAGCATGGTCCGATTCTCGGCCAGTACGGTGTCTACCGCAGGTGCCACGTGTTCGGGGCGGATGTCGTCGAAGGCCGGCAGGCCGTGGGTCTTGAGCAGGGGATTGTCGGTCAAGGCTGCAACACGGGTTGGTGGATGGGCGGATCATGTTAGCACAGCCGCCGGCCCCTCTTTCAGCCACCCGTCAGACGCGTCACCAGCAGCCAGGTGGCCGTCGAGCCGACCACCAGAAATCCGAAAAAGCACCCGGCCGCCATGTACCGGTAACGCCGCGACAGGCCATCCTGGCCCATCGGGGCAAGCAGGAACGGTCGCCGGTCGGGCGGGCGCACCAGCATGTTGATGCCCGGTTCCAGCCCGCGCCTGGCGAGTTCCTCATCCACCTCGCGCATGGCTGCTTGACGGGCCAGTTCCCATTCGGCCATGTCGATCCGACCGTCGTGATTGCGGTCGAAGCGCTGCAGCAGCCCGGCCTGGTCGCGCTTCCAGGCAGCCAGCCGCGCGCCAAGTTCGGCGTTTCGATCGTACTGTTCGCGAGCACCGCCCCGGGTCTGGAAGAAGCCCAGGCCGTAAAGGGGGGCGCCGGGTTCCATGCGTTTCTCCGTGTAACGGTATCTTCCGCTTGCCAGCAGGCCTGAACTCGACGCCGGGCCCTGCGTGGGCCTTGCAGTATGACCATACCAGGTGTCGCTGGCACCGGGCGTGACCTCCGCACCGTCGGGGTCCACGATGCAATGGCCGGTCTCGTCCACCAGGAAGAACAGTTCGTCGCTGGTCGCGGATTCCACGGTGTGCCAGCTGGTTTCGCTGCGTCCATTCCGGTAGGTGGTGCGCTTCTCCTCCACGCTGAACGACCACCATGTGCAGGGCTTGCCGGTCAGCGGTGCGAGGACCGGGTCGCCGGGCATCAACTCGCCGCGCCCGATGAGCTCCACGTAACCCTGGGCGGCCGAGCGGACTTTCGAGGTGGGCGTATCCTCGATGATGCGCGCCCGTTTGAGGAAGCGAAAGGCGAGGTAGAAAAGTATCAGCGTGACCACTACCGCCAGTGCGGTCCAGAACCAGAAGTCGCCGGCATCCGCCGATCGTACGCTCTCGGTCAAGGTCATTCCGGAGACTCCCGCAGATCAGCCGAACAGGGCCTTTAGGTCCACGTCCTTCTTTTCTTCCTCCTCGAATTCGAGGAGATGCGCCGGCTTGAAGCCGTAGCGCCGGGCGATGATCACGTCGGGAAACTGCTCGATGCGGACATTGAGCGTATTGACCGACTCGTTGTAGAACTCGCGCCGGTCGGCAATCGCGTTCTCCAGGCCCGAAATCCGGCCCTGCAGATGCTGGAACGACTGGTTGGCTTTGAGGTCGGGGTAGTTCTCCGCCACGGCAAAGAGATTGCCCACGCGCGCCCGAAGCTGCTTCTCCGCGGGGCCCAGTGCCTGCACGTCGCCCTTTTCGCGAGCAGCCGATACCGCCGAGCGGGCTTCCATCACCTTCTGCAGCGTATCCTGTTCATAGCCCATGTACTGCTTGCAGGTTTCCACCAGCTTGGGGAGTTCGTCGTGGCGCTGCTTGAGGAGCACGTCGATATTCGCCCAGGCCTTGGAGACATTGTGTTTGATGGAGACCAGGTTGTTGTAGAGAGTGACGAAATAGAAGATCACGGCGATCGCGAGCGCCACGATGATGAACAATACGATGCCCATTGCATTTCCCCCCATTGCGGCGCCAAGGCGGGCCACGGTGGTGTCTGTGACTCGCCCCAATTATTCATGACCCATCCCGCGGATGCCACCCGGGGTGTCATTCGAGGCGCCAACGGCCGTCGACTACCGACGGGCGGCACGGTTCGGTGCCCCGAGCCGGGACTGGTACCATTTGCATTCGCGCCGCCGGCGTTCCAGTTCCGGCGGCCCTGACTCCGGGAGTCTTTCATGCAGCATTACGATCTCATCGTGGTCGGTGGTGGCAGCGGCGGTCTGGCGGCCGCGCAGCGCGCCGCAGAATACGGCGCCAGGGTGGCCGTTGTGGAAAAGGGCCGCCTTGGCGGCACCTGCGTCAACGTGGGTTGTGTCCCAAAGAAAGTGATGTGGAATGCCGCACACCTCGCGCACGCGATGAGCGATGCGCCGGCCTACGGATTCGATCTCGCAGTCGCGAGTCACGACTGGCGTGCACTGAAGTCGGCGCGAGACGCCTATATCCGCCGTCTCAACGGGATCTATGCCTCCAATCTGGACAAGCGGGGTGTGGATCATCTCGCCGGCCAGGGTCGTCTTGCCGGTCCGCGCACGGTCGAGATCGAGGGTACGCCCTACGGAGCTGAACGGATCTATCTGGCTCCGGGAGGCCGCCCGGCCTGGCCCGACATTCCCGGCGCGGAACTGGGCATCACCTCGGACGGATTTTTCGACCTCGAGCAATGCCCGCGCCGCGTTGCCGTGGTCGGTGCCGGTTACATTGCGGTTGAGCTGGCGGGCATGCTCCAGGCCCTGGGCGCCGAAGTCAGCCAGCTGGTGCGCTACCAGGGCATCCTGCGGCATTTCGAACCGTTGCTCGCGGAGATGGCAGGCGAGGAGATGCGCCGAAGCGGCATCAA
>JASFQN010000131.1:0-7467 GCA_050115425.1 Gammaproteobacteria bacterium | reverse complement strand
CCCTTGAGGCGCAGTTTCCGTCCACTGCCGGAGCCGGCGGGAATCTTCAACTCCACCGGACCGGCCGGGGTAGGCGCCGTCACTGTTGCGCCGAGCGCGGCCTCCCATGGCGCAACCGGGAGATCGAGGTATACATCCCGGCCTTCCACGCGAAAGTACGCATGCGGTCGAAAATCCACTTCCAGATAGAGATCGCCCGCCTTGCCTCGCCCGAGCCCCGCGCCACCCTGCCCGGCCAGACGGATGTGCTGTCCGGCATGAATGCCTTTGGGAATCCGCACCTTCAGCGTTCGCTCCCGCGTGCGGGGCCTGCCGTCGGGCCCGAGCTCCGTGTGCGCGAGCGTCACCGTTCGGGTTGCCCCCCGATAGGCGTCCTCCAGATCGACGAGGATGCGCGCATGAGTGTCCTCTCCACGCGCGTGGAATTCGCGACGGGCACTCCGGCCGAATCCGCCCCGGCCAAAAAGACTTTCGAAGAAGTCGCTGAAACCGCCGGCATCCCCCGCCGTGAAACCACCACCATGGAATTCGAACCCCTGGTTCCAGTCGGGCGGTGGCCGAAACTCCTCCCCGGCCTTCCAGTCGGCTCCCAGGCGATCATAGGCGGCGCGTTTTTCCGGATCCTGCAGCACTTCATAGGCCTCGCCGATCTCCTTGAAACGCTCCTCGGCGTCCGGCTCGCTGCTGACGTCCGGATGATACTTGCGGGCCAGCTTGCGATAGGCCCGCTTGATTTCGTCCTGGGTGGCGTCGCGGGCGACGCCCATCAGTTTGTAGTAGTCCTTGAATTCCACGTTTTTGCCCGTGTGGCTGCCGTCCGACATTCCGAAAATGGGGTTCAGATCGAGCATTTCCAATGCCGTCAGCCAAGGATAGCCTGCCGCCTGCCGGGCATCATGACCTGAGTCAGCGGATCACCAGACTTGCCGCGCAAGCCCCGGACCCGGACAATACGCACCTGCTACGGAGAGGTGGCAGAGCGGTTGAATGCACCGGTCTTGAAAACCGGCAAGGGTTTACGCCCTTCGTGGGTTCAAATCCCACCCTCTCCGCCAAATTGAAACGCCGGGGTCCGCCAGGGCCCCGGCGTTTCAATTTTCGGTGACGGGTGTGTGCATGAACCCACCCTGGGTTCAACAAAATCGCCGGGAGCGATTTTGAACAGCACCGAAGGTGCTGGCCCGAAGGGCGGCGGGCAGGACAGCCCGCCGTAATCCCACCCTCTCCGCCAAATTGAAACGCCGGGGTCCGCCAGGGCCCCGGCGTTTCAATTTTCGGTGACGGGTGTGTGCATGAACCCACTCTGGGTTCAACAAAATCGCCGGGGGCGATTTTGAACAGCACCGAAGGTGCTGGCCCGAAGGGCGGCGGGCAAGGGTGAGGGAGGACCGGAATGCCGGTGGCATTTCGCAGCCGACCGAACGGCCGCCCATGGACGGGCGGCCCGGACTTTGCCACGCAGCAGGACAGCGAAGTGCCAAAGCCCGCCGTCATGCCGCCCGCTGCGCCAACGGGCCTCGCCAATCCTTGACCGCCCCGCTACGCTTCGTGCCCTCTGTCATTCGATTTTTCCTGGAGCGCCGCGTTTGTTATACATGCCGAAGGGCCACAAGGGAGCAGAAGCGCCATGAGCTACTTCTTTCGACGCTACGCACGACCGGGTACTTCCCCCGGCACTCTCGCCGAGCACGAAACGGAAGAAATCAGCCAGCCACCGACCATCGAGGCGATCGTCTACTGGCCAGGCGCGCTGGACCGGGAACAGCTGACCGACTGGTCGCAACTCCGTCGGCCCGGTGCCGACAAACGACTCTGGCTCGACATCTCAGGCCAGCCGGACCCCGCGTTACTGGAACGGCTGGGTGCGGTTTTTGATCTTCACCCGCTGGCGCTCGAGGACGTTCTCAACTCGGGTCAGCGTACCAAGCTGGACAACTATGAGACGCATCTTTTCATGGTCATCAACCTGCCCGGGTGGGACGGGCGGCAATTGCGCCTCCGACAGGTCAGCCTGTTTCTGGGCGAGAATTTCGTGATCAGCTTCTGCGGCGATCGCCCCGGGCTGTTCAATCCCGTGCGGCGCCGGCTGGAAACGAGTCCCAACGGCCGTATTCGGAGCAACGAGACCGACTATCTGTTCTATGCGCTGCTCGATCTGGCCATTGATGAGGGATTTCCAATCCTGGAAGCCTACAGCGAGGAACTTCAGGAGATCGAAAGTGTGCTGGTACACAGGCCCGGAACCGATCTGCTCGAGCGCATTCATGAAAACCGCCGCGAACTGGTTTTTCTCAAACGCGCACTGTGGAGCCAACGGGATGCGGTGCATCTGCTTTTGCGGGACGACATTCCACTGGTCCGGCACGGCACGCGCATGTACCTGCGTGACTGCGAGGATCACGCCATTCAGCTTCTCGACCTGGTGGAGAGCTACCGGGACATGAGCCAGGCACTGCTGGAACTGCAGATGACCACTATCAGCAACCGGCTCAACGACGTGATGCGCGTACTGACCGTGATCGCCACGGTCTTCATGCCCCTGTCGTTCCTCGCCGCGCTGTACGGGATGAATTTCAATACCCACAGTCCCTGGAACATGCCGGAATTGGACTGGCGGTTCGGTTATCCCGTCACTCTCGGCGTCATGTTGCTCATCGCCGTGGCCATGCTGGCATTTTTCCGGCGCAAACGCTGGCTATAGAGAAGCCTGACGAAACCTACTCAGTCGCTTCCAGACGCTCCGTGCCACCCATGAACGGCCGCAGGGCGGCGGGGATTTCCACGCTCCCATCCGCCTGCTGACAATTTTCCAGCAAGGCCACCAGCGTGCGGCCGACCGCCAGCCCGGAACCGTTCAGCGTGTGTACGAGCTCCGGTTTGCCGGTCGCCGGATTACGCCAGCGCGCCTGCATTCTCCGGGCCTGGAAGTCCCGGAAATTGCTGCATGAAGAAATTTCCCGGTAACGCTGCTGCCCAGGCAGCCAGACCTCGAGATCGTAGGTTCTTGATGAGCTGAAACCCGTGTCACCGGCACACAGCGCGACCACCCGGTAGGGCAGTTCCAGTGCCTGCAATACCGCCTCGGCATGGCCGGTCAGCGCTTCCAGCGCGGCATCCGACTCGTCCGCCGGAACGATCTGTACGAGTTCGACCTTCTCGAACTGGTGCTGGCGTATCATGCCGCGCGTGTCCTTGCCGTAGCTGCCGGCCTCCGAGCGGAAACAGGGCGTGTGCGCCGCGAACCTGAGGGGCATGCGTTCGGCCTCCACGATCTGGTCGCGAACCAGATTGGTGACCGGCACTTCGGCGGTGGGTATGAGGTAGTAGCCGGGCTCGCCCCGCATGCCGAAAAGATCGTCCTCGAATTTGGGCAGTTGTCCGGTACCGGTGAGACTCGCGCCGTTTACCAGATAGGGTACATAGACCTCGCGGTATCCGTGTCGCGAGGTATGCATGTCGAGCATGAACTGGATCAGCGCCCGGTGCAGTCGCGCCAACGGCCCCTCCAGGACCACGAAGCGGGCGCCGGCGATTTGCGCGGCACGTTCGAAATCCATGCCACCCACGCGGGCGCCCACATCCACATGGTCGAGCGGTTCGAAATCAAACTTTCGTGGCTCGCCCCAGCGCCGAATCTCGACATTGTCGTCTTCACTGCTGCCATCCGGAACATCGTCCGCGAGCAGATTCGGGATACCCAACTGAATGGCATCGAGTTGTTCCTGAATCTCGCGCAGTTCGTTTTCCGCACCCGCGAGCTGGGCGCCGAGCGAGCCCACCTCCTTCTTCAGCGGTTCGATGTCCTGCCCGGCCGCCTTGGCCTTGCCGATTGCCTTCGAGCGCTCGTTGCGCTCATTGCGCAACGCCTCGGTTTCCACCTGCAGCGACTTGCGCTTGTCCTCCAGCCGGGCGTATTCCTCCACATCGAGATGGAACCCCCGACGTGCGAGCAGTCGGGCAGTCGATTCCAGATCGTTGCGCAGGCGTTTCGGGTCTAGCATGCCTATCCTCAGTGATTGATTGTCAGTTTGGCGTCCCAGGTCACCATGTGGCCGGGTTCGACCACATCCTCGAGATCTCCGAGTGTGGCCTCGATCTTCTCGGGCAGATCGAAAAACTCGACCACGACCGGCAGATCCAGCGAAAGATCCACAAAACTCGCCTCACGCAGGCGCCCTGATTCTCCAAAGCCGGCAATGCCGCGGAAGACTGTCACCCCACGCACATGGTCGCGGTCGCGCAGCCGGCGAAGAATCTCCGGCACCAGATGCTGGTGCTCGCTCAGATAAATCCGCACAACACTCACATCGATGAGCTTCATAGCTGTCTCCCGATCGCCATCCCCAGCCAGGCGGCGACGACACAGATCAATACACTGAGACCAACATTGGCCAGAGCGCGCAGCACGGCACCCTGCTCCACCAGCAACAGCGTTTCCAGCGAGAACGTGGAAAAAGTGGTGAAGGCGCCCAGAAAACCCACGAGAACCACGCCGCGAGCCTGCGGGCCGACGTTCATCCGCTCGGTCAGGAGCACGAAAAGCAGTCCCATCAGGAGCGAGCCGATCACGTTTACCGACAGCGTGCCCCATGGAAACTGGCCGCCCAGGGCGCGCTGCACGGCAGCCGCGGTCCAGTATCGTCCCAGGGCGCCGAGGGCGCCGCCGCCCGCAATGGCCAGAATCATGTTCATTGGCGTTCTCAGGAGTTGCCGCTGCTTCCGGAGCGGTCGCGCCGGCGCAACTGTTCGAGTTTCTCGGCGATGCGAATTTCCAGTCCCCTGGGGACGGGATGATAATAGGTTCGCTCGCCCATGTCTGCCGGGAAATAGCTTTCTCCCGCTGCGTAGGCGTCCTCTTCGTCGTGCGCGTAGCGATAGCCCTTGCCGTAACCCAGCTCCTTCATCAGGCGCGTCGGCGCATTGCGCAGATGCAGGGGAACCTCGAGTGAGCCGAGCTGCGCGGCGTCCGCCATGGCCGCCTTGAATGCAGCGTATACGGCATTGCTCTTGGCGGCGCACGCGAGATAGACCACCGCCTGGGCGATGGCCAGTTCCCCTTCCGGGCTTCCAAGGCGTTCATAGGTCTGCGCGGCGTCGAGCGCCAACGGCAGCGCGCGCGGGTCCGCATTGCCGATGTCCTCGCTGGCAATCCGGATCACGCGCCGCGCCAGGTAGCGGGGATCACAGCCGCCATCGAGCATTCTGGCGAGCCAGTAGAGCGCCGCATCGGGATGGCTTCCGCGCACCGACTTGTGCAGGGCCGAGATCTGGTCGTAGAAGACTTCTCCGCCCTTGTCGAAACGCCGCGTGCCAGAACCGGAAATTTCGCGTGCCAGCGCCTCATCCACCTGGCCCACCGCATTGTCCACGGCAATCTCCAGCAGGCTGAGGGCCCGCCGGGCGTCGCCGTCCGCGGCCGCCGCAAGGACCGCGAGCGCTGCGTCCGTGACCTCGATGCCCCGTTCACCCAGTCCGCGCCCGGAATCGCTCAGCGCGCGCCTGAGCAGGATCAGAATGTCTTCTTCGCCCAGGCTCTTGAGGACATAGGTGCGCGCCCGGGAAAGCAGTGCGTTGTTCAACTCGAATGAAGGGTTCTCGGTCGTCGCGCCGATGAATATCAGCGTGCCGTCCTCGACGTAGGGCAGAAAGGCATCCTGTTGAGCCTTGTTGAAGCGATGCACTTCGTCCAGAAAGAGCACGGTGCCCCGCCCTTCGGCGCGGCGTGCGGCAACCGCCTGTTCCACCTGTATGCGCACATCCTTGACCCCGGCCATTACAGCCGACAATGCCACGAAACGTGACTGGCACGTCGCTGCCACGAGGCGTGCCAGGGTGGTCTTTCCGGTTCCCGGCGGCCCCCAGAGGATCATCGAGTGCGGATGCCCGTGTTCGATGGCACTGCGCAACGGCCTGCCCGGACCCAGGATATGCCCTTGACCGACAAAATCGTCCAGGCTGCGCGGGCGCATCCGGTCCGCCAGCGGCCGGTAGGCCTTGTCGTCCATCTGTTCCAGGAGATCGCTCATCACAATCGATTACGGATCCCGGGCAAGCTTTCAATCTTGAGCAGTATGCGCCACAGCGGCCAGCGCAGCAGCCACCATGCCGCACCGGCGCCCAGCGCGTCTGCCAGGAGGTCGCCCCAGGCCGGATCCCGGGCAGGGGTGAGCATCTGGGCAAGTTCGAGACCTCCGCCCAGCAAGACGGCAAGGATGAAGACCCGCCCGTGGTGTGCCCGCGCCACCGTGCTTCCCCAGGCGAGCATGATTGCGAAATAGGCGGCGAAATGTTCCAGCTTGTCGCCTTCAGCGACGGGAATCTGCGGGGGCTGCGGCGTCAGGCTTCCCCAGATCACAACAAGCGTGACCAGCACCGCCAGGGCCTGCCAGAAGCGCCGCCAGCGCAACGGCGGTGCAGCTTGTCGGATGGGACTCACGGCATTCACCCGGCGTCGGTGGTTTCTCCGAGAACGTCGGTGCCGGGCGGCGGGCGGAAATCGAACAGCTTGTCGTCCAGGGGCCCGTTGACATGAATGTGGCTGAATTCGATACGGGTGGTCTGACCCAGATTGTCAGTGAGCTCCATCACCTGGACCGCCTTGTCACCCAACCCGACCCGCACCGCCTTGAATTGCGAATCCTGGACCCTGGGCGTGAGTTCCACCCAGAACAATGATCCCTTGTCGCCGAGTGTCTGCACCGTGAAGCTGTCCTGAAGCGAGCCGCTGCCGGTCAACAGCATGGCCGGGCTGCTCGCCAGCGTCTGATCCATTGGCTTGACAGTCACCTGCTCGAGTTCCTTGTCGTACATCCAGATGCGCTTGCCGTCGCCCACGATCAACTGCTGGGTGGGCGCCTGATAATCCCAGCGGAAGCGTCCCGGTCGCTTGATCATCAACGTGCCGTGCGATTCCTTGTTCACGGTCAGGTCGGAATCGAGCACCGTCTGGGTGAAATCGGCCCTGAGGGTGTGAAGGTTTGTCAGCAGCTGCTGCAGACGGGCAAGGCCCGCATTGTCCACAGTCGCGGTCGCCGGCATTGCGGCAACCAGCGGAGCGAGCAACGCCAGGACGGATAGAATGCGTTTCACGGGGGAACTCCTCTGCTCGGGCGAGCGTGTCTCGGCCCGCTGTTTCAGTCGGCGTCGGGTGGCGGCGCAGCCAGAACCTCACGGGATCCGTTGGCTTGCAGCGGGCCCACTATGCCGGCCGATTCCATCTGCTCGACCATGCGCGCGGCGCGGTTGTAGCCGATCTTGAGCCGGCGCTGCACGCCTGAAATGGACGCCTTGCGGGTTTCGGTGACAATGCGAACCGCCTCGTCATAGAGCGGGTCGCTCTCTGCGTCATCACCGGCGGAGCCGCCGGACTCGCCGGGAATGCCGGGCAGCGCCTCGGTCGGCCCGGACAGTACTTCGTCGAGATAACGCGGCTCACCGGATTTCTTCAGGCTGGCCACCACGCGGTGC
>JASFQN010000130.1:0-7527 GCA_050115425.1 Gammaproteobacteria bacterium | reverse complement strand
CAGGCGTGGTCGCCGAAGCGGCCGGCAAGGCGCTCGATTCGCAGGGCACCAATTTCGTGCAGCTGCTGGCGGAAAAGGACCGACTGACACTGGTCCCCGAAATCCACACTCTCTTCGAGGAGCTGCGCGCGGCATCCGAAAATCGTGTGGATGTCGAATTGCGCTCGCCGAGCGAGGTTGCCGATGCCCAGAAGCAGCGGATAGCCGAGGCACTCAAGCGGCGTTTCGGTCGCGAGGTCGAGCTTCATTGCGTTAAGGACGAAAGCCTGCTGGGCGGTGCAGTGATCCGCGCCGGCGACACCATTATCGATGCCTCCGTTCGCGGCAAGCTTGAAAGGCTGGCCAGCGAAATGAGTCTTTGAGAGGAATGACGATGCAACTCAACCCTTCCGAAATCAGCGAGCTGATCAAAAAGCGCATCGAGAACTTCGATGCCAGCGCCGAAGCTCGGACCGTGGGCACGGTGGTCAGTGTCACCGACGGCATCGTGCGCATTCACGGCCTGGGCGATGCCCAGTACGGTGAAATGCTGGAATTCCCCGGAGACACCTTCGGTCTCGCGCTCAACCTGGAGCAGGATTCCGTCGGCGCGGTGGTGCTCGGCGAGTACACGCATATTTCCGAGGGCGACACGGTCAAGTGCACCGGCCGCATCCTGGAAGTGCCGGTCGGTCCCGAACTGCTCGGCCGCGTGGTCGACCCGCTGGGCCGCCCGATGGATGGCAAGGGACCGATCGAAGCCAAGATGACCGCGCCGATCGAGAAGGTCGCGCCCGGTGTCATCGACCGGCAGTCGGTTTCCCAGCCGGTGCAGACCGGCCTCAAGGCCATCGACTCCATGGTGCCGATCGGCCGCGGCCAGCGCGAGCTGATCATCGGCGATCGCCAGACCGGCAAGACCGCCGTGGGCATCGATACGATCATCAACCAGAAGGGCAAGAACCTCTGGTGCATCTACGTGGCGATCGGGCAGAAGAATTCCACCATCGCCAACATCGTCCGCAAGCTCGAAGAGCACGGTGCGATGGAATACACCACGATCGTGGCGGCTGGCGCCTCCGAATCCGCCGCACTGCAGTACATCGCCCCCTACGCCGGCTGTGCGATGGGCGAGTATTTCCGCGATCGCGGCGAAGATGCCCTGATTATCTATGACGACCTCACCAAGCAGGCCTGGGCCTATCGCCAGATTTCGCTGCTGCTGCGCCGTCCGCCGGGTCGCGAAGCCTATCCGGGTGACATCTTCTATCTGCACTCCCGTCTGCTGGAGCGCGCCGCCCGCGTGAACGCCGATTATGTGGAGAAGTTGACCAACGGCGAAGTGAAAGGCAAGACCGGCTCGCTGACCGCCCTGCCGATCATCGAAACCCAGGCCGGCGACGTGTCCGCTTTCGTGCCTACCAACGTGATCTCGATCACCGACGGCCAGATCTTCCTGGAGACCGATCTGTTCAACGCCGGCATCCGGCCTGCCATCAACGCCGGTATCTCGGTGTCGCGAGTGGGCGGCGCCGCGCAGACCAAGGTCATCAAGAAGCTCGGCGGCGGCGTGCGCCTGGCGCTGGCTCAGTACCGCGAACTGCAGGCCTTCGCCCAGTTCGCCTCCGACCTGGACGAGGCCACCCGCAAGCAGCTGGAACGCGGGCAGCGCATCACCGAGTTGATGAAGCAGACCCAGTACAGCCCGCTGAGCATCGCCGAAATGGCCGTTTCGCTGTTCGCCGCCAACGAAGGCTTCCTGGACGATGTGGACGTGAAAAAGGTCGTGGATTTCGAAGCGGCCCTGCACGCCTACATGAACGCCAACCAGGCCGAGCTGATGGCGAAGATCAACGAAACCGGAGACTACAACTCCGACATCGAAGAAGCCCTGCGCAAGGCGGTGCAGGACTTCAAGGCTCACAGCACCTGGTAAGGGGATGCCGGGCCCGGCCCGGCTTCACCGTCCAGGCGGCTTCAGGATCAAACAGGATCTGAACCGAACATGGCAGGCGCGAAAGAAATCCGGACCCAGATCAAGAGTATCCAGAATACTCAGAAGATCACCAAGGCCATGGAAATGGTGGCCGCGAGCAAGATGCGCAAGGCCCAGGACCGCATGACCAGTTCGCGGCCCTATGCGCGCAAGATGCGCAAGGTGATCGGCCATCTGGCCAGGGCCAACCCGGACTACAAGCACCCGTATCTGATCGAGCGGGAAACCGCCCGGGTGGGCTTCATTATCGTGTCCACGGACCGCGGGCTCTGCGGTGGCCTGAACATCAACCTGTTCAAGGCCGCCCTGAAGGAGTTCCGCGACTGGCAGAAGAAGGACATCGAATTCGACCTCTGCCTGATCGGCGCCAAGGCCGGCACCTTCTTCAAGCGCCATGGCGGCAACGTGCTGGCGCATACGGCCCATCTGGGCGACCAGCCGCATGTGGAAGACCTGCTGGGCAGCGTAAAGGTGATGCTGGATGCCTACCAGGAAGGCACGCTGGACCGTCTTTATCTGGTGTACAACGACTTCGTCAACACCATGACCCAGCATCCCACGGTCGAGCAGCTGCTCCCGGTGCAGCCCGTGGATGACGAAGACTTGCAGGACCTGTGGGATTACATCTACGAGCCGAGTTCCCGCGAACTGCTCGACAATGTCCTGCAGCGCTATATCGAATCACAGGTCTATCAGGGCGTGGTGGAAAATATCGCCTGCGAACAGGCCGCGCGGATGGTTGCCATGAAGAGCGCCTCCGACAACGCCGGCGAACTGATCGACGATCTCCGCCTCGTCTATAACAAGGCGCGCCAGGCGGCGATCACCCAGGAGCTGTCCGAGATTGTGGGCGGCGCCGCCGCCATCGGCGGCTGAAGCAGAATTTCGAAGACATTGATTCAGAGGACTTGAAGACATGAGTTCCGGAAAGATTGTGCAGGTCATTGGCGCGGTCGTCGACGTGGAATTTCCCCGCGACGCCATCCCCAAGGTTTACGACGCGCTGGTGCTGGAGGACGGCAGCCTGACGCTGGAGGTGCAGCAGCAGCTCGGCGACGGTGTCGTGCGCGCAATCGCCATGGGTACCTCCGAGGGCCTCAAGCGCGGTCTCGCCGTGAACAACACCGGTGAGCCGATCTCGGTGCCGGTGGGCAAGGGCACCCTGGGTCGCATCATGAACGTGCTCGGCGAACCCATCGATGAAGCCGGCGACGTGGAATGCGACACCAAGTGGCAAATCCATCGCGAAGCCCCGGCATTCGACGAGCAGGCCGGATCGCAGGAACTGCTGGAAACCGGGATCAAGGTCATCGACCTGCTCTGCCCGTTCGCCAAGGGCGGCAAAGTTGGCCTGTTCGGTGGCGCCGGCGTGGGCAAGACCGTCAACATGCTGGAGCTGATCCGCAACATCGCCATCGAGCACAGCGGTTATTCGGTATTCGCGGGCGTGGGCGAGCGTACCCGTGAGGGCAACGATTTCTACCACGAAATGAAGGACTCCAACGTTCTCGACAAGGTGTCGCTGGTTTTCGGTCAGATGAACGAGCCGCCGGGCAACCGCCTGCGTGTCGCGCTGACCGGCCTGACCATGGCCGAATATTTCCGTGACGAAGGGCGTGACGTCCTGATGTTCATCGACAACATCTACCGTTATACGCTGGCCGGCACCGAGGTTTCCGCCCTGCTTGGACGCATGCCGTCGGCGGTGGGCTACCAGCCGACCCTGGCCGAGGAAATGGGCGTGCTCCAGGAACGCATCACCTCCACCAAGACCGGCTCGATCACCTCGATCCAGGCCGTGTATGTGCCCGCGGACGATCTGACCGATCCCTCGCCGGCCACGACCTTTGCGCACCTGGACGCCACCGTGGTGCTCTCGCGTGACATCGCCTCGCTGGGTATCTATCCGGCGGTGGATCCGCTGGATTCCACCAGCCGCCAGCTCGATCCCAACGTGATCGGCCAGGAACACTACGACACGGCCCGGGGCGTACAGGCGGTGCTGCAGCGCTACAAGGAACTCAAGGACATCATCGCGATTCTCGGCATGGACGAGCTGTCCGAGGAAGACAAGCTCACCGTGGCCCGGGCGCGCAAGATCCAGCGCTATCTGTCGCAGCCGTTCTTCGTGGCCGAGGTCTTCACCGGCAGCCCCGGCAAATACGTGTCGCTCAAGGACACCATTGCCGGCTTCAAGGGCATCCTCGCCGGTGAGTACGACCACTTGCCCGAGCAGGCCTTCTACATGGTCGGCACGATCGACGAAGCCGTCGAGAAAGCCAAGAACCTGTAAGCCCGGGAGTACGCGGAAACGCCATGGCTATGACTTTGCATGTCGACATCGTGAGCGCCGAGTCAGAGATCTATTCCGGCACCGCCGAAATGGTCTTTGTGCCGGCCCAGGAAGGCGAGGTGGGCATCACGCCCCGTCATTCCCCTCTGCTCACACAGATGGTCCCCGGCGAGGTGCGTGTGCGCAGCGGCGACGAGGAGCAGCTTTTCTACGTTTCCGGTGGCGTGCTGGAAATCCAGCCCCATGTCGTGACGGTCCTCGCGGACACCGCCATGCGCGCCCGGGACATCGACGAGGCCGAGGCGCTTGCCGCCAAGCAGCGGGCCGAGGAGATCATTTCCCAGCGCCATGCCGATGTGGACATCACGCGTGCCCAGGCCGAGCTGATGGAGGCGATTGCCCGCCTGCGTACGCTGGAAAAAATGCGCAAGAAGGTCAAACGATAACGCCAGTCGCAGACGTGGGAACTCGATCGGTTCCCCGGGCCGCAAGGCCGCAAGCGCAGACACGGCCCGCCCTGTCTGCGTTTTGGTTTGGGGATGGATATAATCCCAGGATGGGAAGGGGATATTAATGGCTCTTAGCGTCATCATCCTGGCCGCGGGCCAGGGTACCCGCATGAAGTCGCGGCTGCCGAAGGTGCTGCAGCCTTTCGGTGGCGCCACATTGCTGGACAGCGTGATTGCCGAGGCCCGCGACCTCGGGGCTGCCGACATCCATGTGGTCTACGGCCACGGGGGCGAACAGGTGCCCGAAGCCATGTCGCATTGGGACGTGGCATGGGTACTCCAGGCCGAGCAGCTCGGTACCGGTCACGCCGTGCAGCAAGCCCTGCCTGGCATCCCGGACGATCACGACGTGCTCATTCTCTATGGTGACGTGCCGCTGGTTCCTGCCGAGACGCTGCGTGCCCTGGTGCATGAGTCAAGCCAGGGGCGTCTTGCCGTCCTCACTGCCCTGGCGGCCGATCCCCACGGCTACGGGCGGATCCTGCGTGATGAAGCGGGCCGGGTGCGCGCCATCGTCGAACACAAGGACGCCACCGAAGAGCAGCGCGCCGTGCGCGAAATCAACACCGGACTGATGGCCTGTCCGGCCGTCTGCCTCAAGCGCTGGCTCGCGCGGGTGGGTAATGACAACGCCCAGGGCGAGTATTACCTGACCGACATCATCGCCATGGCCGCCGGCGAGGATCTGCCGGTGGCCGGTGTGCAGGCGAACTGCGAAGACGACGTGCGGGGTGTCAACAACCGGCGGCAACTCGCCGAAGCCGAGAATGTCCTGCGCCGCCGCCGCGTCGACGCCCTGATGGATCAGGGCGTCACATTCCGTGACCCCGCGCGGGCCGACATCCGGGGCGAGGTGCACTGCGGCCAGGACGTGGTCATCGATGTCGACGTCATCCTGGAAGGCCGGGTGGTGATCGGCGACGGCGTGCGGATCGGACCGTTCACGACCGTGCGCGATGCCGAAATCGGCGACGCCTCCGAAATTCTCAGTCACTCGGTGATAGAGCAGGCCCTGGTTGGCAGGAATTGCCGCATAGGGCCCTATGCACGCCTGCGTCCCGGCGCCGAACTCGTGGAAGAAGTTCACGTTGGCAATTTCGTCGAAGTAAAGAAAAGCCGACTTGGTCGAGGTTCCAAGGCCAATCATCTGAGTTACATTGGTGATGCCGATGTGGGTGAACGCGTCAATATTGGTGCCGGCACCATTACCTGCAATTACGATGGCGTGAACAAGCACCGCACGGTGATTGGCAACGATGCCTTCATTGGCTCCAACACCTCGCTGGTCGCCCCGGTGACGGTGGAAGATGGCGCAACGGTCGGGGCGGGGTCCACGATCACGCGTACCGTGCCGGCGGGCCAGCTGGGCGTGAGCCGTGCCCGCCAGGTCGTGATTGAGGACTGGCAGCGGCCCACCCGGAAGAAAGACGACTAGATATCAGTGCCCGGTCCGGGCACGCGAAGGAGAAGCCATGTGTGGAATCGTGGGTGCCGTCGCCGAGCGCGACGTGGTTCCGGTCTTGATGGAAGGCCTGCGTCGGCTCGAATATCGCGGCTATGACTCGGCCGGCCTCGCCCTGCTCGCAAGCCGAAACGGCCTGGTGCGCCGACGCGCCCTGGGGCGGGTGAGCGAACTCGCCGCCGCGCTAGAAAGTGCCCCGGTCAGCGGTCACACCGGCATCGCCCACACCCGTTGGGCCACCCATGGTGCGCCCAGCGAAATCAACGCCCATCCCCACATGTCCGGCAGTGAGATCGCGGTGGTTCACAACGGCATCATCGAGAACCATGAGCCCTTGCGGGCCGAGCTCGAAAAAGCCGGCTACCATTTTGATTCCGAAACCGACACCGAAGTCGTTGCCCACCGCATCCATTTCCACCGCAAGAAGGCCGGCGACCTGCTCGCCGCGGTCAAGCAAACCGTCGACGAACTCGAGGGCGCATTCGCTCTGGCGGTGGTCGCCGCTGACGAGCCTGAAAGGCTGGTTGCCGCGCGCTGCGGCTGTCCGGTCGTCCTGGGACTGGGCATAGGCGAGAATTTCGTGGCCTCCGATGTCGCGGCGCTGCTACCGGTGACCCGGCGCTTCGTCTTTCTGGAAGAAGGTGACGTGGCCGATCTGCACCGCAAGAGCTTCCAGGTGCTCGACCAGAAGGGCGAGCGTGTGGAGCGGTCCATCCGGGAAAGCGAATTGAGCGCCGATGCTGTCGAGCGCGGCGAGTTTCGCCACTACATGCTCAAGGAAATCCACGAACAGCCTCGCGCGTTGGCCGAGACCCTGGAAGAACGCATCAGCAACGGACACGTGCTCACGGCCGCCTTCGGCCATGCGGCCGGACCCTTGCTCGAACAAGTGAAGAACGTTCACATCGTTGCGTGCGGGACCAGTTACCATGCTGCCATGGTGGCGCGCTATCAGATCGAAAATCTGGCGCGGATTCCATGCAGCGTCGAGATAGCCAGTGAATACCGCTACCGCAATCCGGTCGTGCCGCCGGACACGCTGTTTGTCACCATCAGCCAGTCCGGTGAAACGGCGGACACCCTCGCCGCACTGCGCATGGCCAGGGAAGCCGGCTACCTGGCGACCCTTGCCATCTGCAACGTCCCGGAAAGCTCATTGGTACGTGAGTCCGATCTCGTGTTGATGACCCGGGCGGGCCCCGAGATCGGCGTCGCCTCGACCAAGGCGTTCACGACCCAGCTCGCCGCGCTGGCCCTGCTTGCCGTGGTGCTGGCCAAACAGCGCGGG
>JASFQN010000129.1:0-7573 GCA_050115425.1 Gammaproteobacteria bacterium | reverse complement strand
CTCATGCTCGGTGGCCATTACACCTACGCCCAGGTGCCGCTGGGCTTCTGGATGGAGCGGACCTTCGATTTCACCCGCAACCATTACGATCGCATCGGCCATTTCGCCCAGGGCTTTGTTCCGGCAATCCTGACCCGAGAAGTGTTGTTGCGCCGGTCGCCCCTGAAACCCGGCAAGTGGCTGAACTTTCTCACTGTCTGCGTCTGTCTCTCGATCAGTGTCGGCTATGAATTCCTCGAGTGGTGGACCGCGGTCACAGAAGGGTCGGAAGCGACCAAGTTCCTTGCCACGCAGGGCGATGTCTGGGACACGCAATGGGACATGTTCTTCGCCCTGACCGGTGCGGTGTCCGGATTGAGCCTGCTTGGCCGATACCACCTTCGCAAGGTGGCCCAGCTCGACCCGGTCGTGCTGGACAAGGTGATGGGTGATTGAACCCGCCGACTGCGAGTCCACCCGTTCAGACAGAGCACATGCAAAGGAGGATTCGATGGAATACCGACGACTCGGCAGATCAGGACTCAAGATCAGCCAGTTCTCCTTCGGCTCCTGGGTCACTTTCGGCCCGCAGATTGACGAGAAGGGCGCCCAGGAATGTCTCAAGGCCGCATTCGATGCCGGCATAAATTTTTTTGACAACGCCGAGGTCTATGCAAAGGGCCGGTCGGAATTGATCATGGGCCGCGCGCTCAAGAAACTGGGCCTGGACCGGGATGCCTACTGCGTCTCCAGCAAGGTGTACTTTGGCAGCAAGCAGGATCCCGCGCCCACCCAGCGCGGACTCAGCCGCAAGCACGTGCTGGAGGCCTGCGATCAGGCGCTGGAACGGCTGCAGCTTGATTATCTCGATCTGTATTTCTGCCACCGCCCGGATCCGGAAACGCCCATCGAGGAAACCGTGCGGGCCATGGACGATCTCATCCGCCAGGGCAAGGTCCTCTACTGGGGCACATCGGAGTGGTCGGCCCAGGAGATCATGCAGGCGTGGTCTGTCGCCCGTCAGTACAATCTGGTGCCGCCGACCATGGAGCAGCCCGAGTACAACATGTTCAATCGTGTGAAGGTGGAACAGGAGTTCGCCCGTCTTTACGACGAAATCGGACTGGGTACGACAATCTGGTCGCCCCTGGCTTCGGGTCTTTTGACCGGCAAGTACAACGACGGCATTCCCGGGAACTCTCGAGCCAACGTGCCCGGCTACGAGTGGCTCAGGGAACGTTTCCAGGGCCCGGTGGGACAGGCCCGCATCGCCACCGTGCGGCGCTTGAACAAAGTGGCGGACGAGGCGGGCATCAGCATGACGCATCTGGCTCTCGGCTGGTGTGCCAGGAATCCGAATGTCAGCACGGTGATCCTGGGCGCGTCCCGGGTGGAGCAACTCCACGACAACCTCGCCGCGTTGCGGGCGATGCCCGGAATCACGCCTGATGTGATGACGGCGGTGGATGATATCCTCGCCGAGCACCGGGAATAGGCCGGCAAGCGATGGGTCGGCTGTCACGCTTCCTTCGCTGCCTCACGCTTACTCTGGCGTTCGCCGGCGCGGCCCGCGCGGCTGATGGTTCCGCCGCGTTCTTTTTCCGGACCTGGCACCTGTACAACGCCGCCCCCAGTACCAACATGTCGTCGCTGCGGCCGGGCAATGACGTGTTGCGGGCGGGACCCGACAGCCGGGACGCGGCGACGTTGACTCTCAGCCGTGACGGAACCTACGTCTGGGGATCGCACAAGGGCAAATGGCGCACCACGGGCGACGGTCTGGACGGATACCCGATCGTCCTGATCAAGGCGCGCGACCAGGAGAACTGGCGCGTGGGGCGCGGCCCCGACGATACCCTGGTGGTGACCGACGGCCAGAGCTGGTTCCGGGCGCACCGCTGATCGGGCATCAGACGTCGATGTGGGCGGCGGGTTCGAGTACGGCCGGCAGGGCCTCGAACTCCTTGACTGGCAGCGGCTTGCTGAAGAGATAGCCCTGCACTGCATAGCAACCCATGTGCTGCAGGATCTCCAATTGTGCGGGGGTCTCCACGCCCTCGGCAATGACACGGATGCCAAGGTAGCGCGCAAGATCCATGATGGATTCGGCAATCCGCACGTCATGCCTGTCGGTCGCCAGCCGATCCACGAACCGCCGGTCGATCTTGAGCACGTCCATCGGCAGTTCCCTCAGATAGGCGAGCGATGAATGCCCGGTGCCAAAGTCGTCCACGTAAATGAGCAGCCCCATCGCGCGCAGTTCTTCCAGGCATTTGATGGACGCGGTGATATCCGTCATCACCTGGGTCTCGGTGATTTCCACCGCGAGTGGCAGCATCTCCTGGTTGTCGCCAAGCGCCTCTCGCAGCCGCGCCGGAAAATCGGGATCGCGCAGTTGCAGTGCCGACACATTGAAGGCGACACGGGTTACGGCGTGCGCGGTCCGTGACCAGCGCCGGGCCTGACCAATGGCCATAATCTGAATACGATCGCCCAGTTCGCCGATCAGACCCGCATGTTCCGCCACGGCAATGAAATCGGAGGGCGGTACGGTGCCGAGTCGGGGCTCATGCCAGCGCGCCAACGCCTCCGCACCGATGACCTTGAAATCCTCCAGGGCCACAACCGGCTGAAAATGCAGGTCGATGCCCGGGCGGTTCTCGCGCAGCGTCTTGCGCAAGGCACTCTCAATACGGCGTCGGCGGCGCATGGACTCGTCCAGGTCCTGCGAGAAAAATGCCATGTCCGGCGCGCGGTTGTCGGGAGCGAGACTCCGCAGGGCCAACTGCGCGCGCTCCAGCAACTGGCAACCTTCGCGCGAATCCTTCGGCGTGACGGCGATGCCGGCACGCAATCTAATGGCGAACTCCTCTTCCGCAATCTCCAGTGTCCGCGGAAGGCCCGAAAGGATATTCCAAACGGTCCGTTCCACGTCTTCGACGTCCTCACGATTGACCAGCCCCAGCGCAAACTCGCCGCCGCGAATGAAGGCGGCTGTGTCTTCCGGACGGATGGCCGTTCTCAAATACTCGGCAACGCTCTGCAATATCTGATCGCTGGCCGAGCCGGAAATGGCTTCGCTGATCTTGTGGAACTCGGCAATCTCGATCGCGACCGCCGCGCTGAGCGAGTTGTTGCCGCCAGGGAGCGCAGCGATCTCAAGATCCATCCGTGCTTCGTAAGCTTGTTGATTGGGCAAGTGCGTCAGCGGATCGTGACTGGCAAGAAAGTCGAGCCGGGATTGCTTGTCGATCAGTGCCAGCGCAAGCCCTGTGTCCGCCGCCAGGTCCTCGAGCAGGCGCATCTCGTTGCTGTCGAAGAAGTCGGTCTCCGAGGCAAAGAGTGCAAACACACCCTGCAAGCGACCATCCACCATCAGCGGCAATGCGGCCATGGAACCAATGTCGTCGATCTCGGTGATCTTGTGCCAATAGGCGTAGTTTTTGTCGGTCCGTATTTCGTTGGCGACGACAGGTGCGTGTGTGCGTACTGCACGGGCGATGCAGCCATTTGCATCAGGAGCGTGTTCATCCAGACTCACATTGAGCGTCCGAAAACGCTCGATACCCGCGCTCGCCTTGCCGGTGACCTCACTCCTGTCGTCACTGAGCAATCCGATCCAGGCGGCACGGAAGCCCCCTGCGCCCACGGCGATGTGGCAGGCATCGTGAAGCAAAAGCTGTCGGTTGCGGGCGCGCAGTATGACCGAATTGATCCCGCTCAGGACCCGGTGGACTCTGTTGAGTCGCTCGATCTGCGCGGTATACCGTGCTTGTTCGACGCTCTTTTGTTGCAGGGAATCCGCCATCAGGTCGAAGGTGCGAGCCAGCAAGGAGAGCTCATCGGTTCCCGGCGGCACGCCGGTCCGTGCCCCCAGGTCGCCCGAAGACAGCCGTTGCGCGGCGTCCACGACGCGCCTTGCGGTGTCGAGTATCAGACGCTTGGAGGCCAGCCAGCCGATGCCGAGCAGGATGACGAGCGCCGCGCCCAGACCGGTCAGGTCATGCAGAATCAGCGCCTGTATGGGGCGGTCCACGACACTGGACGGAATCCCGATGGCGAGGTAGCCGTCATTGGCATCCCCGTTGTTCCGGATGACCGCGAATCCGAATAATCTGCGCCGGCCGTCGAGCCCGCGAAGTTCACTTACACCCTCGTCATCGATGTGCATGATGTGGTCGGCGAGGGGCTGGCCACCCACCGATTTCCCGAGCCAGCGGCCGGAATCCAGGTTGCGGGAAAGCACGCGGCCATCGTCGTCCAGGATGGTCACGCTGGTACCTTTCGGAAGGGAAAGGCTCGGACCCAGGTGTTGCAGCCACCGCAGGTTGAGCGCCGCAAAGAGCACGCCGGCGTTGCGAGTGCTCCTGTTGCGCAGCGAGAGTGCCAGGACCATCACCGGCTGATGGGAAATACGCCCGACTTCGAAATCGCCCAGGCTCAGTCTGCCGGTGCGTACCGCCTGCCGGAAATAGTCGCGATCACTGGCGCTCGCCGATTTGTCCACCGGCAGTGCGCTGCACACCACGCGGCCGTCCGGCGCGAACATGCCCAGATTGACGTATCGATGGTGGCGGGCAAGCACGTCTCGCATGAAGGCATCACAATCGGTCATATCGGCCGGTAGGCTCTGTGCGAGCACTTCGAGGAGGTCCCGGGATTCGGTGATCCGTTCGTTGAAAGCGCCCAGCGCGCTTTCTGCATACATCACGGCCTGATCCTGCGCCTGCCGGGCGAGGACGCTCCGTTCCTGCCAGCCACTGACCAGTGCCATGAGCACGGCTGGAAGCAGGGCCAGCAGCACAAGTGCCATCAGGCGCGCGCGCAGGCCGCGGAGTCCGGTGTGAAACATGTCGATCTGGCCTCCCGAGTCGCGACCCGGGACGCCATGGCGAAACGGACCGGTCGAGCCTGCCTTTGCCCCCATTGCCCGGAGCAGAAGGCGGGTGGAAATGACCCTTTGTTATTCCATAGTAGACCGTGCTGCGATGCAATAGTTCTCGGCCGATGAATTGTTGCATCGGCGAGGCGCAGCAACTAGCTTGCAGACAGGCCGGGCATGGAGACACTGCCATGGACATCAGGAACCTGCTGCTGACGATTCTGGTCCTTTTCTGCGTTGTGCCGGGGCCCGTCCGGGCCGCAGCCGCCGAATGCGGCCGGCCGGATGGGTTGCAATTGCCGGCGGGCTTTTGTGCCACCCGCTTCGCCGACGGTGTGGGTCCCGCGCGCCATCTCGCGGTACGGGGCAATGGTGACGTCTACGTGGCACTGAGCCGCTCGCGGAGCGGCGGGACCATTGCCGCGCTTCGTGATCGCGACGGGGATGGACGGGCCGATACAGTGAAGTATTTTGGCGAGGGCGCGGGCGGCACGGGCATTGCCGTTCGCAATGGCTTTCTCTACTACGCGCCCGATACGGCGCTGTGGCGCTATCGACTGAGCACGGACAGTCTCGTGCCCGATGGCTCGCCTGAAGTGGTGGTAACCGACCTGCCCGTTCAGCACCAGCATGCGGCCAAGTCATTTACATTCGACGGCAATGGCCACGTGTACATGAATATCGGCGCACCCTCGAATGCCTGCCAGCAACGCGATCGCAGCCGCGGCTCGCCAGGTCTCCGGCCGTGCCCGCTGCTGGCAAAGCACGGCGGCGTGTGGCGTTTCAACGCCGACGCTCGCAACCAGCATCAGGACGATGGCACGCGCTTTGCCACCGGCATCCGCAATGCCGTGGCACTCGCCTGGGATCCGGTGGCGGATCATCTCTATCTGGTGCAGCACGGCAGGGACCAGTTGCACTCAATGTTTCCCGAGCGGTATTCCATTGATCAAAGCGCCGATCTGCCGGCGGAGGAATTCTTCCGCGTCAATCAGGGTGAAGACTTCGGTTGGCCCTACTGCTATTACGACCAGCATCAGCACAAGAAGGTGCTGGCACCCGAATACGGGGGCGATGGTCGCAAGGTGGGCGAGTGCGACAAGTACGGTCAGCCGATCATGGCGTTTCCCGGTCACTGGGCGCCGGATGCGCTGCTTTTCTATACGGGCACACAATTTCCGGCGCGCTACCACGGCGGGGCCTTTATCGCCTTCCACGGTTCCTGGAATCGCGCCCCCCGGCCACAGCAGGGGTACAAGGTGGTTTTCGTGCCCTTCGACAAGGGTCGCCCGGCGGGTGACTACGAAACCTTTGCCGACGGTTTTGCCGGTCCGGGGCCGATTGCCTCGCCCGGGCAGGCCAATTACCGGCCGGTCGGTCTCGCACAAGGGCCGGACGGCTCGCTGTATGTGAGCGACTCGCACAAAGGCCGTATCTGGAAGATTCGCTACGTTGGCCATCGCGATGACTGAAGCGCTTCCGGTCAGCATGCGGGCAATGCGTCTGCGCGAGGAAGGCGGTGCGCTCGAGGCGGTGGAGGTCCCGCGCCCGGATGCCGGCGAGGGACAGGTGCTCCTCCGGGTACAGGCCTGCGGTGTCTGTCGGACGGATCTGCATATCGTGGACGGTGAATTGAGCGCTGCGAAGCCGCGGGTCATCCCGGGCCATGAAATCATCGGGCGGGTCGTGCGAGCAGGTCCCGGCGTGGCAGGCCTTGAGCAGGGCGCGCGCGTGGGCGTGCCCTGGCTGGGCTGGTCCTGTGGCGAATGCGAGTGGTGCCGCTCAGGGCGCGAGAATCTCTGTGACAGGGCCCGTTTTACGGGTTACGAGGCGGACGGTGGCTACGCCGAGTTCGCCGTGGCCGATGCGCGTTACTGCTTCCCCATCCCGGACCTCTACAGCGATGTCGAGGCCGCGCCACTGCTCTGCGCCGGTTTGATCGGATACCGTGCCTTGCGCATGGCGGGCGACGGCGGGCGCGTGGGCCTCTACGGTTTTGGTGCGGCCGCCCACATCCTGACCCAGATTGCCGTGTGGCAGAAACGCAGCGTGTATGCCTTCACCCGGCCGGGTGACGAGACGGGACAGGCCTTCGCCCGCCAGCTCGGCGCGCTTTGGGCCGGCGGCTCCGACCAGGCGCCGCCGGAGCCGCTCGATGCGGCGATCATCTTCGCGCCGGTCGGTTCGCTGGTGCCGGAAGCCTTGTCGCGGACCGTGAAAGGCGGCCGCGTGGTGTGTGCCGGGATCCACATGAGCCCGATTCCGGAATTCGACTATGACCTGCTCTGGGGCGAGCGCTGCATCGTTTCGGTGGCCAACCTGACCCGTCGCGACGGCGTCGAGTTCTTCCAGGTGGCACCCAGGGTGCCGGTCCGCACGACCGTCACACCGTACCCGCTGGCGGCGGCGGGCAAGGCGCTCGACGACCTGCGCGCCGGACGGGTGACGGGAGCTGCCGTGCTCGATGTTGGTTCCGGTTGAGGCAGTCCAGGAATCCGGAGGCCAGTGGCATCTCGCTCCGACACCCGCCTCCTGCCGGAAGCGGGAGAACCCTTCTTTCAACTCCCGAGGCCAGAAACACGTCCTCTCCCCTTGCTTGCGAGGGGAGAGACAGAGAGGGGTGCGCCGGGTTTGGGTGTGGCAGCTCCGTTTGCGGCACCCCCCTCCGTCTCCCCCCTCCTGTCGGAAGGGGGAGGGCCTTTCTTTTACCAC
>JASFQN010000128.1:0-7574 GCA_050115425.1 Gammaproteobacteria bacterium | reverse complement strand
CCTTCATGGAGGTGGTCCGGAAGCATCTCGTGCCCGACGGGTTGTTCCTGCTGCACACGATCGGCCGCAACGACTCCTCGAATCACACCGATCCCTGGATCGAGCGCTATATATTCCCCAATTCCATGCTGCCTTCCGCGGCCCAGATCAGCGAGGCGATCGAAGGCCGCTTCATACTCGAGGACTGGCACAACTTCGGTGCCGATTATGATCGTACGCTGATGGCGTGGTATGAGAATTTCCGCAATGGCTGGGATGGGCTGCGGGAAAAATACGGAGACCGCTTCTACCGGATGTGGAGCTATTTTCTGATGGTCAGCGCCGGTGGATTCCGGGCCCGCAGCAACCAGCTCTGGCAACTGGTGCTGTCACCGAGAGGTCTGCCGGGCGGCTACCGCGCCCCGCGCTAGGCCGCGCTCGGGCAAGCGCCGGTCAGCGGGCCGCCGTGTGCCGCGTACCGCTGTCGGGCGCGAGGCGCCGAACACCGGCCAGATGCCGGCGCCACCACGGCTCGGAGAGGCTGGCGGTGGTCACGACTTCGCCGGTCTCGGGCGCGTGCACAAAGGCGCCGCCGCCCAGATAAATGCCCACGTGCGAGACTTTCCCGTTGATACGGAAGAACAACAGGTCGCCGGGCCGGGCCTGTGTCACCGGTACGGGGCGTCCGGCCCGGTATTGCGCCCCGGTAGTTCGCGGCACATCGAGTCCCGCGTGCCGATAGACGTAATAAACCAGCCCACTGCAATCGAAACCGTACGGCGAAGCACCGCCATAGCGATAGGGTGATCCCAGCTGGTTGCGGGCCCGCTGCGCAATTTGCTCGGCGAGCGGGGCGTTGGCGTCGATCGGGCGGTGCACCGGGAACGGTGCGCAGGCGCCGATCAGCAAGAGGGTGACGAGCAGCAGTCTGGACAGTTGTCGCATGCGCAACTCCGCGGGCCCTGAAGAGAGTTCGTCGTCCCCATTCAAGGGCGGAAGCAGCGGCGGGGCAAGTTGCGCCGCGGCAGTCAGGCAGGCCTGGCAAGCGCCAGCACGGCCTCCAGACGCTCCAGAAGAGACGCGTGATTGTCGGCGGTGATCGTCGCGTGGCCCAGCTTGCGTGCCGGACGGGGCTCCTTGCCATAGCTGTGATAATGGACGCCCGGAATGCGCAGCACATCATCGAGTTCCGGCATGCGCCCCAGAAAGTTGACCATGGCGGCATGCCCACGCGGGCGGGTATCGCCCAGCGGCAGGTCCAGGATGGCACGCACGTGATTCTCGAACTGGCTGGTCACCGCCCCTTCGATGGTCCAGTGGCCGGAGTTGTGCACGCGCGGCGCCATTTCGTTGGCCAGCAGGCGCCCGTCCGCAACGAAGAACTCGATGGTCAGCACGCCGACGTAGTTCAACGAGTCCAGCAATGCGCTGGCGTGGCTGCGCGCCTGTTGTTCCAGCTCCGGGTTCGCGTAGGGGGCGATGGAGTGACGCAGAATGCCCTCTTCGTGGTGGTTTTCCGAGAGCGGATAGAACGCCGTTTCACCGCTGACATTGCGCACCGCGATGATCGAGACCTCGCGTTCGAAGGGCACAAAGCCCTCCAGGATCAAGGGCACCGCACCCAGATCGTCCCAGGCGGGATCCACGTCGGACTCGTCCTTCAGCACGCGCTGACCCTTGCCGTCATAGCCCATGCGGCGGGTCTTGAGCACGGCGGGAAGGCCGATGTCCGCGATTGCGTCATCGAGCTCTTCACGGCTGCTCACGGCGCGGTACCGGGCCGTGGGAATGCCATGCTCGCCAAACAGGTCCTTCTCGGTCAGACGGTCCTGCGAGCCTTCCAGGGCCGCCACCGGCGGGTAGAAGGGTACGCGATCCACGATGGGCATGACGGCTTCCACCGGGACGTTTTCGACGTCGAAGGTCATGACGTCAACCACGTCGGCGAGGTCGCGAATGCGCCCGGCATCGCTGAACTCGCCCAGCAGGATGTCGCCCACCTGGCCGCCCGGTGCGTCCTCGCTCTTGTCCACGAAGACAAATCGCAGGCCGAAGGGATAGCCGGCCAGCGCCAGCATGCGGCCGAGCTGGCCGGCGCCGATGATGCCAACGCGTTGCGGTCGGGTCTGGGAAGAATTGCGGTTCATGTTGATGGGTGGCAGTGAAGGATTCAAAGGATCAAGGGCTAGCGCTGGGCGGTCTCGCGGGGGTCGGGCTCGCTCAGCACGCTGTCGGTCTGGCGGCGGCGGTAGTCGGCCAGCGCGCGACGGATGGCCGCATGCCGCGGGGCGAGGATCGACGCCGCGAGCAGGCCGGCGTTGGTTGCTCCGGCACGCCCGATGGCCAACGTTCCCACCGGCACGCCGGCCGGCATCTGGACGATGGAGAGCAGCGAATCCATGCCATTGAGCGCGCGTGACTGCACGGGCACGCCCAACACCGGCAGGAGGGTCTTGGCCGCCGCCATGCCGGGCAGGTGCGCGGCCCCGCCGGCGCCCGCGATGAGCACTTCAAGGCCGCGTTCCTCCGCGGAGGCGCAGTACTCGAAAAGCAGGTCCGGGGTGCGGTGGGCGGAAACCACGCGGATCTCGTGCGGGATCTCCAGCCGTTCCAGGACTGCCGCGGTGTGCTGCAGGGTGTCCCAGTCCGATTTGGAGCCCATGATGACGCCAACCAGCGGTTTGCTCATTGCTGCCTTCCTGTCCATTCGCCGGGACACTGCCCGGGTGGTGCGGGATAAGCGGGCAAGGATACCAGTTTTGCCGGTTTCGTTGCATGGTCCGGGCCCGCTGCGGGCAGGCGCGGGCTACAGGGTCATCAGATAGCGAAACAACTCCCGGGCATGGCGCGGCGGTGCATCGCGGCTCGCTTCGGCGCGCGCTTCCCGCACCAGGCGCCGCAGATGCTGGCGGTCGGCACCTGGATGCTCCGCCAGCAAGGTGCCCAGCGCAGCGTCGCCCTCGGCCAACAGGCGGTCCCGCCAGGCTTCGGCGCGGTGCAAGCGCGCCTTCGAGAGTTCCGACTCCCCGCGAATTCGCTCCAGCGCTTCGATCACCGGGGCCGCATCGATTTCCCGCATGACCCTGCCGATGTACTGGCGCTGGCGCTTTAGCGCGCCGCGTTTGCGCATGTCGCGTGCCGCCAGCACGGCGGATTCCAGCATTTCCGGCATGGGTACGCGCGCCAGTTGCGCGGCGGGCAGGGTGATCAGTTCCTCTCCGAGGCGTTGCAAGGCCTCGGCTTCCCGCTTCAGTTGCGAACGGCTCGGGCCGCGCTCCCCGGATTCCTCGTCGTGGTTCTGCGTCATGGGTCATTTATCCCGCTTGTAATCGTCGGTGTTGCGTCGCAGTGTAGGCGCTCGCCTGTGCCGCCGCCGAGAGGTCGCCGCGCACGCCGGGTCGCGCTTGCGGTAGACTTGGGGAATCCATGGCCAATTCATGTTCAGGTCCCGCGATTGAACAGACTCGTCGCGTCCGGCAGCGCATGCATGAATCGGCAGCAGTTTCCTTTTCTTCAACTCTTGATCCCGGGAGAAAGCGATCTCCATGACGGAACATAATGATATCAGCCTGGGCGTGGCCGATCTTGAAAGCCTTGTGGCGGACGTCTTGAAGGAGGCGCGGGCGCAGGGAGCCACCCAGGCGGAGGCGGCGGCCAGCCTGGACGCCGGCCTGGACGTTACGGTACGCATGGGCGAGGTCGAGACGCTGGAATACCAGCGGGACCGCGGCCTGGGTGTCACGGTGTATTTCGGCAAACGCAAGGGCAGCGCCAGCACGGCCGATCTCGGCCGCCAGGCGATTGCGGAAACCGTTCGGGCCGCGGCGAGCATTGCCAGGCATACCGGCGAGGACCCCTTTGCCGGCCTGGCCGATGCCGACCTGATGGCCGGGGAAGTGCCCGACCTGGACATCCACCACCCGTGGGACCTCAGCGCCGAAGAGGCGATCGAGCTGGGGCTCGAATGCGAGAATGCCGCCCGGGCGCGTGATCCGCGGATCGTCAACTCGGAAGGCGCCACGGTGCATACCCACAGCGGCATCCGGGTCTACGGCAACAGCCACGGCTTCATCGGTGGCTACCGCGGTACGACGCACAGCATCAGCTGCGCGGTGCTGGGTCGCGAAGGCGAAAGCATGCAGCGCGATCACTGGTACACGGTGGCGCGTCATCCACAGGATCTGGAGTCGGCTGCGGCGGTGGGCGAACGGGCTGCCGACAACACCGTCCGGCGGCTTGGCTCGCGCCGTCTCTCGACCCGCAAGGCCCCGGTCCTCTACGTCCCGCAGGTGGCGCGTGGCCTGATTGGCCATTTTCTGGGCGCCATTCGCGGTGCCAGCCAGTATCGCGAGTCGTCTTTCCTGCTGCATGCCGCCGGCGAGCGGATATTCCCCGAATTCATGCAGATCAATGAGCGGCCGCGCATTCCGCGTGCGCTGGGCAGCGCACCCTTCGACGGCGAAGGGGTGGCCACCCGTGAACGGGCGCTGGTGTCCGACGGCGTGGTGACCGGCTATATCCTGGACAGTTATTCGGCCCGCAAGTTGGGGCTGGCTACCACGGGAAACGCCGGTGGCGTGCATAACGTGGAAGTCATGCCCGGTGCCCTGGATCTGGACGGCCTGCTCGCCGAGATGGGCACGGGCCTCGTGGTGACCGAATTGATGGGTCAGGGTGTGAACGGGGTGACCGGCGATTATTCGCGCGGCGCAGCGGGTTTCTGGGTCGAGAACGGGCGGATTTCGCATCCCGTCGAAGAGGTGACCGTCGCCGGCAATCTCCGCGACATGTACCGGCGCATCGTGGCGGTGGGCAACGATCTCGATTTGCGCGGCAATATTCGCACGGGGTCGATTCTGATCGAAGAGATGACCATTGCGGGTGAGTAAAGGACCCTCCAATCAGTCCTGACACGAGCGCAGTTGGCGCACAACGGCGCCAACCCCGCTGGGGCCGGTGAGAGCTTGATTCTCGACTGCGTTGCTCATCGTTTATGTAGCGCTGCTACACTGCACTCTTCGCGCCTTGCGAGAATCAAGCTCTCACCGGCTGCGCTCGTGTCAGGACTGACCGGAGGGTCCCGGGAAAAATTGTTTGAGTTGTATCTGATGGAATGTTTTTGACGTTGATAAGGAGGCGATTTATGCGACCCAGGAATCTGGTAACGCTTATCTGCGCTTTGGGTGCGATCCTTGCGCTTTCGGGAACGGCGTTTGCGGGTGAGATGAAGGCGGGTTCGCATCCGATCGGGATTGTGATTCATGGCGGTGCGGGGACGATTCGCAAGGCGGATATGACGCCCGCGCTGGAGAAGCAGTACCGGGACAAGCTCACCGAAGCACTGACGACCGGTTATGCGGTATTGAAGAAGGGCGGTACCAGTCTGGATGCCGTGCAGGCCGCGATCATGGTGATGGAGAAGTCGCCGCTGTTCAACGCCGGCAAGGGTGCGGTGTTCGATCATGAGGGCCACAATGAACTGGATGCCGCCATCATGGACGGCAGCACGCTGAATGCCGGTGCGGTGGCCGGGGTACAGCATATCGCCAGCCCGATCAGCCTGGCACGACTGGTGATGACAAGATCAAAACACGTGCTGCTCTCGGGCGCGGGTGCGGAGGAATTCGCCAAGTCGCAGGGCATGTCGCTGGTTTCCCAGGACTATTTCTACACCAAACACCGCTGGGAGCAGCTGCAGAAGGTGCTCGAGCGCGACCGCAAGAACAACACCCGCACCATGAACGAACGCTGGCCGCTGACTGGCGACGAAGCCTTCGGCACGGTCGGCGCCGCCGCCCTGGACAGCCACGGCAACCTCGCCGCCGGCACTTCCACGGGCGGGCTGACCAACAAGTACTACGGACGCATCGGTGACTCGCCCATCATTGGCGCCGGTACCTACGCCAACAACGCCACCTGTGCCGTATCGGCCACCGGTACGGGCGAATATTTCATGCGGCTGCTGGTCACCCATACCATTTCCGATCTCATGCAATACAAGGGCATGAGCCTCAGGCAGGCCGCCGACCAGGTGGTGATGCACGAACTGGTGGATCGCTTCGGCGTGAACACCGGCGGGATCATTGCCATCGACAACCAGGGCCACATCGCCATGCCCTTCAACACCGAGGGCATGTATCGGGGCTACATCGATGCCGACGGCAAACCGGTGGTGATGATGTACAAGGATCAGGACGGCAAGTGATGCCAGGGCGGTCCGTCGCCGACGACCGGGTTGAGCGGCCGTGGTAGGCCCGGTCATCCTGGTGCACGGTGGCGCGGGGCGTGTTGCCGATGACAGCGGCGAGGCAAGGCGGGAAGGTTGCCTGCGGGCTGCGCGCATCGGGTGGCGGCTTCTGGAAGCGGGCGGTTCGGCCGTGGACGCGGTTGAACGTGCGGTTGTCGAGCTCGAGGATAATCCCCTGTTCAACGCCGGCACCGGGTCGACCCTGAATGAACATGGAACGGTGGAGACCGATGCCGCGATCATGGACGGCTGGGCCCGGAATGCCGGCGCCGTGGCCGCCCTGAGCGGTCAGCGCAATCCGGTCAAGGTCGCTCGCCGGGTGATGGACGAGGGCCGCCATGTTCTGCTCGCCGGAGCCGGGGCCGACCTCTTTGCCGAAGAACAGGGTTTCGAGCGTATCGATCCGCGTGAACTGATCGTTTCCGAACAGCAGGAGCGCTACGACCGACGCCACGGCACTGTCGGCGCTGTGGCCATGGACAGCGCGGGCCGCCTGGCCGCGGCCACATCCACTGGCGGCGTGCTCGGCAAGCGGCAGGGGCGGGTCGGGGACTCGCCGTTGGTCGGTTGCGGGACCTGGGCGGACCACCAGGCCGCGGTCTCTTGCACCGGCGACGGCGAATTCATCATCCGCGTGACCCTGGCCCGTCTGGCGGCTTTCCATCTGCAGCGGGCCGCGGATCCCGCCGAGGCGGCCCGACTGGCAATCGCCGAGCTGGACAGGGAGGTGGGCGGCGAGGCCGGCCTGATCATGGTCTCGGCAAGCGGATTGGCGGGTTACGCGCGCAATTCTGCCCATATGCCGGTATGCGTGATCGACGGCCAGGGTGAGCGCACCGCCATCTGAGCACACGGAGACATGCGGCCGGCAGCTTCGTTTGGGGCACCCCCTCCTGCCGGAAGGGGGAGGGCCTTTCTTTGACCCCCCGAGGCTGGAAAGTACGTCCTCTCCCCTTGCTTGCGAGGGGAGAGACAGAGAGGGGTGCGCCGGGTTTGGAAGTGGCAGCTTCGTTTGGGGCACCCCCCTCCATCTCCCCCCTCCTGCCGGAAGGGGGAGGGCCTTTCGTTCACCGCCCGAGGCCAGAAAGCACGTCCTCTCCCCTTGCTTGCGAGGGGAGAGCCAGAGAGGGGTGCGCCGGGTTTACGTGTGGCAGCTTCGTTTGGAGCACTCCCCTCCGTCTCCCCCTCCTGTCGGAAGGGGGAGGGCCTTTCGTTCACCGCCCGAGGCCAGAAAGCACGTCCTCTCCCCTTGCTTGCGAGGGGCCAGGAATGCCAGGTGCGGTTTTCCCTGTGCCGCGCCCGCGGGGCATTCGTCGGCTCACAAGGCGCGAGGAGTGCGGTGTGGCTC
>JASFQN010000127.1:0-7592 GCA_050115425.1 Gammaproteobacteria bacterium | reverse complement strand
TTTTATTTGGCGCCTTCGTGGTGCTATAATTTCGGGCTCTTTGCGGCCCGGTACGGGTTTAGCCTGTGCCGGGCCGTGAATTTCAAGGCTCGGAAAACGAACTGAGTGGCGGCAAAGCCGCCGATTGTGCAGCGCCGGTCAATCGAAATCGGTGCGGTGAACGAGGAACAAGAGATGAGTATTGGCGTAATCGGTCGCAAATGCGGCATGACGCGCGTCTTTACCGAGGATGGTGCTTCCATCCCGGTGACCGTCATCGAGGTGGAGCCGAACCGGCTCGCCCAGGTGAAGACGGCGGACGTGGACGGTTATCGCGCACTTCAGGTGACTACCGGCACCCGCCGGGCCACTCGTGTCACCAAACCTCTTCAGGGTCACTTCGCCAAGGCCGGCGTGGCCGCAGGCCGCATTCTGGGTGAATTTCGCCTTGCCGACGGCGAGGGCGAAGGGCTGGAGGCCGGCGGCGAGATCAAGGTGGATGTCTTCGAGGCCGGCCAGATGGTCGACGTGACCGGCACCACCATCGGCAAGGGCTACGCGGGCACGGTCAAGCGTCACAACTTCCGTACGCAGGACGCCACCCACGGCAACTCGCTTTCCCACCGTGCGCCCGGCTCCATCGGCCAGAATCAGACCCCGGGTCGTGTATTCAAGGGCAAGAAGATGTCCGGCCACATGGGCAACGTGCGCCGCACCGCGCAGAACCTCGAAGTGGTTCGCGTGGACGCAGAGCGCAATCTGTTGCTCGTGAAGGGCGCCGTTCCCGGCGCGACCGGTGGCAACGTGATTGTGCGGCCCGCGGTCAAGGCCCGGGCGTAAGGAGTGGCTATGGAATTGCAGGTACACAAGGCCGCCGGCGGATCCAAGGTCAAGGTTTCCGAGACCGCCTTCGGTCGTGAATTCAACGAGTCCCTGGTGCATCAGGTGGTCACGGCCTACATGGCCGCCGGCCGTGCCGGCACCAAGGCCCAGAAGAACCGTTCGGATGTCAGTGGCGGCGGTGCCAAGCCCTGGCGGCAGAAGGGTACCGGCCGCGCGCGTGCCGGCACCATCCGGAGCCCGCTTTGGCGTACCGGTGGCGCGACCTTTGCGGCCCGTCCCCGGGACTATTCGCAGAAGGTCAACACGAAGATGTTCCGGGCGGCCATGCGCGCGATTCTCTCCGAACTGGTGCGTCAGGAGCGCCTGGTGCTGCTGGAAGAATTCGGGGTCGACGCGCCCAAGACCAAGCAGCTGGTCGGCAAGCTCAAGGAGCTGGATCTGAGCAATGTGCTCATCGTGACCGACGAGGTCGACGAAAAGCTCTACCTCGCCGCCCGCAACCTGCCGCACGTGGACGTGCGTGACACGCAGGCGCTGGATCCGGTCAGCCTGGTGGGCTTCGAGAAGGTCCTGATGACCGTTCCGGCGGTCCGTCGAATCGAGGAGTGGCTGGCATGAACCGAGAAAGGCTGATGAACGTCCTGCTCGGCCCGCACGTGTCCGAAAAGAGCACGCTGGTGGCCGATGAGAGCAACCAGATCGTGTTCCGCGTGCGCCGGGATGCCAGCAAGCAGGAAATCCGCCAGGCAGTGGAGATGCTGTTCGAGGTCAAGGTCGACGGCGTGCAGGTGGTCAACCTGCGTGGCAAGCGCAAGCGCTTCGGCGCCAGTGTGGGCCGCCGCAGCGACTGGAAGAAGGCCTACGTCAAGCTCGCCGAGGGCGAGGAACTTGATTTCATGGGCGCGGAGTGAGTCCGGACCCCGTTCGCCACTAGAGAATTGGGATAGACGATCATGGCAATACAGAAAGCAAAACCGACGTCTCCGGGCCGCCGCTTCGTTGTTCGGGTCAAGAACCCGGATCTGCACAAGGGCAAGCCCCACGAAGCGCTGGTGACCAGCAAGAGTCGGACGGGCGGGCGCAACAACGCTGGCCGCATCACCCAGCGTCATGTGGGCGGCGGTCACAAGCAGCGTTATCGCATCGTCGATTTCAAGCGCAACAAGGACGGCGTGCCCGGACGCATCGAACGGCTGGAATATGATCCCAACCGCAGCGCCCACCTGGCCCTGGTCCTGTACGCCGACGGTGAGCGCCGCTACATCATCGCCCCGCGTGGCCTCAAGGCCGGCGACCCGGTGATGGCCGGCAGCCACGCGCCGATCAAGCCGGGCAATTGCCTGCCGCTGCGCAACATCCCGGTCGGCAGCACGGTGCATTGCATCGAGCTCAAGCCCGGCAAGGGTGCGCAGATGGTCCGCAGTGCCGGGGCTTCCGCGCAGCTGGCCGCCCGCGAGGGTGCCTATGCCACGATCCGGTTGCGTTCCGGCGAGATGCGCCGTGTGCACATCGATTGCCGGGCCACCATCGGTGAAGTCGGCAACGGCGAGCACAGCCTTCGCTCCCTGGGCAAGGCGGGTGCCAGGCGCTGGCGCGGCGTGCGCCCGACGGTGCGTGGTGTGGCCATGAACCCGGTCGACCATCCGCACGGCGGTGGTGAGGGTCGGACCTCGGGCGGTCGTCACCCGGTTTCGCCGTGGGGCGTGCCGACCAAGGGCTTCAAGACGCGCAGCAACAAGCGGACCGACGGCATGATCGTGCGTCGGCGCAAGTCGAAGTAATCGAGAGGGTAGCAAGGTGCCACGTTCAGTAAGAAAGGGTCCATTTGTCGATCCGCACCTGGCCAAGAAGGTCGAGGCCGCTGCGGCCAGCAACAACAAGCGCCCGATCAAGACCTGGTCCCGGCGCTCGATGGTCACGCCGGAGATGGTGGGCCTGACGCTGGCGATTCACAACGGTCGGCAGCACATGCCGGTGCTGATCACCGAAAACATGGTCGGCCACAAGCTCGGCGAGTTCGCTCTGACGCGTACCTACAAGGGTCACGCGGGCGACCGGAAGGCCAAATAAGGAGTCTGTGCCATGCAGGTATCGGCAAAACTGAAATACGCACGGATTTCCGCGCAGAAGTGCCGTCTGGTCGCGGACCAGATTCGCGGCAAGTCTGTGGGGCAGGCCCTGCAGATTCTGAGCTTCAGCCCCAAGAAGGCTGCGCACATCGTCCGCAAGGTGCTCGAGTCGGCCATTGCCAACGCCGAGAACAACAACGGCGCGGACGTGGACGAGCTTAAGGTTTTCCGCGTTTACGTTGACGAAGGTCCCACGCTCAAGCGCTGGCGCGCACGTGCCAAGGGTCGTGCCAACAGCATCTTCAAGCGGACCAGCCATATCACCGTGAACGTGGCGGACGAGTAACAGAGAGGCGGCAATGGGTCACAAAGTACATCCAACCGGGATTCGCCTGGGCATCGCGTCGGACTGGACCTCCAAATGGTACGCCGACTCCAAGAACTATGCGGACACGCTGATCACGGACCTTGAACTCCGTGATTTTCTGAAGAAGCGTCTGTCCCAGGCCTCGGTGAGCCGCATCCAGATCGAGCGGCCCGCCAAGAGCGCGCGCATCACGATTCATACGGCGCGGCCGGGCATCGTGATCGGCAAGAAGGGCGAGGATATCGAGGCCCTCCGCGCCGAACTGACCCGGAAGATGGGAATGCCGGTGCATGTCAGCATCGAGGAAATTCGCAAGCCGGAGCTCGACGCGCAGCTGGTGGCGGAAAGCATTGCCCAGCAGCTGGAGCGCCGCATCATGTTCCGGCGGGCCATGAAGCGTGCGGTGACCAACACCATGCGCCTGGGAGCCCAGGGCATCAAGGTGAAGGTCGGCGGTCGTCTGAATGGCGCCGAAATCGCGCGCAGCGAGTGGTATCGCGAAGGCCGCGTGCCGCTGCATACCCTGCGTGCGGACATCGATTACGGCTTCGCGGAAGCGCGTACGACCTACGGGATCATCGGCGTGAAGGTCTGGATCTTCAAGGGTGAAATCCTGGATCCGGCCATGCTGGGTGTGGATGAGCAGGCCGACAAGAAGAGCGGTAAGGCCAAAGCGGCCAAATAGGAGTTTGAGCGATGTTGCAGCCCAAGCGCACCAAATTTCGCAAACAGCACAAAGGCCGTAACCGCGGCGTGGCCAACGTGGGCAACTCGGTGGCTTTCGGTGAGTTCGGCCTGAAGGCGACGGCGCGTGGCCGGATCACGGCACGCCAGATCGAAGCGGCCCGACGCGCCATGACCCGTCATGTGAAGCGCGGCGGCAAGATCTGGATCCGGATCTTCCCGGACAAGCCGATCACGACCAAGCCCCTGGAAGTTCGTCAGGGCAAGGGTAAGGGCAACGTCGAGTACTGGGTGGCCCAGATCCAGCCGGGTCGTGTGCTCTATGAAATGGAAGGGGTGAGCGAGGATGTGGCGCGCGAGGCGTTCCGTCTGGCCGCGGCCAAGCTCCCCGTGACCACCACTTTCGTCAACCGGACGGTGATGTGATGAAAGCGAACGAGCTGCGAAACAAGTCCCGCGAGGAGCTGCAGGAAGAACTGCTGACGCTGCGGCGCGAACAGTTCAACCTGCGCATGCAGCAGGCTACGGGCCAACTCGCCAAGCCCGACCAGATGGGCAAGGTGCGGAAGAATATTGCGCGCGTGAAGACGATTCTGAATGAAACTGCGCGGACGGGTGAAGCGTCATGAGTGAAGAGAACAATCTCCGCACGCTGACCGGCAAGGTGGTCAGCACGAAGATGGACAAGACCATCACGGTATCCATCGAGCGCCTGGTCAAGCATCCGGTCTACGGCAAGTTCCTGCGCCGGAGCACCAAGATTCTTGCGCACGACGATGCCAATCAGTGCCACGAGGGCGACACGGTGACCATCACGCCGTGCCGGCCGCTTTCCAAGCGGAAGTCCTGGCGTCTGGTGGAGGTGGTTGAGCGCGCCGTTTCCTGAGGGAAGCCGGAATCGCGCCGAACCGTGTCGATGAAAAAACAGTGAGCTGGGAAGTTTAGCCATGATCCAGATGCAGACACTCCTGGATGCCGCGGACAACAGCGGGGCCCGCAGCCTGCGTTGCATCAAGGTGCTGGGCGGTTCGCGCCGGCGCTATGCCGCCATCGGGGACATCATCAAGGTGAGCGTCAAGGACGCCATCCCGCGCGGCAAGGTCAAGAAGGGAGAGGTGTATAACGCGGTCGTGGTGCGGACCCGCAAGGGTGTGCGCCGGCCGGACGGGTCGCTGATCCGCTTCGATAACAACGCGGCCGTGCTGCTCAATGCCAAGCTTGAGCCGATCGGAACCCGCATTTTTGGCCCGGTGACCCGCGAACTGCGCAGCGAGCGCTTCATGCGGATCATTTCCCTGGCGCCGGAAGTGCTTTGATATCCGGGAGTTCGGTAGAGATGAACAGGATCAGAAAAGGTGACGAGGTGATCCTCATCGCGGGCAAGGACAAGGGCCGTCGTGGCACTGTGGTCCGCCTGCTGGATGAGGACCGGGTGATCGTCGAAAACGTGAATATCGCCAAGAAGCATACGCGTCCGGACCCCAACCGGGGTATCACGGGCGGCATCGTGGAGAAGGAGATGCCTGTGCACATCTCCAACGTGATGCTGTTCAATCCCGTGACCAAGAAAGGTGACCGGATTGGTTTCCGGACTCTCGAGGACGGTCGCAAGGTGCGGTATTTCAAGTCCACCGACGAAGTCGTAGACGTTTAACGGGTAGCGGTCATGGCAGCAAGATTGCAGGAATTCTATCGCGACAACGTAGTGCCGAAGCTGCGCGAGCGCTTCAAGTACGACAACGTCATGGAAGTGCCGCGTATCACCAAGATCACCATCAACATGGGCCTTGGTGAAGCCGTCGGTGACAAGAAGGTTGTCGACAACGCCCTGTCGGACATGGCCCAGATTACGGGCCAGAAGGGCATCGTGACCAAGTCGCGCAAGTCCATCGCGGGCTTCAAGATCCGTGACGGCTGGCCGATTGGTGCCAAGGTCACATTGCGCCGCGAGCGCATGTACGAGTTCCTGGATCGCCTCATTACGGTGGCAATTCCGCGAATTCGGGATTTCCGCGGCATGAACAGCAACTCGTTCGACGGTCGTGGCAACTACAGCATGGGCGTCCGGGAACAGATCATCTTCCCGGAAATCGAGTACGAGAAGATCGACGCCGTGCGTGGAATGGATATCACCATCACCACGACCGCGCGCAACAACGAGGAAGGCAAGGCGCTGCTCGAGGCGTTCAACTTCCCGTTCCGGAACTGAGGTTTATCGCAATGGCGAAAGTGTCCATGATTCAGCGTGAACTCAAGCGCGAGAAACTGGCGGCGAAATATGCCGCCAAACGTGCCGAGCTCAAGGCTGTCATCAAGAATCCGAACAGCAGCGATGAAGATCGCATGGCTGCGGTGGAAATGCTGGCCAAGCTGCCCCGGGATGCAAGTCCCACCCGGCAGCGCAACCGTTGCCGACTGACTGGCCGTCCTCACGGCTACTATCGCAAGTTCGGCCTGGGCCGGAACAAACTGCGTGAGGCCGCGATGCGCGGCGACGTGCCGGGCCTCGTCAAGGCGAGCTGGTAAGCCCGCCGAATTCACTGATTACAGGGTATCGATAACATGAGTATGACTGACCCGATCGCCGACATGCTGACCCGCATCCGCAATGGGCAGCGTGCCAACAAGGCGCAGGTGAGCATGCCTTCCTCCAAGGCCAAGGTGAATATCGCCAAGGTGCTCAAGGACGAAGGCTACATTACGGATTTCGCTTCCGAGGATGTGGAAGGCAAGGCGACGTTGACTGTCACCCTGAAGTATTACCAGGGCAAGCCGGTCATCGAACGCATCGAGCGCGTGAGTCGGCCGGGCCTGCGCATCTACCGCGGCAAATCCGACCTGCCGCGCGTGCTGGGCGGCCTTGGTGTCGCGATCGTGTCCACGTCCCATGGTGTGATGAGCGACCGCGCTGCGCGCGCCGCCGGCCATGGCGGCGAAGTGATTTGTGTCGTCTCGTAACAGACAGGTAGGGTCGAGATGTCCAGAGTAGCAAAAGCACCGATCGCCATCCCCAAGGGAGTGGAAGTCACTCTCAAGGGCAGCGATCTGTCCGTGAAGGGCCCCAAGGGCACGGCGAACCACGCGATCCACGAAAACGTGGATGTCAGCCAGGCCGACGCCGTGTTGACCTGCGCCGCGCGTGACGATTCCGCCTGGGCGATGGCCGGGACCACTCGTGCCCTGATCGCCAACATGATCAAGGGCGTCTCCGACGGCTTCGAACGCAAGCTGGAGCTGGTCGGTGTCGGTTACCGCGCTCAGGCGCAGGGGAAGACGCTCAATCTGACGCTCGGGTTCTCGCATCCGATCAACTATCCGGTGCCGGAAGGCATTACGATCGAGACGCCGAGCCAGACCGAGATCGTGGTCAAGGGCGTGAGCAAGCAGCAGGTCGGCCAGGTGGCCGCCGAAATTCGTGCGTTCCGTCCGCCGGAGCCTTACAAGGGCAAGGGTGTGAAGTATTCGGACGAACGCGTGGTCCGCAAAGAGGCCAAGAAGAAGTAGCAGGTGACGAGGAATGGATAAGAAGGCTGAACGTCTGCGGCGCGCCCGGCGTGCCCGCGCCAGGATCCGGGCCGTCGGCGCCTATCGCCTCAGCGTGCACCGCACGCCGCGGCATATTTACGCCCAGGTCATCGATCCGGAAGGTT
>JASFQN010000126.1:0-7605 GCA_050115425.1 Gammaproteobacteria bacterium | reverse complement strand
AGCCAGCTTTGGCACCGCGGCCAGCAGGCCGGCCCCGGCCGCCGCGCTGATGGCGGCGCTCCAGCGCATCGAACGTGCCCCGGCGCGCATCAACCCCTCGCCGGCCAACACGGCCAGCGCGGGAAACACCGGCAGGATGTAGTCGGGCAGCTTGGAGTCGGAAAACGAAAAGAATACGACAATCAGGCCCACCCACAGCCAGAGCAGAAGTCGGGGCGCGAGGGTCCCCGGTTGCGCGGCCGGACGAATGCGCACCGCCCGCCACGACGCCCAGGCCTGCGGCCACCAGGCAACAAACCCGGCCAGCAGGATGGGCAGAAAATACCACCAGGGCTCCATCCGGTCGTGAATGGTGGTCAGATAGCGTTCCAGGTGTTCGTGAATGAAGAAAAACCAGAGGAACTGCGGATTGCGCATGGCCGCCAGAATGAACCATGGCAGCGTCAAGGCCCCGAAAATGACGAGGCCGCCAGGCCAGTGCATGCGGCGGATCAGGCGCCAGTCGCGGCGCAGAACCACGTAGACAGCCAACACCAGTCCGGGCAGTACGATACCCACCAGGCCCTTGGTGAGTACGGCCAGTGCCGCCCCCGCCCAACTGGCGTACATCCAGCCCCGCTGTTCGCGTTCGGTCGCACCATCGCGCTGGGCCAGCATGAATCCGAACAGGTTGAGGCTCATGAAGAACGTCAGCCCCATGTCCAGCGTATTCACATGACCGAGCATGCTGAAATAGGGGGCGCCGGTCAGCATCAGCGCGCCCGCCACGCCGGCCTCCCGGCCGAACAGACGCCAGCCGGCCCAACCCGCCAGGAGAATGGACAACAGGCCGGTGAGATTGGTCCACAACCGGGCGGTCCAGTTGTGCTGGCCAAAGAGCGCATAGGCCGTGGCCGTCGCCCAGTAGTGAAGCGGCGGCTTTTCGAGGTACTTGAAACCGTCCAGGTGCGGAGTCACCCAGTCACCGGTGGCGAGCATTTCGCGGGGAATTTCAGCGTAACGGCCTTCATCCGTCTTGAACAGATCACGCTGATTGGCGTTGACGAACCAGATGACCGCCACAATCAGGGCGAGAACCACCAGGGCGGGCGTTCTGGTCAGTTGCATTGACGGGGGCCTCGAATCTGGGTCCGGCAGAGGACAGACCGGCACTTCGGGCAGACTCGGCTCATGAGGCCTGCGACTGCCCGACACCGGGCCGCCGATGATAGAGGGCGCGGGCCCGTGGAGCAAGAAACCCGCCAGCCCCGGCCCCTTGCGCCGGTCACGCCGTCTCGCAGATTTCGACCCGGTTGGGTCCCCTGAGCTTGGCTTCTCTGAGCGCCTTGTCGGCCCGCCGAATGAGATCCAGGGTGGAATCCACTTCGGGCGGACAATCGGTCAGGCCGATACTGACGGTCAGCCCGGCGTGGCCGGTCTTGCGCCGGGCGAGTTCCTTGCGCTGCCGGTCGGCGAGCTTGCGGCCGGTCTTGAGATCCGTGTCCACATAAAGAACCACGAATTCGTCGCCGCCATAACGGCCGGCAAAATCCACATCCCGGCAGGTGGAAACAAGCGTCTTGCCAAAGCCGACCAGCACGCGGTCACCCGCGGCGCGACCGTAGCTGTCGTTGAAGGCCTTGAAACCGTCGATATCCACCAACGCGCAGACAAAACGGCGCCCGCGCTTGGCCTCTCGAACGAGCTGGGTAAGCCGCTCGTTGAGTTTGCGCCGGTTGTACAGACCGGTAAGCGCATCGATGGCGGACAGCGCGGCGAGTTCGCGCCGCGCCTGGGCCAGTTCACGGCGCAGTTCGTGCAACTCGCCGGCATCCTGAAGCCACCAGACAACCTCGTCCTCGCCGAACGGCGAGGCGTGACAGGAAAACCATCGCCAGTTGCCGTTGGCGCAACGCATGCGAAACGGCTCGTTGGATACCGTTGTGGCCCCCTCCTCGCAGCGAATGCACGCTTCACAGTGCATCTGGTCGTCGGGATGGATCAGATCCTGCAGCGACTGCCCACGCACGCGATCGGGGTTCCAGCCTGTCAGCACGCCCACGGCCGGCGAAACAGACAGCGCCCGCTGGCGGTCATGAATCAGTATGAATCCGCGACGCCCCTGGCTGGCAAGATGAGACGCCAACGCATCCAGCGCGGCATCGCCGAGCAGGAATGTCTGATCCGTGCTCATGCCCAGTTCACGGCGCAAGCTGTTCAGTTCGCCGGCAAGTTCTGTCCAGCGCCCCTGCCTGTTGTTGTTCGTGTCGGCCACCATGCCTCCCTCGCTTGACGAGGCCTAGCATAGCGCCGGGCGCGCCGGGACGACAGCCCCGGAGTGTCCGGCATCGGAGGCGCGGCCCGGCTCCCTCTAGTAGTTGGCCTGCAGCGTCAGCCAGAGGATGCGGGTATTGGTGGCATGCGCGTCCGCCCGGTACTCGGCGGCTTCCAGTCGGGCGGAATAATGCTGTCCCAGCCCGTGCCCCAGCGCGAGGTCGAGCTCCCGGCCATAGTGACTGCTGCCCCGGTCGGCGCGGAAATCGTGCGCCACCGCGGTCCAGGCAAAACCCGCCGCGCGGCCGCCGACCCTGAGCCAGGCATCGCGGATACCGTCGGCTGGTGTGGCAAGAAATCGATCGGCCCAGCCCTGGAAAGCATGCAGCGTGGCCAAGGGTGTGGCGAACCCATAACGGCCGTTGCCCCCCAGCTTTTCATACCCGACCCGCCAGGCCGCTCCCAGACCGTGCCAGCCAAATTCCAGATCGGCGTATCCGACATCGATCGCCTGATCGCCGTCACGATAATGCTGCTGGCGCGCATATTCGGCCACGTAGTCGACGCCGGCGCCACCGGCCCGCTTGCCGGCAACGCGCAAGCCAAGGTCACGGTGCGAAGTGGCGGGGGCGTCGCGGTTGTCGATGAAATAGGCGTAGGGCGAGAGCGTGACCCCGGGCAGACGCCAGTCGAGGTGAAGCAGGTCGGTTTTCATGTCGGTGCGCGCTTTGGAGACATCGGGATGATGCGCACCAAAAATACGATTCGCCCGGCTCAGGTGAGCGAAGAACCCGTTCACCGGTCCGGCCGAGGAACGCACGGTGAGACCGTCGAATGTCTGCTCGTTCTGCCGGAAGCCGACGTTGCCCACAAAGCGCTGGTTGGCCAGTGCAACGACCTGTCGTCCGGCAGCGACCGTCGTGTCGCCAAAGCCCGTGAATCCAATCCAGGCCTGATCGAGTTCGGTATCCTGCCGATCGGCGACCACCGGGCGGTCTGTCTGGCCGTTGGCGGTGTCGTTGTAGTTGTCGGGGCCGATACGGTGGACGTCCTCCAGCACCAGACCGCCCTGCCATTCGCGCGAGAGTGCCGCCGCGTAGCCAAGACGCAGACGCAATGTCGAGGCCAGCGCATCTGACGGCTTGTCCGCCTGGTCGACGGATTCCAGCCGATAGCGCGCATCAAGCGTGGGAATCACCCGAGGGTAGGTGCCGGACCCCCCGTCCGTATCCGCCGCGGCGGCGTGCTGGCCGCCGAGCATGACCAGAACCGCCGACAAGGCCAGGCATCCACTCAGAGCTCTCATTTGTATTCACCTCGGTTTGTACAAGGGCACGTCAATCGATGCACACAGACCGGGCTCGGAAGGATCCGGAGGCCTCCACCGAACATCCCGGCGCGCGCATGTTCGCCGGCGCACGCCCGTGCGGCATTGACAATTGTCAAAGCGCACCGGCGGAAATTGATACGCGTCATGCGCCTTTGCGGGCGCAACAGGTTAAAATGCCCGGCATGGAAAGGATCTGTGATGTCAGCGAAGAAGAAATTCGGGCTCATCCCCTGCTTGCCGATCTCGACGAGGCCGCCACAGAGGACATGCGGGCCGCCGCCCGTCGGCTGCGGGTGAAGGCCGGAGAAACCCTGTTCCGCCAGGGGGAGGATGCCGGTCAGTTCTTCATGCTGCTGAAAGGCCAGGTGAAGCTCTTCCGGATTTCGCCGGCCGGCCAGGAAAAGATCATCGATCTGGTGGGCCCCGGCCAGACTTTTGCCGAAGCGGTTCCGTTCATGGAGCGACGGACATTTCCGGTACATGCCGAAGCCCTGCGCGACAGCGAACTGGTCGCTCTGCCGTCGAACACCCTCCGTGAACTGCTGCTGGCCTCACCCAAACTGTGTTTCCGTGTCATGGGCAGCCTGAGCATGCGCCTGCGTGCGCGGCTCTCGGAAATCGAAGCACTGTCACTCCAGAATTCGAGTCTTCGGCTGATCAATTTTCTCTTGCAGCGACTCGGGGCGGACGCCTGTGACGGAACGGTGATCAAGCTCGATGTGGCCCGGCGCACGCTGGCGGCACGGCTTTCGGTCCAGCCGGAAACCTTGTCCCGAATCCTCCACGGCCTGGAACACAGTGGTGTGGTCTCCATCCGCGGCCGGTACATCACCGTCAACGATCTTGAACAACTCCGACATCTGGCCACCGGCGATTCACAGTAATCGCAGGCAGCGCAGAGAGCCATCCGACGAGGCATGACATGACCGTGACCCGTGCAATCGCCCCCGGCCACGCCGACCCCCTTGCCGTATTCGACGACTGGTACGCGCAGGCGGCCGAGGCCGACCTTGTCGAACCCACCGCCATGGCGCTGGCCACCGTCGAACCCGACGGAACGCCCTCGGTCCGCATGGTGCTGCTCAAGGAACACGGTCGCGAAGGCTTTGTGTTCTATACCAACTACTGCAGCCCCAAGGCGAGGGCCCTGATCAGCCATCCGCACGCAAGTCTTCTGTTCTGGTGGCCACCGCTGCAGCGCCAGGTTCGGATTTCCGGGTCCGCCGTGCGCCTGCCGGAAGCCGAATCGGATGCGTATTTCGCCACCCGGCCGCGCGGCAGCCAGCTTGGCGCCTGGGCGTCGCCGCAGAGTCGGCCGCTTCCAGACCGTGCGGCTCTGGACAAGCGATTGGCCGAGGCCGAGCGGCGCTTCGCCGACAGCCCGGTGCCGCGGCCCGCAGACTGGGGCGGATTCCGTCTGCACCCCGCCACCTATGAGTTCTGGCAGGGCCGGGCCGACCGTCTGCATGACCGGCACAGGTACACCGCCACGCCGGACGGCTGGCGGATCGACTACCTCGCCCCCTGACGCCGAAACCGCCAGGAGAATACAGGCCCATGAGCAAACCACCCATTCGGCGTTTCCTCGCCAACTGCCGCGCGGAAAACGACAGCGCGTTTCTGTACCGCACCCTGGCCGAGTTGTCCGACAACGAGCAGCTTGCGGCCATCTATCACAAGCTCGCCGACGCGGAATACCGCCACGCGGACTTCTGGGGCAAGAAATTGCGGGCCGCGGGACACGAGCCACCGGCCGCCGAACCGGGTCGCCGTGCCCGGCTGCTCGCCTGGCTTGCCCGGCGTTTCGGCCCGGGACTGGTGTTGCCCGTGATCGCCGGCGCCGAGGCGGCCGACACGCACGGGTACCACGACCAACCCGAGGCACGGCACACCTCCCTGCCGGCCGAGGAAGCCGCCCACAACCGGCTGGTGCACGCCATCATCGCTGACAGCAGCGGCGGGCTGGCCGGCGCCAGCGTCGCGCGTCTGGAAGGCCGTCACCGGGGCGTGGGCGGCAACGCGCTGCGCGCCGCGGTGCTTGGCGCCAACGACGGACTGGTTTCCAATCTCAGTCTGGTCATGGGCATGGCCGGCGCAGTCAAGGACAACAGCGTTGTCTTGATAACCGGCATGGCCGGGCTGCTGGCCGGCGCCATTTCCATGGCGCTCGGCGAATGGCTTTCGGTGCAGAGCGCACGCGAGTTGCATCGTCGACAACTGGCAATCGAGGCGCTCGAGCTGGAGGAGAATCCGGAAGAGGAAAAGGCGGAACTGGCGCTGATCTACCAGGCCAAGGGACTCGCGCGGGAAGACGCGGAGGCACTTGCCGCCAGGCTGATCGACAATCCGGAAACCGCACTGGACACTCTTGCCCGCGAGGAACTGGGCCTGGATCCGTCGGAACTCGGCGGGTCGGCCTGGACGGCTGCAGGCGTATCGTTCCTGTTGTTCGCGCTGGGCGCGATCATCCCCGTGATTCCGTTCGCCATCGCCTCGCACCATGCCGTGAGCGCCAGCCTGGCAGTCAGCGGACTGGGTTTGTTCGGGATCGGTGCGGCGATCACGCTGATGACCGGTCGTGGAGTCTGGTTCTCAGGCCTTCGACAACTGGCCTTCGGTCTGGTCGCTGCGGCCGTGACCTACGGACTCGGGCATCTGGTGGGCATCGGCCTGGCCGGCTGACACCGGACAAGGCCTCCGATCCGGCGTCCGGGCCCGAACCCGAGCGCCGGACACCGAATCAGAGAGCCGGCCTTCCTCAATCGGCCTTGAGCAGGTGGACGTTGGCATTCACGGTATGGATGTAGACGTGATTCCGGCCGTTGCCAAACTTGCCGGTGGCGGTAATCGTCTTGCGCGGGCTGCCGTCCTTCTCCGACCACTCGGGAGTGACTGACCGCTTGAGGTCAAAGTCACTGGTGACCTTGAAGTTCTGCGAGCTGTCCCGTGTGTAATCGAGCGTAATTTCCACGGTCATGTCGAAGTTCGCGGGTACCTTCAGGGTCACGTCGCCACCCATCGACACCAGCTTGACGTCGCGTTTTACCTTGTCGCCGCTGCCCGTCACCTCGGCATCGATATCGCCACCCATGGTGCGGGCATCGATGCTGCCGTCAACCGGGCCCAGTTCGAGATCGCCGCCCATGGTGGTTGCCTTGACGTCACCACCCGCCTTGCCGATGGTGATGTCGCCACCCATGGTCTTGACCCGGGCCCCGGCCGGCGCTTCCGGCAGGCGGATGTCGCCCCCCATGGTGGAAACCACTGCCGGCCCGGTGCTGCCGGCCTTGCCGCCACGCTGGATGACATCCCCCCCCATGGAGGCGCCCTCCAGGCCGCCGGTCACTTCAACCAGCGTGATGTCACCGCCCATGGTCTTGACCCGGCCGTCCAGCTTCGAATGTTCGACGCGTACGTCACCACCCATGGTGGTGATATCCGCCGAGCCCGACAGGTCCGCCAGCGACACGTCACCGCCCATCGTGCCACCCGAAAGCTTGCCCGTTACGCCCTTTACCGATACATCACCACCGGTGGTGGAGATATCCACGTCAAACTTCGACGGCACCGAGACGACCAGGGTGAAATCGGTGTCGTCATGTGACCGGTCGGACGTGATCCTGACGTGGTCACCGCTGCCCTCGACCGACAGGCCGACATCCGCGGCCGTGAGGCGGGCCGGTTGCAGGGATACCCGCACCTGGTTGCCGCCGTCACCCGTAATCCGGATGTCGCCGCCGGACTTCAGGTCGATGGACAACTGGCCACCCGGTTTTGCCGGCAGATCCTTCACCGGTCCCGCCAGTGCCAGGCCCGGTATGACGAGCAAGAGCCACAAAAGACGTTTCATGTCGCAATCTCCGTGATCAGAAGCCCTGGTCGATCAGTCCGCACTTGTCGGTGACAGCCCGATCCGCATCTGCCGGCTGCGGCATGATTCGATCAACCCCGGACATCGTGCCAATGGTCCAAACGGAGCCCGGCAGGCTCCAATGTCTCCTCCTCTTCGATGCCAGCGGCCC
>JASFQN010000125.1:0-7618 GCA_050115425.1 Gammaproteobacteria bacterium | reverse complement strand
TGCAGCCATGCCTTCCCTGCTCCGCCGGCCGTTGGTGGATTAAATCTAGCAGTTGCGGGGACGGGCTGCGCGGAGCTGGCGGATTTCACGCGCCAGCCACGACAGTGGCCGTTCGGCCCCTGGCCACCTGATTTGGGGGCGATGGAGCGCAGTCGTGATGGCGGGGCAGGCCCGGATGAGGAGGATGAGTTGAGCATTTCCACCGGCGACGGCGTGGTGGCCGCCGTCTACTTCTATGCGGAGTGGCAGATCTACGCCCCGCACCAAGGCGCTGCGCCCCACTCGGGCTGCATTGTGTGTGCCTGTCCCATCGGGCAGGAGCGCTCTGCCCGAAGAGGCCACGGCGTCCGGGAGAGTGACGGACATCGCCTTTTCTGCCGCTTGCGCTGAACTAGACTTATCCGGGTAGATTGAGTCCCCCCGGCCGCGGCCCTCACGGGGCGGCCTGTTGATTCGGCCTCCCCGCAGGCCAAGGTACGTTTCGTTCAAGTCAGGGTGGGCGTGTCCCACCGTATGGAGCAAGGAGACTGAGCATGACCAAGCACGCTTTCAAATGGTTGATTCCAGTAATGGCACTGACGGCCTTTCTGGGCCTCTCGACGGCCGCGACGGCCGGTTCCAACGAAGCCGTGTTTCCGGTGATCAAGGGCTATGGCGGGGTGCATCCGCTGCCGGATGCAGCCGTGCAACCCGAAAAGGACAAGGTTTACAAGGCGGTGTTCGATATCGCCTCCGACGCCAAGCACGGCGACGTGAATTCCGCCCTGTTCCATGTGGCCCGGGCGGTGAATGTATTTGCCTCGGCCGGCATCCCGACCTCGCATCTGAAGTTCGTGGCGGTCATCCACGGGGCGGCCACGCACGAGGTGATGGACAACGAGCACTACCAGAAGAAATTCGGCATGGACAACCCGAACCTGGACCTCATCGCCAAGCTCAAGGCCGCTGGCGTGAGCGTGCAGGTCTGCGGCCAGGCGCTGGCCGGCGAGGGCATCGAGCATGCCTGGGTGGACAAGAACGTGACCATCACGCTTTCGGCGCTTTCCGACAACGTGATCTACGGCAACATGGGCTACGCCTACATCCGGATGTAACAGCCCCGGGGCGGCCCCTGGGCCGCCCCGCTTTCGGCGGAGCAGAACAATGGAACAGACAATACGATCAATGACCGCCGGCCTGCTGATGGCCGCCGCCGCGCTGCTCGCGCTGGCCGGGACCGCGCGCGCGGGCGAGGCCGTGCAACCGCCCTGGAGCAAACCCCTCGTAACGGGTGTGAACATCACTGTGCCGGGCGTGGACAACGTGCCGGACCTGCACGGCGACATCAACGACCCGGACCTGGTCATCTTTTTCGCCGGCAACCAGTACATGCTGGTCAACGAGCTTCTGGGCGAATTCCAGAAGAAACATCCCGACTATCCGCGCGTGTTCGCCGAGACCCTGCCGCCCGGTATCCTGGCCCGCCAGATCACCGAGGGCGCGCTGGTCATCGGCAACATGCGCATCCGGCTGCAGCCGGATATCTTCACTGCCGGCCATGGCCGCATGATGGCCCTGCAGTCCGAACATGGCTGGTTCTCTGAAACCCGGAACTATGCCCGCAATCATCTGGCCATCATGACCTACAAGGGCAATCCCAAGGGCGTGACCGGCTGGAGAGACCTGGCCAAGAAGGATATCCGCCTGTGCATGCCCAACCCGAAATGGGAAGGCATTGCCCAGCACGCGATCATCCCCGCGCTGGAGGCGACCGGCGGGCAGGAGCTGGTGGACGGCGTCTACAAGGACAAGGTGGCCGATGGCAGCACCTTCCTGACCCACATTCATCATCGCCAGACGCCGATGCGCGTGATGGCGGGCGAATGCGATGCGGGCGCGGTGTGGTACACGGAGGCCTACTTCCACGCGAAGCTGAGCGGGCATCCCACGGCGATGGTGGAAATCCCGGCCAACCAGAACAAGGTGGTAACGTATACGGCCGGCATCATGAAGAAGGCGCCGCACGCCAAGGCGGCCCGGGCATTCATGGACTTTCTGACCGGCCCGGAGGGCCAGGCGATCTATCGGCACTATGGTTTCATGCCGCCGCCGGCGGCCAAGTAGGCAGACAGCGGAGCAGCCCGATGAACACCGGACCCAAGCCCCCGACCACCGCCGCGCTGGCGTTGCTGGCCTGCCTGGCCATCGGCCCGGCCCTGGCAGCCACCGCCGGCGACGGCCGGACCCTCTATAACGAAGGTGTGCCGGGCAAGGCGGCGGCCTGTGCGACTTGCCACGGACCGGATGCGGAAGGCACCGCCAATGGCACGTTTCCGCGGATCGCGGGGCTGCCGGCCGCCTACGTGGTTCGCCAACTCGAGGCTTTCAAGTCCGGGAAACGGGCCAACGCCATCATGGCGCCCATTGCGAGCGCGCTGGATACCGACCAGATGCAGGCGATGGGCGCCTACCTCTCCGACCTCAAGCCGGCGCATCCGGCCCCGCCACAGGCGGATGAAGCCACGCTGCGGCTGGGCCAGACTCTGGTGACCGCGGGTCGGCCCGACAAGAATGTCATGGCGTGCATCGACTGCCACGGGCCGCGCCTGATGGGCGGCGGGCCGGACATTCCGCCGCTCAGCGGCCAGTGGCAGAGCTATCTGGCTGCGCAGTTGCAGGCTTTCAAGTCCGGCGGCCGGCCCGGCGGGCCCCAGGACCTCATGAGCACCGTGGCCAGGGGACTCTCGGATGCCGACATCCAGGCGGCGGCCACCTACATCGCCAGTCTTCGCGAGGGCGATGAGCCCGCCATTCCCCGGGATCCGAAGTCCACCTGGAAAGCGACGCCGCAGCAGCCGGACAGCTTCACGCCGCCGCCGGAGTCGGCCATGCCCACCACCGGCGACTACGGAAAGGCACTGCTGCTGGGCGAACAGATCTTCGACAACACGCCCAGGTACGCGGGCAAGTACGTGGGCAACGCCCAGAGCTGTCGCAACTGTCATCTGCAGCGCGGGCGCGACGCCCACTCCGCCCCGCTGTGGGCGGCGGTACCGCAGTATCCGAAGTACCGGGGCAAGAACAAGCGGGTAAACGATCTCACCATGCGCATTCAGGGGTGCTTCACCTACAGCGAGAATGGCACGCCGCCGCCGGCGGACAGTGACGAAATGGTGGCGCTGATCACCTATGCGCACTGGATGGCGAGCGGGCTGCCGATGGGCATCAAGCCAAAAGCCGCGGGCTATCCGAAGATACCGGAACCCAAGCTGGAGCCGAGCAAGGCCCGCGGCGCCAAGCTCTACGCCGAGCACTGCGCGATGTGCCACAACGACGATGGCAGTGGCCGCGTGGTGGCCGGCGACCGGGTGTTCCCGGCGCTGTGGGGCAAGGATTCATTCAACTGGGGCGCGGGCATGCACCGGGTCAACACGGCGGCCTACTTCATCAAGGCCAACATGCCGTTTGGCATTGGCGGCAGCCTGACCGATCAGCAGGCCTGGGACGTGGCCCGCTACATCACCAGCCACTCGCGGCCGCAGGATCCGCGCTACAAGGGCGATGCCGAACAGACCTACAAGCAGTTCCATGCAAACCACAAGTACGGCTCGTACCTGGAAGTGCAGCAGGCCGAATCGGGCGGCGGCGACTAGTCCGCCATTCAACATGAAGACATGAAGAAAGGGGCCTCGCGGCCCCTTTCCCTATTTCGGCATCTTGGTCGACCGACTGGTTTCCTTGAGCAGGCTTTCCACCTTCACCGCCGACTGGTGCGCCTCGTCGGCCTTGTCCGTGGCCAGGCCGGCCTCGGCTTCGTCCAGTACGCGCTGGAGCTGAAGCTTCAGACTCATGTCGGCGCCGGCGTCGTTGAGCGCGCCCTCGCCCTTGCCCTTGCAGGGATTGCCGGCACTGGCGTCGAACTGCTTGCCGTTGGGACCCACCAGGCAATTGACCACGTGATGCAGGTGCAGGTGAATCTGGTCAGTCTCTTTCATCTTGGCCGCGAATCCGGCGTGGGTAATGGCCGTATCGATCTCGGCACGCGCGTTGCCCATGTTGACCATGCGGTCCTTCATGGCCGGCGACGGAGGAGACTTTACCGGGGGCACCGCGCGCCCGACGGCCGCGAAGCCAAGCACGAGCAGCGGAATCGCGAAAAGGCTGTAGCGTATTTTCATGGGTTGCCTCCTTGAACCCGGGGATCTGGCCAGACACCGCGCCGCGCGATGCCCGGCCGGGGTTCTGCACGGTTGGGGTTGGATGTCCATGGTAACGCCGCGGCCGGGGTGCGCTCCAACGGCAGCCGGCAAATCCCGGCCTCCGGGACCGGCACGCGCGGCGGGTACACCCTGCTATACTGGGATCAGGAGCACAGAAAGCGGCGCGGGCAGGCTTGTCGGGAGGGACTGGCGGCAGCGCGACACCAGACCTTCAGTGAGCAGCATTCGTGAAGAAGTCCGATCTCGCGCCCAGGGACCCAACCGCAAGGAAGCACAGCCCGCAGATTGAAGCGCAAGCCGCTTTGATCGGCGAAGCGCGCTGGCGTGCCTTCGCACCGGTGGTGGTTCTCGCGGCCGCGCTTTTCACCGAACTGGTCCGCTTCTCCGGTTTCGAACCGCCGGTTCCTTTCCTGTTGTTGTTCGGTTCAGTCGTCCTGGCGGCGGCCACCGCGGGCACCCGGGCAGGCCTGATCAGTGCGGCCATTGCTTCCAGCTATATAGTCTATTCAGCCGTCACCGGTTTCGGGCCGGCCTTTCTGACCAACACGGTCACGCGCAGCATTGAAGGTGTCGTACTGATTACGGCCATCGCCTACGCGCTGGGCCGCATGCACGATCAGAACCTCCGCTTCCGCCTGCGTCTTGAAGACGAAGCCCGGGCGCGCTATCGGGCCCTGATCCGGAATGCTCCGGAAGCCATTGTGGTGGCCGACGCGGATGGCAACATCATCGACTGCAACCCGCGTGCCTTGTCCATGTTCGAAGTGACCGGTACCGGGGTGATCCTGCCCAATGTGGCGCAGGTATCCCCCCCGCTACAGCCCGACGGACGTCCGAGCGGCGAAGCCGCCCGCGACTGGATACGCAAGGCGCTGGCGGAAGGGCCGGTGACTTTCGAATGGCTGCATCAGCGCACCGATGGCACGGTGTTTCCCTGCGAAGTCAGCCTTTCGTTCCTGCCGGACCGCGAGCAGACGCTGGTGCGCGGCACGATCCGCGACATCAGCGACCGCAAACGGGCCGACGCCCTGCGCGATGGCGAGTATGCCGTGCTGCAGTCCATCGCCCGCGGCGAACCGATGACCAGCTCGCTGGGGATACTCGCCCGACTGGTGGAAAGCGTGATTCCCGGTTCGCTGTGCACGATCCTCAAACTTCAGGAAGACGAAAACAGCGTGTTCACGCTGGCCGCGCCCTCGGTATCCGCCACCTATTCCAGCGCCCTGAACGGTCTCAAGATCGGTCCCACCGCCGGCTCCTGCGGTACCGCGATGTATTACGACCGCCAGGTCATCAGCAACGATCTGGAGCTTGATCCGAACTGGGAGCCCTACATCGAGCTGGCGCGACGCGAAGGCCTGCGCGCCTGCTGGTCGACCCCGATTCATGACTCCACCGGCAAGGTGACGGGCAGCTTCGCGGTGTATTACCGCGAACCGCGTGAACCCGTGCCGGAGGATCTCGATCTTATCAGCCGGCTCACGGGCCTGGCGGGTATCACCATTGAGCGGTGGCGCAATACTGAAATTCTGAAACACCGCGAAGCCATCTTTCGCGCGACATTCGAACACGCCGCAGTGGGCATTGCGCATGTCGCTCCGGACGGGCGTTACATGCGGGCCAATGCCGAGTTCTGCCGCATGCTGGGCTACACGGAAGGGGAACTCACCCAGCTTACCTTTCGGGACGTGACACATCCGGATGACGTGGACCAGGACGTGCAGTGCCTCAAGGCCATGCAGTCCGGGGAAATCGACAGCTGCCGCGTGGAAAAACGCTGGATACGCAAGAATGGCGCGATCGCCTGGGTGAATGTCTCGGTCGGCACCGTGCGCAACGACGACGGCTCGGTGGAACGTTTCGTGGTGGTGGCGGAGGATGTCTCCTCGGCGCACGATCTTTCTCAGCAACTCACCTACCAGGCGCGCCACGATCCGCTGACCGGCCTGATCAACCGCCACGAGTTCGAACACCGCCTGGACGAATTTCTCAGGGAGGTGGTGGCCAACGAGGAACAGGGCGCCTTCTGTTACCTGGACCTGGACCAGTTCAAGCTGGTCAACGACACGGCCGGCCATGTAGCCGGCGACGAGCTGCTCAGGCAACTGGCGCCGCGACTGCGGGAGACCATGCGCGCCGCGGATACGCTGGCCCGGCTGGGCGGCGACGAATTCGGCGTGCTGCTGGTGGGCTGCGATCGGGCGCATGCCATCGCAGTGGCGGAGAAACTGCGCAAGGTGGTGGAGGAATTTACCTTCGTCTGGGAGGGGCACAGCTTCAAGCCGGGCGTAAGCATCGGGGTGGTCCCGCTGGACAGCGACGCGCTGACCAGCGTGACCGATGTGCTGCAGGCGGCGGACACCACCTGTTACGCGGCCAAGGACGCGGGGCGCAACCGTTACATGGTCTGGCGGGAGGACGATGCCCGTCTCTTCCAGCGACGCGGCGAGATGCAATGGATCCCGCGCCTGAACCGGGCCATTGACGAGGGCCGGCTGGTCTTCGAGGCGCAGTCCATTGTGTCATTGAACAGCAAGGATGCGCAGACTCCGTGGTACGAACTCCTGGTGCGCATGCAGGAAGGAGATGAACTGATTCCCCCGGGCGCCTTTCTGCCCGCCGCCGAGCGCTACGACCTGGCGCCGCGCCTGGACCGGGCGGTGGTGCAGGCGGCGCTGGCCTGGCTGGAAAGCCAGTCGGACGACATTCGTCTTTCGGTGAATCTGTCCGGCCAGACCTTCAGCGATCCCGGCTTCCGGTCCTTTCTGATCAATGAACTGGCGGCCCTTGGCAGGCATGCCGGGCAACTTTGTTTCGAAATCACCGAAACCGCCGCCATCAGCAACCTGGCGGACGCGGCCACGCTCATCGACGGAGTACGCAAATTCGGCTGCACCATTGCGCTGGATGATTTCGGCAGCGGCCTGTCGTCATTTGCGTACCTGAAGAATCTGCCGGTGGACTATCTCAAGATCGACGGCACTTTCGTCCGCGACATCGCGCGCGATCCGATTGATCGCGCCATTGTGCAATCCATCCACGATGTGGGCCGGGTGATGGACAAGCTGACCATTGCGGAATTCGTCGAGGACGAGGAGGTCATGGCCGTGCTCAGGGAAATCGGCGTGGACTATGCCCAGGGATTCTGGACCGGGCGGCCCACCCGGATCGAGCAGCTTCGCGCGAAGGTCGCCCAGCACTGAGTCGCGGATGCCGGGCTCACCGGCGCGCCGCGGACAGCGAGCCCAGAAATCCGGCCAGATCATGCGTGAAGCCCGGCTGCTGCATGATCTCGCCATGCCGCGCGCCGGGATAATTCACGCGCGTGACGCGAACACCCGCTTCCTCGAGCTCACCCGCCAGGGCATAGGACAGGTCGTCGCTGGCCTGCTCATCCGCGCCGCCACTGAGCAGCAACA
>JASFQN010000124.1:0-7645 GCA_050115425.1 Gammaproteobacteria bacterium | reverse complement strand
CATCATCCACCAGTTGGCGATAGCGATCCGCGATGCTGCGACCGCTGACCGGGTCCAGCGTGCCGACCACCAGCCGCAGGGGCACACCGGCATGGCTCAGCGCATCCACCCAGCGTTTGCGGCGGCGCACGCGCTCGCGTTGGTAACGGCTGATCGCCGGCATCACCCGTCGTCCCCGGCCGCTGGTGATCAGCTTCCAGAAGGCGTCCATGTCCATGCGTCCCGGACGGGCGTGATGCGAGAACACGCGACCGAATTGACTGCCGAAGCCGGCCCGGGTCACCAGTCGCGCGATCAATGGACCAAGGCGTGTTGGCAGCAGCCGTTGCAGCATCAGGGGGCGGATGGCCTCGGGAAACAGTCCGCCATTGAGCAGCAGCGCGCTGCGAACGGTGAGGCCGGGCAGCCCCTCCGTGCGGCGGCCCGCCTGGCGGGCGAGCAGTTCCTGAGCCACGGTGTCGCCGTAGTCGTGCGCCAGCAGGTGGACTTCTTCCACACCCCGTTCCCGCAGCAACTTCTCCACCAGGTCGGCCTGCTCGATGATCGAATAGCCGTGGGGGTGCGGCTTGGCGGAAAACCCGAAGCCGAGCAAGTCCGGTGCGATGACGCGGTAGCCGGAGGCGAGTTCGGGCCAGACCCGGACCCAGTCCCAGGAGGCCGTGGGGAAGCCGTGCAGGCAGAGCAGCGCGGGTCCTTCGCCCGATTCACGGTAGAAAATCGGCTGGCCACGGAATTCGAACGTACTTCCCGCCTGCCGCCATTGTTCAAGCTGCATCGACAACCTCGGATAGTCGTACCGACAACCCGAGTCTGACAGAGACCGCCGGGCAAATCATCTGCCTGCCGCAGGAGCAGGCCGGGAGACGAAAAAAGGCCCGCCTTCGCGAGAAGGCGGGCCGGGTCGGCCGAATGTGGACCGGTTTACCAGATCTTGCAGCGATGCGTGTTCACCATCGGGCTGCCGTCCTTGACGCCGTAGGTCTTCTGGAACTGCGGCATGTTCGCCAGCGTGCCGTTGACCCGATAGCGGGCCGGCGGATGCGGGTCCGTGGTCACTCGGCGTCGGGCTTCCTGCGGCCGGATATTGGAGGCCCACACGTGGGCCGCACCCAGGAAGAACTGCTGATCGGGCGTGTAGCCGTTGATGGTCTTGGCGTGCTTGTACGCCTCCGACGCATGGAAGGCGCGCCAGGCCAGGGTCAGCCCGCCGAGGTCGGCAGTCGCTTCGCCGGTCACCAGCTTGCCGTTGACGTGCAGGCCGTCATCCACTGTGTAATTGGAGAAGTGATCGGCGATGCAGTCGGTGGCTGCCTTGAACCGTTTGAGGTCCTTCTTCGTCCACCAGTTGTGCAGATTGCCGTGCCCATCGAATTGCGCACCTTCGTCGTCGAAGCCATGCGTAATCTCGTGACCCATCACGAAGCCGACCGCGCCGTAGTTGACCGCCGCCGGAGCCTTTGGATCGAAGAACGGCGGTTGCAGAATGCCGGCAGGGAAGTTGATGTTGTTCATGGACGGATCATAGTACGCATTGACTTCCTGCGGCGTCATGCCCCATTCGTCGCGGTCCACGGGCTTGCCGATCTTGTTGAGTTCGCGCCGGTTTTCGAATTCCTTGCCGCGGACGACATTGAGCACGTAGGCACCACGGTCCACCGTGTAATCCGAATAGTCACGCCATTTGTCCGGGTAGCCGATGCGTTCCTCGATCAGGTGCAGCTTGGCGACTGCCTGGGTCCGGGTCTTGGGCGACATCCAGCTCAGCGTCTTGATGTCCGCCTCCAGCGCGCCGCGGATATTGTGCAGGATGTCGAGCACCTGCTGTCTGGAGGCTTCGGAGAAGGCCTTCTCCACGTACTTCTTGCCCACGGCGAAGCCGAGCAGGCGGTTTTCCGTGTTGATCACACGCTGCCAGCGGGGTTGCATCTCTTCCGCGCCGGTGATGACCTTCGCCATCTGGAAGTTCTCGTTGACGAAGGGATCGGAGAGATAGCGCGCGAAGGAATCCACCAGCCGCCAGCGGAGGTAGGTCTTCCATTCGGGCAGCGGACGGTTGGCGACCTGCTTGTCCACTTCCTTGAAGAAACCCGGCTGCAGCACGTTGATCTGCTTGAGTTCGGGGTGCTCCATGTTGGCGAACCACATGGGCCAGTTGAAATCGGGCATGAGCTTGGCCAACTGGTCGCGGTTCTTCATGTTGTAGATGGCATGCGGATCGCGCATGGCGGCGCGGTCCATCGACGCTTTGGCGAGCTCGGTCTCCATGGCCATCACCAGACTGGCCTCGGATTTTGCCTTGTCTGCAGAGTCGCCCAGCAGTTCGAACATCTTGCCGACGTGCTTCACGTAGGCAGCGCGAATCTGCTTGAATTTGGGATCGTCCTGCAGGTAGTACTTCTTGTCGGGCAGGCCCAGGCCGCCCTGGCCGACCACTCCGACCACCTTGGTGCTGTCGGCAAAATCCTGCATCTCGCCCATGCCGAAGACCGCATCCACGCCGATCATCTGCAAGTGGGCGATGACGTTCTGCAGGTCGTTCCGGGACTTGATGGCATCAATGCGGGCGAACTCGTCGGCGAGCGGGGAGATTCCCAGCTTGTTGATCCGGGCGGTATCCATGCCGCTGGCAAAGAAGTCGCCGATCTTCTGTTCGGCACTGCCGGGCTTGGCGTGTTTGTCCGCCGCCGCTTCCTTGAGCAGGCCATGGAGAATTTCCAGGTTGCGCTGGTGAAGCACATTGAATGTGCCCCAGCGGGAATGATCACCCGGAATGGGGTTGGCCTTCTGCCAGCCGCCATCCGCAAAGGCGAAAAAGTCCTGGCCGGGATCGGCTGACGTGTTCAGCCAGTCGAGATGCAGGGCCTGAACCTCGGGCGACTCCGCCATGGCCTTGTCAGCGGCTACGGCCGCAAGGGGTGTGCTCGCCGCGCCGGCGATCAACGCGGTGGCGGACAGCAGTTTTTTGAAACGCATGGGCTCCTCCTGAATGAATCGGCCCCTTCTGGGGTCGAGGCCTCCGGTGGTCCGGAGTGACTGTTATGCGACCGCGTGCGGTGAGCCCGCACCCATGTGCCGCGGACCGGCCGTTCCGGACCCGCCGCTGTCATTTGCGGCCCCCCGATTGGCCATTGGGATCATTAGATGGCCCGCCGGGCCAACGGTTCCCTGATGCCGGACATTCTCCGAACCGGATTGCCGAATCATGCCTGAAAAGCCCGCGACCGGCCAGATGGGCCCCTGTAGCGCCTTTCAGTCGCTGTCGATGTCGAATCCGCGGTCGGCCAGTTCGGTGATGCTCTGCGGCGGCACCGGCGGGCTCAGCAGGAAGCCCTGGACATGGTTGCAGCCAAAGTCGCGCAGCAGTTCGAGTTGCTCGAGCGTCTCCACGCCTTCCGCAGTTACGGCGAGGTCAAGGTGATGGGAAAGGCTGATGATGGCGCGGACAATCGAGGCGTCGTTGGGATCGTCCGCAATATCACGAATGAAGGAAATATCGATCTTGATGGTATCCACGGGGAGCTGCTTGAGATAGCTGAGCGAGGAATAACCGGTGCCGAAGTCGTCAATTGACAGGCGCACGCCGAGGCCCCGGATCTCGTTCAGTTGGGCGAGCGTATACTGGGCCTGTTCCATCAGCTTGCTTTCGGTCAGCTCGAGGCAGAGTGACGGCGAGCTTCCGGCACGGCCGGTGAGTTCCGCCAATTGCTTGCAGAAATCCGGCTGGCGCAGCTGGAGCACGGAAAGATTCACCGAAACATCGAGCTCAAGGCCGGAATCCCGCCATTGCCCGGCCTGGCGCAGGGCCTCGCGAAGGGCCCAGTCTCCGAGGCGGTTGATCAGGCCGCTCTGCTCGGCTATCGGGATAAAACGGCCCGGTGAGACATGGCCCAGTTGCGGGTGTTCCCAGCGGAGCAGGGCTTCCACGCCAGTCATCTTGAGGGTCCGGATGTCTACCACGGGCTGATAGACGAGGCGCAGTTGATTACGGTCGACCGCGTGCCGGAGGTGGCGCTCGATGTCCATGCGCTCCAGCGTCGCCGACTGCATTTCGGGTGTATAGAAGCGATAGCGTTCACCGTTCCCCCCGCGAAGGCCGCTGAGCGCGGCGTTGGCGTTCTGGACCAGGGCGGGGGCCGAATCGGCGTCGGCCGGGGCAATGCTGATACCGATCTTGACCGAGACCACAAGCTCCAGCTCGCCGATTTTCACGGGCTCGTCGAAGGCTTCGAGGATCTTGCGGGCCGGCATGATCGCATCTTCGGAATGATCCATATCGGCGAGAATCACGCCGAATTCGTCGTTGTGCAGGCGGCCGGCACTGTCGCCTTCGCGCAGCGTGCCCCTCAGGCGGTTGGCCGCTTCGCTGAGCACGGCATCACCGACCCGGTGACCATGCGCACTGTTGATATCCCGCAAGCGATCGATGGCGATGATCAAGACACCGCAGCGCCGGTTCTGGCTGTCAGCGCGAATGAGCGCCTGTTCCAGCCGGTCGCGAAAGAGTGTGAGGTTGGCCAGGCCGGTCAAGGGATCGTTGAAAGCCAGGAAGTCGAGCCGTTCCGATTTGGCAAGGTAGCCCAGAGCGAACGCGACATCGTCCCCGAGCTGGGTAAGCAGGTCGATTTCCGCCTGATCAAAGAAATCGATCTCGGTCGAATAGAGACCGATCATGCCGGTGATACGGTCTCCGTCGAGCAGCGGAATCATGGCGCAGGCCTCGATGCCGCTGGAATCCAGATCGCGCCGGGCGGCGCTGTCATGTGTGTGGCGGACGAGTCGGTTGCTGACCACCAGACGCCGGTTTTCGACCGCTTCGCGCGCCATTTCGTTATGCTCGACGATTCTGCTGCCCGGCGCGGGCGTCAGCGAGTCGGGAACCCGGGGCGCGCGCCGATTCACGATCTTGACGACTCGGTCCGAATCCTCGTCCAGCAAGACCATCCAGGTCAGCGAGAAGCCGCCCTGACGCCGCGCCATTTCGCAGACCTTGTGCATGAGCTGGTCGCGATCCTCGGCCCGGACCAGGGACGAATTGATGCCGCTCAGCAGCCGGTGCATGCGATTGAGGCGCGCGATGCGAAGCTCCTGTTCGCGGCCTTCCTCGGCGCGGCGCTTGAGCGTGGCTGTCATGCCGTCGAACGCGCGAGCCAGCTCGCTCAGTTCGCCATGGCGATTGGAAATGCCATTGCGTGTGTCCAGGTCGCCGGCGGTGACTCGCACCGTCGCCTCTGCAAGCGAGCGGATGTGGCGGACAAAGAAGAATTCACCGGCCACAAGGGCAAGAATGATGATGCCGACAATGACCAGCAGCATCGCCGCAGCGTTCATCAGAATCATGTGATTGGCCGCCGCAAAGGCGGTTGCAGTCGGCAGACTGACGAACAGCACGGGTGCGGCGTGATTGGCGGGACCCAGCGTGGTGGCCGCATAGAGGCGGCCATGGCCATCTGCATTGGAACTCTCGAATACGCGACGGTCTCGCTCGAGCTGCTTCCGGACGAACGGGAAGTCCGCGGCAAGCTTGCCGGCGGGTACGCTGTTCTCGGGGTAGGCGGCAAGCACACGGCCGGTGGTGTCCGTCAGCGTCAGGCGACTGCCGGAAGGCAGGGGTACTTCGGTGAGCTGCGCGGCCAGACCATCCAGATCAAGTGCGGCGAAGATGACCCCGGTTGTGTGACCGTCGGAGTCGGTCACTGGCCGGGCGACATTCACGCTGGCCCGGTGGGTCACGCGACCGGTCTGGTAGCTGCCGACGGCAAAATCGCCATTCGCCAGCGCGCGCCGAAAATAGCTCCGGTCACCGAGAAATGTCGGTTGCCGGAAAACCCGGGCACTGCAGCGCAATTGGCCATCCGTGTCGATCACGCCGAGGTTCAGATAAAGGCTGTGCTGACCGAGGATCTCGGCGAGTTCGCCGGAACAGTCGGCGGCGGACTCGCGTATTGCCGGCAGGCGTCCCAGCACCCGCAGCACGCTGTCCACACTGCTCAACAGCACGCGCTGATCGTGAGCCGCTTGCTGAAGGACCAGTTGTTGCGCTTCCTCGGCCTGCTGCCGACCAAGTTGACGTTGACTGAAACCGGAATAGAGAATGAGTACGAATGCCGGGGCGGTTGCCAGCATCACCAGCAGGACAAGGCGCGAGCGCAAGCGGGTGAAAATCGCATTCATACCGGGTAAGGGGTTGCAAGCCCTTTTTCGTTTTCGTGTACGGCCGGCATTGCGTGTCCGGCCGACGGTGAGTATGGTCCGGCCCGCCCGCAGTCACGGATGCCGGAAGCGTCAGTCAACTATACCGCCTATCACTGGGATTGGCATCCCAGTCGCGGCGGTGTGTTTCCCGCGGGCCGTGATGTGTCCCGCAAGGTCTGATCCGAGGAGAACACTTGTGGCAAATCACCATTTCACGGCTCGGCTGCTTGCTCTGGTTCTGTGCATTGCCGGTGCGATCGGCGGTGCATTCGCAAATCCGGCGGCGTCTTCGGCAATTCGGCTTACCGTAGATGTGACAGACGCGCCGCGCAAGGTATTCCATTCCGAAATGACAATTCCGGTCCGGCCAGGGCCGCTCACACTGTATTATCCGAAATATATTCCGGGCGAACATGGACCAACCGGTCCGATTGTCAATGTGACGGGATTGAAATTCGAGGCCAACGGCAAAGCGATTCCCTGGCATCGCGATGCCGTAGACATGTATGCCTTTCATCTCGACGTTCCGAAGGGCATCGACGAACTGCAGGCGTCTCTCGATTTTCTCTCGCCTGTGGGTGAAGGCGATTTTACTGCCGGCGTATCTGCGACCCCACGCCTTGTCGATCTGAACTGGAACCAGGTTGTTCTTTATCCCGCCGGCGTTGCGAGTGACGCCATCACCTTCAAGCCTTCCCTTGAAATCCCGCAGGGGTGGAAATTTGCTTCCGCGCTTTCAGTGGCCGATCGCGATGCCAATGTTGTGACATTCGATCCAGTCAGCTTGACCACACTGGTCGATTCGCCCGTTGTTGCCGGAAAGTATTTCCGTCGCGTCGATCTGGCGCCCGGCGCTGCGCTGCCGCATCACCTGAATATCGTCGCCGACAGTGCCGAGGCGCTCGAGATGAGCGATAGCGCCGTCCGGCATCACCGCAATCTGGTCAGGGAAGCATCCGCGTTGTTCGGTTCGCACCATTACAGCCACTATGATTTTCTGCTCACTCTCAGCGACCAGGTCGCCCATTTCGGACTGGAGCATCACCAGTCCAGCGATGACCGGACCGACGAGACGCTGTTCACCAACAGCAAGGACGAAATGCTGGGCGCGGGACTCCTGCCACACGAGTTCGTGCATTCCTGGAACGGCAAATTCCGGAGGCCGGCCGATTTGACCACGCCCGACTATGAACAACCCATGAAGACCGACATGCTCTGGGTGTACGAAGGGCTGACGACGTATCTGGGTGGGGTGTTGACTACGCGCAGTGGCCTGTGGACACCCGCGATCTATCGTGATTATCTCGCCTATTATGCCGCGCAGATGGATCACCGGACAGGGAGGATCTGGCGTCCGCTGGCAGACACGACCACGGCTGCACAGATTCTTTATGGGGCGTCGCATTCCTGGTCCAATTGGCGACGTCGCACCGATTTCTATCCGGAAGGCATG
>JASFQN010000123.1:0-7675 GCA_050115425.1 Gammaproteobacteria bacterium | reverse complement strand
GTACGACTTGCAAGCTCGCTGAAGGGCAACGCCGCGAGCGATGAGAAGGTTCCGGAGGGTGCAATTTCGTCCGCGCGTGATGAAGTCGGCTTTCTGGCCAGACGAATTTCGGACTACAAGAAGGAAATACACGAAAGCCTTTCGCGGGAGCGTGAGTTCACGGGCTATGTAAGCCATGAATTGGTAACGCCCCTGACAGTGGTCAAGACCAATACCACGATGATTCTCGAGGACACCGGGTTGCCGGAGGCCCATGGCAAACGATTGCGGCGCATCTTGCGGGCCACCTCCGATATGATGGAACTCGTCGACGCATTTCTGATGATAGCGAGGGAGCGTGCAGATTCGGTCAGGGAATTCAGCAATGCAAGGACGGTCGTCAACGACGTGATACAGAATATGGTGAGGGAGTCCGATCTGGGCAGGATCCGGTTAGTTGAAGAACGCAACCCGACGCAGTGGTATCCGATTGCCCACAGGGGGCTTGCAATCGTCATCCGTAATCTTGTCGTCAATGCCCTTGTGTATACGGAAGGATTGGTCACCGTGAAGCTTGACCGGTCGAGTCTTTCGGTGATTGATTCTGGCACCCAGGGCGAATACAGTTCGGCGACGGTGAGACGTCGCGGCCTTGGAATGCACATTGTCAGGCGGATCTGTGAAAACTATGGCCTGTTGTTTGACGGGCACCTTGACCCGAGTGCGGGGAGCTGCTTTTCGGTCACAATTCCCCACGATGCCGCGGGCACGGGCGAATGACCGTCACTGGTCCGGGTGACGTCACTTCGGCCCGCCATCTCCGACTGCGAACAGGTGCTTCCAGACCCCTGGAGCCCGGAGACGAAACAGGGAGGTGGACTCTTCCTCCAGATAGCAGACGCCGTCGAAATACCGGTCAAGGCACTCCGAGTTCACGGGAATTCGCTCAAATCTCTCATCGGCAAGCCGTCGGACTTCATGTACGGTCTCAGCCGCCACCAGCACAGGATCAAGCCTTGGCGCTGCCGGCTCGTTCAGAACGATGCCACGTGTCCAGGAAACCCGGTCACTCGCGCGGACTTCGGACACAAGATCAACCAGGGGTACGGGCATGTCGCGCCACAAGACGTGCTTGCCCTCCAACGCATCGTTGGATTGCGATTTGTCATCCGAAGTGAGTTCAAGAACTTCCAGAATGAAGTCCACGTGTATCGCGACACGATACTTGTCGAGCGTCGCATCCAGGTAGACGTCCATCGTCACATGACCCGTGAAAGTTCGTGAGCGCTTTCCGAAGTACGCCTCGCCAGAGCGAGCAATCCTTCGGTCTCGGCTATCATGGCAACACGTCCGTTGCCGAGGATGGATGTGCCGCCTATTCCCGGAATCTCCGCTATCGCCGGATGCGGGTCTCTAACGAAGGCTTCGTGACGTCCCTCAACCGAGTCGACAATCAGGCCGATCCTGTTTGTGCCGTTGGTCAGCACAATCACATTGTACCCAACGGCCTCCTGAGTACCGTTGCTACCAGCGTGATCAGACCCGGAGCGCATCAATCTGTTCAGACGATAGACCGGCAACATCGTGCCCCGTAGAAGGATCGCGCTCTGCCCGCGGACACTCTGAAGTTCCTTTTGGTCAATTTCGAGTATCTCCAGAATGCTGCGCTCGGGCAACGCCACCGAATAAGGGCCGGCTGCAACCACGACCACCGGCTGAATTGCGACACTGACGGGAAGTCTCAGTCGGAACGTCGTACCTTTGGACTCGGCGCTTTCCACTTCTATGTTGCCGCCAAGCGCTCCTATCTGTGTCTTGACGACGTCCAGGCCGACTCCGCGCCCGGATGTCTCCGTGACGCTGTCCGCAGTCGAGAATCCCGGTGTGAATATCATTTCCTTGAGCTGGGATTCACTCAGCAGAGCCGCGGCATCCGACTCGACCAGGCCCCGCTCTACGGCCCTGGCTCGAATCTTTTCATAGTTGAGTCCGCGGCCATCATCGCCAATCTCGATCTGTATCGTGTTTCCCTGCTGTCGCGCGGACAGTCGCAGGGTCGCCGTGGCCGGCTTGCCAAGAGCCTCGCGCTCGGTCGGCATTTCTATTCCGTGATCGACGCTGTTCCTGACGATATGGATCAAAGGGTCTGAAAGGAGCTCGATCATGCTCTTGTCAATACGACTCTCGGAACCGTGAAAGTCCAGCTCCACCTCCTTGCCCTGCGCCTTGCTGATGGAACGGGCAACGCGAGGCATGCGGTTGAACACCAGCGCGATAGGGACGACGCGCAGGTCCAGCACGTCCTGCTGAAGTCGCTTGAGCGTGTTCTGGAGTCCCGTATCGGACTCCATGAGTCGCTCCTGCTGATCGGCGAACTCGCCGAGAATTGCACCAAGTTCCGCAAGCGCCTGCCGACCTTCGGTACTGGTGTCACCCGCCGCGCGGTCGATCAGTGCGCGGGCACGGGACAGTCCAGCCTGGAGAGACTCGCTATTGGCAGCATGCGCGACCATGTTGCGGAGCGTCACCATTTCTCCGACCCGGCTGACAAAGCCGTCCAGGGTCTCGCTGTCGATTCTCACGGTATCCGCGGCCTGTCCGTGCTGCGGCGGCCGCGAGGGTGAACGCGCAGATTCCGTGTCGCTCGCGGTGCCGGCGTCGGGAATTTCATCTTTGTACCGGCACAAATGCAGTTCAAACAGGCGTCGGTCGGGATCCAGAGAACCCAGAGCCTCTTTCAATTCCGCAGCCGGCGTATCGCTCTGAACCAGAAATCGGAGCGCTGCGCGCTCGGTCTCCTTGCCGCCTCGCTTCTCGCGGTGGATCACCGTGCGGTTGCTGATGATTCTGCCGTTATCCGTGAGCCACTGGACAAACGACTCGCCAGTCTCGGGATCCTTCTCGAGATCGGCTTCGATCTCGATCACCTGCTCCCGACGGTTCACGATTTCCAGCAGGTCCGAGACAGCCCTGGGGGTGAGAAGATCGAGATAGTCCTGGCCAATCTCGAGGACTGCGCGTATGCGTTGGAGCTTGGTTCCGGTGGTCTCCGCGCCCTCACCTCCAGCGAGAACACGGCGCAGCTCTTCAAGAGTCTCCTCGCAGAGTATTCGATAATGCTCGGACTCCGACTCGTCTCCGCTGATTTCCAATGGCAGGGCAACCGCAATCCTCACCATTTCGACAAGTTCGGCCGTGCAATCGAGGCTCCCCCTTGTGAGGTCCCTCAACACCTGCCTGATCAAGGTCAACAGACTGGCCGTGGTTTCGAAGCCGATAATGCGCGTCAGGTTGACAGCATCTTCAACAGGGATCAGCACAGCAGAGAGTCGAGAAGCCATCCCTTCGGTGCGTGTGGCGGTTAGGTCACCGAAAATGGCATTCAGGGATGCAACAGCCGTCTCGAGATGACGCCGGAGTTGGATCTTGTGGTCGCCGGCGAGCTCTGCGGAGAGCTCGGCAAGCCCCCAATCCATTCCGGCAATTCGTTCAGCGTAGCGCAGCTTGTCGATGATGTCGGCCTTCAGCCGGAGGCGGAGCCGGTCATCATCCGGGTTGGCGCCGGATGGCATGGCTTCCAGTTTCCGCAGAAGTGCGGATACCCCATGAAAGCCTACATCGTCGGACCCCTGACGCAGCTTTTCGATGGCGTTTCTCGTCGCCTTCCGGGCCTTGGCACTCGCGTGCACCGCAAAAAGTCGCGGCAGGTTGTCCCTGCAGACAGCCGCGTATGTTCCGAGAATTTCCGACACTTCACCGTCGCTATTGGATGAATTTGCTGCCGGGGCCGATGTTTCTCCGGAGGCGGTTGCAGGTGGTCCGCCTCCCTTGCCGGCCTTTTTGAGCAGACTCTGAATTTCTTCGATGAGGGGCGCGTTTTCCGGAGGATTCTCCCGGGTTTTCTGAGTCTGGTCGAGTTGAAACTTGAGATGGTCGACAGCTTTGAGAAGCACATCAACAATGGCGGCGTCGAGTTCGATAGTGCGTTTTCTGGCAAGGTCGAGAAGATCTTCGCAGTCGTGGGCGAGGTGCTCCATGCTCGTATACGCCATCATGGCGGCGCTGCTCTTTATCGTATGAAAGAGCCGGAATACGGAATCCACCTGCTCCGATTCGTTGACATCGCTGCGGACAAGCAACAATTCCAGCTCCTGGAGCTGTTCGCTGACTTCCGCGTAAAACGCTTGCCAAAGGGCTTCGTTGGTGTCGCTCATATCAGGCCTCGATTGTTCCTGTGCCTTCTTGACCCTGAGACGGGCCTGTTATGCACTCACCGCTGACTGCACTGCCTGAATCAGGTCATCACTTCGTTCGGTCTCCATGTCCAGACTGAGGACACCGGAGGGCTTGGGAATGATATCTGCCACACCCATGGACAGGACTTCCATGGCTTCCGGTGAACCCGGGCGTGTGATGGATGAGATCACGATTATGGCCGCGTCGGTAACCATCTTTGCCCGCTTGACGAATTCGATGCCGTCCATCTTTGGCATTTCGACGTCAAGCAGGATCACATCCGGCATTTCCTCTCTGAGCTTCTCGAGTGCTTCGATGCCGTTTGCGGCTTCCGCGCAGACATGAAACTGTCCATCTCCTTCGAGGATATTCCGCAGGACCCGTCGCATGAGAAACGAATCGTCGACAATCAATACGGACGGGCCTGCGACGGGCCGGTCTGACTGAGTCTTCTTTTGCGTCATGGCAGCCTCCACTGAACTATGCCTGGCTCCGGTGCCGAGGCTCGGCGCCAGCCCATGAAGTCATCGTTCGCGCAATCTCCGGCAGCGGCAGGACCGCGCTGGCGACACCGGCCTCGGCGACGGCACGCGGCATTCCGTAGACGAGGCACGAATCCTCGCTCTGCGCGATCACCGGGTGCCCGGCCTGATGCAGGGCCGTTGCGCCCTTCCGGCCGTCCTCCCCCATTCCCGTCATGACGACTCCGGCCACATTTCGGCCGGTTCTTGCGGCAGAGAGGAAGAGCGCGTCCACGGATGGATGCAGGGTGTACTCCGGATCCTTCCTGACGCGCATGACAAAGCCCCCGCCAAGCCCCACCTGGACGTGTGTATCGAGCCCACCGGGCGCCACCACGACATCCTGATCGCGCAAACGGTAACCGTCGTGACCTTCCCTGGCGGAGTGCCCCGTCGCTTCGGCCAGGTGGCGCGCGAAGCTTTCCGTATAGATCGGGGGCATGTGCAATGCGATCAGGACGGGGCAGGTCAGCCGTTTCACGCCCTTGAAGAGTTCGGGAAGCGCTTTCGGACCGCCGGTTGATGCACCGATCACGATCAATTCCGGGCGTCCCGATGTCTGTACTGAAGAGGGAATCGTCCCGGGTTTGCGGGCGCGGACAAGCTCACTGTCGCGCGCCTGCATCCGCGCAATTCGCTGGCTGTGTTCCCCCCAATAACGAATCTTTCTCAACAGGTCGCGTTCGATCGCGACGATATCGAGATCGACGTATGAACTGGCCTTCGAGATGTAATCCACGGCCCCTTTCTGGAGCGCCTGCACGGCGGTCTCGGAGCCATCCTTGGTCAGGCTGCTGATGACAATGATCGGCCGGGGCGATCGTTCCATGATTTCAACGGTCGCGTCCAGGCCGCTGCCGCCCGGCATCTCGATATCCATCGTGATGACATCCGGGTTGTGCAACAAGGCCATGTGGATCGCATCGGCTGCAGTGGCCGCTTCAGCGACCACGCGGATGACAGGATCGCGTTCGAGCATCTTTCGCAAGGCGAGACGCATGAATCCCGAATCATCGACAACAAGCACGGAAATCACGGAGAGACACCTCCGTCGGCATGCAGCGCGTTTGACAGAGGATCAAGCGTCAGGATCGAGATCAACCTGTCCGAATGGACCGATACTGCCTTCACATAGCCGGTTCCCGAATCGTCGACCTCATCGATGCTGTCCTCCCGGAGATCAAGAATATCGACCACCTGGTCGACTGCGACGGCCCAGGATGCCTTGCGGTCTCCGGCCAGAACGAGTGCACCGTATTCGGTCGAGGACTTGCGGCCCAACGGTTGCCCTATGTCCACGAGGCTGACGACCTCGCCTTCGAGATCGAGGACACCGACAAGCCAGGGCTTGTCGGCATCATGGACGTACTCCGGTTCGCGATACTCGGCGACCCGTTGGACACTGTCGATATCAAGCCCGAATCGTTCCCGTCCGATGCGAACCTCGAGCACGCGCCTGTATTGGATCTGGCGCTCGCCTTCCGATTGCCTGTGCTCAGGAGCGAACGATCGCAGGTTGCGGTGCAATTCGTCCCCGATGAGCGCCTCGATGTCCAGCCACCCGTCGATCAGGCCCTCGTCATCGATCAGAACACCGGCCAGGCCCCGCCCATCACCAGCCCGACGCATGGCGTCCGCGGGCAGTTCGGTGACGCCGTGGATACACTCCACCAGAAGACCGTAGCGCGTGCCGGCACGCTCCACGACGAGAACCTTCTGTCCTTCACTGCTGGAGGCCACCCCACCGAGGAGGTACTTCAGCGAAAGCACGAGTACCGGTTCCTGCCGCAGCAGGCCGATACCAACAATTTCGGCTGGTGCCTGGGGCACTCGCGTGAACTTCTCGATCTCGGCGATTTCAAGCACCTGGGTGACTTCGATACCGTAGCGCTCGTCTGCTTCGCCTATCACAATGAACTTGGTGGTCGCGGTCTCTCCGCCTTCAGCCGCAGCCTGCTCCCGGCCAAGCAGCCCATCCTGTTCATCATCGATGGGCACCATATCGAACAGATCAGCAAGGGCTGCCGGGTTGAGGCCGACAACGGTCCTCTCGTCCCAGTTGAATTCACAGGCGAGGAACCGGCCGCGCTCGCCGGAATCCTGACCGCTTGTCTCATCATCGCCTGCAAGCTCGGCATCATCCCGCGGACTTTCTTCCTCTCCCTCCCGGGAGGACGACGTGGCCCCGGTGAGCCGGCTTACCTGCTCGGCGGCCATTTCGGCCAGCACGACGACGCGTTCCACGGCCAGGGCGCAGGGCGGTCCGGCCGTATCGACGAGCAGAACCTGTCCGGACTCGTTGCTTCCAGGGACGTTGTCAAAGAGGCATTGCTTCAGATCGATCTGTGGCACGACCCTGCCACCGACATTCACCACGCCATCCACATAGGCCGGCATGAATGGAATGGGGCTGACCGGTGGCGGATCGACGACTTCGATGACGGAATCGGCCGGCAAAGCGAAGAAGTCGCCACCAACAACGAATATGACAAATTCCAGGGCATTGTCACGCACTTCCGGCGTCGATTCAGAGCTTTTCATAGACCAGACACCTGTGATACCAACGTTCTCGGAAAAGCGACTTGCAGCGCAACGTATCCACGGGACTCATCAGCAACCGGCCGCCGGCTCTCAACGCACTGGCCAGCATCTCCTGAATGCCGGGCTGCTTGCTTTGATCTATATAGATCATCACATTCCGGCAGAGCAGAAGATCGACATTTCGAACGGGCGGTGAATGGTCCATCAGATTGGCCCGCTCGATTCTGACAAACTGGCGTAGTGCGTCTCCCACAACCCGGTACCTGGGCAGTTCTCCCGGCCGTTGCACGACGGGATAGGCATCCCGTGGCGGCTTGAAGAAGCGGAGAAATTCGACCGGGAACTGTCGGAACGAACGCATGCCGTCGATCTGATACGAAGCCTCCCTTGCAATGCGA
>JASFQN010000122.1:0-7706 GCA_050115425.1 Gammaproteobacteria bacterium | reverse complement strand
CCGAGCAGCGCCGAACGTGATTACGCGAGCCAGCGACCAGACGGAAAAACTGGCGGCTGTACCGGGCAGCAAACCCAGAGCGACCCACAGGTCGGCGCGTCGTTGTTGCCTGAAGTCATTCATGACCTCCTCCTCTTTTCGGTGGACGGCGTTTCGGCGTGGGCGCATAATCGCAGGCCCCTGGTATATTGCTAAGTACCAGATTCATGTTTTTGATTAGACCAGTTTTCAGCGAATCGACCGGGAGCGATACCCCCCATGCGCGACCTCATCCTCTCCGTGCCCGACGACGAGCGGCCGATCTATCTAAGAATCGCCGAAGGACTGCGTGCCGCCATCCAGGCCGACCGGCTGCGCCCCGGTGACCGCCTGCCCTCCACCCGCGCACTGGCCGCCAAACTGGGGGTAAACCGCCATACGGTGGGCGCGGCCATGGATGAACTGGTCGCGGAAGGCTGGCTCGAAGCCCGGGAGCGGCGCTCGCACCGCGTGTCGGCCGTACTGCCTTCACAGTTCTTCAAGCCGGCCGCGGAAGGCGGACCGTCGACACTGGAGCGGCGGATCCAATGGCGGATCGCGCGCCGCGCCGCCGTGTTCGAATGCGGACCGCCTCCCGAAAAGGCGGACAGCTTCCGCTACCTGTTCGAAAGCGGGCGCCCGGACCTGCGCCTGTTTCCCTACGACGAATTCCGCGCCTGCCTGGCGGAGTCGCTGCGCGATTCGCCGGCCTCCCGAACCGGCTACGCCTCGCCGGCCGGGCACGAGGCATTCGTGGAACGGCTGAAGGATTACCTCAGCCACATGCGTGCCATCACCAGCCGCGAAATCATCGTCACCCACGGCACCCAGGAAGGCGTGTTCCTGGTGGCACAACTTCTGGTCCGGGCCGGTGACCGGATCGCGGTGGAAGAACTGGGCTACGGCGCGGCCTGGGACGCGTTTCGCGCCGCCGGCGGCGAACTGGTGCCCATCCGTGTCGACGAGAACGGCATGGATCCGGATTCACTGGAAGCCGCGCTGGACAGGCATGAAATCCGGCTCATCTACCTCACGCCCCATCACCAGTACCCGACCACCGCCACGCTGTGCCCCGGACGGCGCATGCGCATCTACGAGCTGGCGAGCCGCCACCAGATTCCGATCTTCGAGGACGACTACGACCACGAATTCCACTATCGATGCCAGCCCATCGCGCCGCTCGCCAGCAACGACCCCTCGGAACTGGTGATCTACGCTTCCACCCTGTCGAAGATCATGTTCCCATCCATGCGGATCGGCTTCATGGCGGTGCCGGATTCATTGTTTCAGCCTCTGACCGACATGCGCGCGATCGTCACCCGGCAAAACAGCGCATTCATTCAGGACGCCGTCGCCCGCTGGATGGACAACGGCGGCTTCGAACGCCATCTCCGGCGCATGCGACGCACCTACCAGGAACGCCGCGATGTGACGGTGGAGGCCCTGCAGGCGGGAGTGGATCGGGGACTGCCGCTTTCCTGGTCGGTTCCCGATGGGGGCATGGCACTGTGGCTCGACTGCCACGCGGACTCGGACCGGATCGCCCGGGAGGCTGCCAGGCTTGGAGTGTTCGTCACGCCGGAGTCCATGTATCAACCCGGCACGCGCCGACCCGGCACGCATATCCGGCTGGGTTTCGCCAGCCAGAATCCGGAAGAGATCAGGGCGGGGATTGAACTGCTGATTCAGGCTGTCAAGAAGGTCGCGGGTTCCGCAGTGGACTCGACTACACCGTTGACCGCCTGGCCCGGGACAGGGACATGATGCCGTGATGGCAGGATCCGCGATCATCCGGACCCCGCTGCCCGGGCAACACACAGCAACCCGGCTCCGATCATGACCACTCCCGAGGATTGCGCAATGCGTTCGGCGTGAGATGCCCGGCGCTCCGCGGCAATAGCGACGGTGACGGCCGCCATCACCCAAAGGTCCATGGCGCCCAGCGCCAGCATCGCGAGGGTAAATCCAGCGCAACAGCGTAGGCAATGAACCCCGAGTTCGCAGCCGTAAAGGCACGCGGCAGCGGGATTCGCATGCCGCCTTCGGTTCCGGCCGTGACCTTTCCGGCAGCAGGCAAGCCAGCGTTTCTTCCATGCCGTGAACTGCAATGCGCCAGCAGCCACAACCGACATGCCGGCAATCAACGGGACAGCACGCGCCAGCGTTGGAATCCGCATTTCGAGCTCCGCCAGCATCGCGCCGGCCGGGAATACGGCAAGCCCGGCCGCGATCCAGACGAAAAAATAACCTGCAGCCGCAAGGCCAGCACAGAGATTCGGAAAAGCCGTTCCCGATCTGCCCACAGCCACGCGGTAGCGCCAGAGTGCGGGAGTCACGGCGGGCAGCATCATTACGGTCATCATTGTCACCCACATGACGATAAACACGGCCGCGGTGCCGGGCCACGACTGGCCCGGCATCCGCGTCCACACCGTCGATAATGTCCACCCGCCGGGCATTGGCATTCCACCCATCGCCGTCATGGCGAGGCACCGGGTCACGGTGGCCTTCGCGCTAAAGGCGAAAAGCAAAGCGGCAAACCCGATGAACCCGATCCGGGTCGCTGGCATTACAGGTTCACCTGTACTGCCGGCCTGCCGATTCGCTTTGACGTGATTCGTCATGATGGCGCTCAACCCAGCGCGTACTCGTCGCTGCGGCGGATCCAGAAATCGGGCTCGTTGCGCCCCAACGGAGCGCGATCCAGCCACTGATACATGCCCCAGAGGCCATCCAGCCCCCGCGCATACGTCGAATAGGTGTGATAAACCACGCCATCTTCGAGAACGAACGCACTCATGCCGGGACGATCCTGGGCGTACGTGGCGGCATCGGTACCACAGTTGGCGGCCAGGCTGATCACGGGCTCGGGATATTCCGAGGCGTCCAGCGGATGGGTTCCGCGCTGATAGTTGTACTCGCCCTCGCCGTTACGCTTCTGTTCCTCGGTGAGAGAAACGCTGAAGTCGAGATTGAAATCGCTGCCGTTCGAGGAGGCCCAGGGAAACGTCCATCCCATCCGCTCCCGGTACGCCTGCAGCTTGTCCAGCGGTGCACGGGAAACGGCCCAGAGCATGACGTCATGGTTTGCCAAATGAACGGCAATGCCGTCGAATCCGTCGGCGATCGCCGAACAGGACGGGCATCCAGCCTGGTAGTCGGGACCAAACATGAAATGATAGACGAGCAGTTGCGAACGGCCCTGGAAAAGGTCGACCAGCGACGCACTCCCCTCGTCCGTCTCGAAACGGTATGACTTTTCGATACGGACCCAGGGGAGTTCCTGCCGGCGCAGCGCCAGTTCGTCACCGCGCCGCGTCAGCTCCTTTTCGCCATCGAGCAATTCCAGCCTCGCCTTCAACCATTCTTCACGTGTTGCGATTTTGTGTTTCGCCATCGTACTTTTCTCCAGTCGGGCACCGGAAACTGCGATCAGTATTCGGTGCGTTGATTGATTGGCGTGTGCTAGATTAGTCGCGAATTTTCGACTGGCGGGAGTAACAAGTTTGGCAGGATTCCCGTGGACTCTTTGATCACCGCCGCCGCGCACGCGCTGGCCGCGGGCGATCCGCTGAGTGCCTTGAACAGGGTAGCCCTGCGCGACGATCCGCCGGCACTTGCCCTGCGGGGCATCGCGATGGCCCAACTCGGCGACCTGCCCCGGGCAAAAAGCCTCATCCAGCGTGCGGCAAAGGCGTTTGGAAAAACGGAACCCGTGGCACGCGCAAGATGCATTGTCGCGGAGGCCGAAATCGCCTTCGCCATGCGCGAACTCGGCCACCCCCCGAAACGGCTCCAGACAGCCCGCGCCACACTCGAAGCCTGTGGGGATCGGATCAATACCGCTCACGCCCGCCACCTCGAGGCTCGTCGCCTGCTCTTGCTCGGAAGACTGGACGAAGCTGAGCGCCTGCTCTCGGAATCCAATACGTCCTTGTTGCCTCCCGCCTCAAGGGCCATCAGCGAGCTGGTGAACGCGGGTATTGCGATGCGCCGCCTGAAGGCACGGGCGGCCCACGCGGCGCTTGCACAGGCGCAATCGGCCGCACTCGAGGCGGGCATCCCTGCTCTGCTGGCGGAAGTGGACAGCACCGGAACCGTCCTCGACGCGCCGGCGGCCCGGCTGGTGACTTACAGTGAACAACGGCCGGTCGCACTGGGCGAGATAGAAAAGCTCATCGACGCGGGCACGTTGGTGGTGGACGCCTGCCGTAACGGCATCCGCTGTGCGGACACCGCGATATCGCTGGCAGGCCGCCCGATGCTGTTCACCCTGGCGTGCGAACTGGCCAGGGCCTGGCCCGGCGATGTCACCCGGAACAAGCTCATTGAGCGGGTGTTCCGAATCCGGCAGGCCGACGAGTCTCACCGCGCACGGCTGCGGGTGGAAATGGGCCGGTTGCGAAAGTTGCTCCGCCCGATCGCGGCAATTGCCGCCACCCGACACGGCTTTGCCCTGGATCCGCTTCAGGCCAATGACGTCGCCGTACTCGAATGGCCTCTCGAGAAACGGCATGCGGCCGTGCTCGCCCTGCTTGCCGATGGCGAATCCTGGTCCAGTTCCGCCCTGGCGCTGGTACTGGGTACCAGTCAACGCACGGTTCAGCGGGCTCTCGACGCGCTGGCCGAGGCAGGAAAGGTCCAGTCGTACGGCCGCGGCCGCGCACGGCGCTGGATCACCGCACCGGTTCCCGGATTCGCGACAACATTGTTACTCCCGGTTTCCGTTCCGGGTGCCTAGGATGTAACCATGAAAACGTCAAAAGCCAACATCGTTCGTGAATATGGTCCCTTTCCGGGTGTCGAGACTGTCGGTGGCGTCGCCTTCGACGGCCACCAGGTCTGGTTGGCCACGGGTGAGAGCCTGGCGGCCCTGAACCCGGACAGCGGTTCGGTGGATCGATCACTCCCTCTGGCCGCCCATGCGGGCACCGCCTTCGACGGCCGGCACCTGTTCCAGATCGCCGAAGACCGTATTCACAAAATCGACCCGGAAACCGGTCGCGTACTTCACACCATTCCCGCCCCCGCGGACGGCGGCGACTCCGGACTTGCCTGGGCCGAGGGCGCGCTTTGGGTGGGGCACTTCCGAGAGCGAAAGATCCACAAGGTCGATCCCGAAACCGGCAAGATTCTTCGCACCATCGAATCGAACCGTTTTGTGACCGGCGTGACCTGGATAGGAGAGGAACTCTGGCACGGTACCTGGGAGAACAACGAAAGCGACCTGCGACACATCGATCCGGTCACCGGTACGGTCCTGGAAAGTCTGGTCATGCCGGCGGACGCCGGCATATCGGGTCTGGACTCCGATGGCAAGGATCGCTTTTTCTGCGGTGGCGGAGACAGCGGCAGGGTCAGGGTTATCCGGCGTCAAGAATAGGGGGATCAAAGGGCGGCCTCGGGATTACCAGCGCGTTCACACGACGCAAGTCAAATCTGAGACCTGCCACCTGACAAACCACGATTGGCTGGCTCCGTTATACCAATCGAGAGAAATGGGTGTCCCATAATTCATGGCCGGAAACTGCAATTTATTCGATTACGGCCTGAATCCACAACCGGACTTTCCCTGATTCCCTGGACACTCACTGCTCAAGTTTTGAGATTTGCTCGAACAGGGGTCAGGAAATATGGGCAGCCCAATAAACTCCAATAAACCAGCGCTGGGCGCCTCTCAAAATGAATATCTTAGAAAACCCTTGCGTATAGGGAGGCGTCCATATTTGTCCCAATAAATTACAATATCTTCATCGTCATGCTCCGATACTCGCGACCCTTTCCATCATCTGCGATGCTACGGCTGCATTGCCGAGCAGCAAGTGGCCTGCCTCCGGTATGAAGTGGGCCTCGCAGCCAGGAATCAGCTCCGCCAGACTCCGCCCCGTACTCACGGGCACGAGGTCGTCTTCGATGCCGTGCCACAGAAACACGGGCACTCTGAGGGTGCTGAGGTCGAGCCCCCAGTCACGGCCGACCAGCCGAATATCACGGTAGACACCATCGCCGCCTTGCCGGTAGGCTTCCTGCAACATCTTGAGCAGGCCCTTGCCGGCGCCGTCCCCGCGCATGCTTTCATTTGTCTTGGCCAGGTGCGCGACCATCTTGGTCAACACCTTTTCCGGACGCTTCTTTATCGATTTAGCCATCTGCGCGAACAGAAACCTGATGAAAAACGGCGCATATCTCGCCCCGAAAAACACCACCCGGTTGCCGAATTGCATGCCTTTGGTTGTCCGCATCACCTCCGGCGGGCCACCGCTGGATATCAGCGTTGCGGAGAGCACGCGCTGCGCGGAACCGATTGCGCAGGCCAGCGCATAAGGCCCGCCACCGGATCCTCCGGCCACGTGATAGCGGTCCAGGCCCAAGGAGTCGGCCAGCTCTTCCACGTCGGTTGCCCACGCGGCAATGGTTCGACCCGGCGCCGGATCCGATTGCCCGAACCCGGGCCGCTCCGGCGTAATCACACGCAAGCCGAATTCGTCGACCCACGCCGCCTTCGCGAGCCCGGGCATGATCCTCGATCCGGGGGTACCGTGAAACAGCATCAGCGGGATGCCATCGGGCCTGCCGTACTCGCAGAAACCGAGTTGTCGTCCGTCTTTCAGCGTGATCGTATAGCCGTCCATCAGCCTGTCCGCCCGAAAACTATTGTGAATGCGAATTTACATTAACATTCAGTTGTGGTTTTGTCTATCCTATGGCCATGACAGAGCATGACCCCAACCTACAACCCCAGCAGGAACGCAGCCGCCGCACCCTCGCGCGCCTACTCTCGGCCACTATCCAGACGCTCAATGAGGGTGGGCTGGAAGGTGCCACCATCCCGCGCATAGCCGACACGGCAGGCGTATCGCCGGCCACCGTCTATCGCCGCTTCAAGGACAAGCAAGATCTGTTGCGTGCGGCCTTCCTGTACATGCTGGAATCCAGCAACGCGCGAAACCATATCCATCTTGCCAGGGAACTGGCCCTCCCTACGCTGGCGGAAGCCGTGCGGCGTTTCCTCGAGTTGCATTTCGCCCAGTACCGCCAAAACGGCCAACTGATGGGCGCGCTACGGCAATTCATCCAGACCGATGACGATACACAGGCCATCCGGGATATCGTCGCCGACAACCTGGACTTGGTCGTCCAGGCCTTGCTGGCCTATCGCGACGAAATCAGCCATCCAAAGCCGGAACGGGCGCTGCGCATCGCCATACTCACCGCAACCACCGCCGTCGAAACGAAATTCTTCGCGCCCCGCTCTGCCTGGGCCACGCTGCAGCCGTTAGCCGACGAAGAACTCATGGAAGAACTGATTCGAAGCTTCCTCGCCTATCTGAAGAGCCCGGGATGAACAAGAGATGAGTATCCGGCATATGCCAGAGTTCTGGCTGTCCGAATAATTCCGCGGGTGTCCCAATGCACCCCATGCACCACCGTTCTGGGCGGAATCACACCGATGCAGAAACTGGCCATGGCGGCCTAGGCTCTACTTCTGAGCTCCGTTAAAAAGGGGATGATTACCCGCCCTTTTCACCACCAGATGGCTTTAACAATAAGAATGGCCGCCAACAGCCCCAACAACGTAGTCCAGATCGCCAGCATCCGCCACGTCGCGCGCTTCGCCTTTTCCGCCTCCCACCAGTCCAGTGGCCGCACGCCCTGCAACAGAAACATGCCGGTCCCGGCGAGATTCA
>JASFQN010000121.1:0-7715 GCA_050115425.1 Gammaproteobacteria bacterium | reverse complement strand
CCCAACGCCAGCCCGTCACCCGCGACGATCAGTTCGCCCACCGCGCTGGTCGGCTGCAACTCCATCGCCTCGTTCACCACCAGGCAACGGCTGTGGGCGAGTGCGCGGCCGATCGGCATCACCCCTCGCTCGACATGCTCCGGCCGCAGTTGACACCAACTGCTGATGGTGGAGTTCTCGGTGGGGCCGTAGGCATTCACCAGCCGTCCCGGCCCGCCGACGGCCAGCACGTTGCGTACCGCATCCACGGACACCTGTTCACCACCAACCAACAGGTCGCGCAAGCGATTGAAGCAGTCGGGGCGTTCCTGCGCAAAGCGATGGAATAATGCCGTGGTCAGCAGGGACGTCGTGATGCCGTGGGCCTGTACCGCCCGCGCGAAGCGGTCGGGGTCGAGCGCCTGGTCGCGATCCAGCACGACCAGTCGGCCGCCGTTGCAAAGTGCCGACCAGATTTCGAACGTGGCGGCATCGAAGGCGGCATTGGACACCTGCGAAACCACGGTGTCCGCATCCAACCTCGCATAGTCGGTGGCCCGCGCCAGGCGCACTACGCCCCGGTGCGGAATCACCACACCCTTGGGACGACCGGTGGACCCGGAGGTGTACATCACGCAGGCAGGCCGCTCGCCCCCGGCCGGCTCGGGCAGAGCCAGGCCGGAGGCGTCGTCCGGCAGATCAGCATCCAGGCGGACGGCCTGCGGTCCCTCCAGGCCGGGCAGTTTCGCCTGTCGACTGTCACTCACCAGCAGGCGCATGCCGGTGTCGCCGATCATGTAGGCGAGGCGTGCCGCCGGCGCATTGATGTCCAGCGGCACATAGGCAGCTCCGGCATGGAGGATACCGAGCATGGCGACCACCAGCTCCGGCCCCCGCTCGAGGCAGATTCCGACCGGCTCGCCCGGCGCCACTCCTGCTGCCAGCAGCGTGCCGGCCACGTATCGGGCCCGTCGCTCGAGTTCGGCGTAGGTAAGATCGCATCCGCCGTGCACCACCGCGACCGCGTCCGGGCGTGCCCTGGCCTGCCCAGCCACCAGCGCCGGGATCGAGGTATCGCGCGGGTAGTCCGCGGTGGGTGGCCTCGCCAACAGGGCCCGTCGTTCGGATTCGACGATCAGCGGCAAACGCGCCACAGGCAACGCCAGCGAGGCATCCAGCGATTCGAGCAAGACTTCGAAGGCCCGCGCCATTGCGGCCACGGAATCGGCTTCGAACAGTTCGGAATGGTAATCCCATTCGATCTCCAGACCCTGCGTCTGCCCGCGAACACGGACGCAGAGATCCAGAGGCGCGGCGTCGGGCATCCCGACCGGCTCGCCGACGGAACCGCCGCCTTCGGCAGCGTAACTGAATAACAGTTGATAGACCGGGTGACAGGCGACCGGCGCACCGGGCGCAGAATCTTCGACAAAATTGGTCGGCAACGCAGCCGCCTGGCTGAAAGCCGTGGCGAGTTGCTCGCAGTTGCGTCGCAGCAGGTCGCGAAACGATTCTTCAGGCTTGATCTGGCAGTGGAGTATCCGGACCTCATCCGGGTTATCCGGTGCAGGACTGCCCATCACGATTTCGGCCTCCCGGCTCCAGCGGGAGAGCAAGACGGTAAACGCCGTCTGCAACAAGCCGAATGCGGTCACACCCTCCCGTCGCGCCAGGTCATCAAGACCCTTGCGACGGTCGGCGGACAATGTGGAATGGACGAGCCCCCTTTGGCTGCCCGGCGCCAGCGGCCGTGGATGATCCAGCGGCAGTCCGTGGACAGCCGGCATCCCAGCCAGGATACGTTCCTGGTATCCCATAAATCCCCCCGGTTTTTCGAGGCAGAGTCCCGAGAACGACCGCGATCTCCCACGATCCGGCCATCCAGTGTCCCGCGGTGCAGCACCAATTGGGACCCCTGCCCCTCAAATTTTTGCGCACTCTACCCCAATTCAACAGAGGTATCCAACGACTCTGACCGGGATTTCTCGGGTGCCGCCACACCGGCTGTAATAATTATAGATGGGTTTTCATTCCCATAAAGAAACAAGCAATGACTGGCTGGCTAAATTCACAAACATGCAGGATCATACGCATGCTGCCCTGCACCATACGTATTCCCAAAAATTGAAAGATTGATGAAAATTTTTTTCGTGGATAACCGGCGAAGAGCTCGACGCGTCCCGATTTGCGCGGAATTCGACTAAGGGAAGCGCTGGCCGAAACGGGAGAAATACCGCCCGGCGGCAGCGCCAGAGGTGACAGTCCGCCGGATTACAAACAAGTCTTGCGAGTACCATGCGAAGCGGCCATCGTCGGAGCCGAACAGCGGGTCGGAAGCCCGCTCGGCCGGCAGGGAATACCTGTGCTTTGGCCCCGGCGCGGCACCGACATCGCTGGCCCGTCTCCATGCCCTGTGCAATTCCCAGATGCTGAAATAGTAGGGCGACACGCATCTCAGCCTGGCGGGCGAACCATCCACCCAGGCACAACACTCGGCCATGGCTTCACCGAGGGTAAGGTCCGCGTCCGAGCAATGGCCGGCCAGCCGGCGAAAGGTGAGGACATTGAGGTTGGCGCACAGATCCACCGGATTGCGGGGCAGACCGGCTTCAAGCCAGGTCTGATACATGCCGGGTCGAATCCAGGGCCGATCGGCTTCATTGACGTACGTACGTCGGAAGGGATCGAGCCGCGCGGCCACGTCCAGAGCCCAGCGTCTGTCACGCCGTCCGGAGCGCAGCAAGACGGTTGCACACAAGGCCGTATCGTCGACATCCGCAAACAGCCGGCCTGAAAACCAGCCGGGCCGTGCTGCCTCGGGATAGAACGTGAATCGGCCGGGGTGGTCTGCCTGCTCGCAGGTTTCGAGGTAGTCCAGGCAGCGCCGGAGCACAGGATCATCCGCACCGCACGACAGCAGCTCCCAGCAGAACAGTGCGGCAATGCAGGCATTCACCTCCGGGTGAACCGAACCGTCCGGGAGGCGCACCGTGGCCAGGGAAAGAATCGTGGCAGGATCCACGGGAAGGTTCACCGGTTGAGCGGCGGTGCGGCGGTCAGCGAGACTGCCGTTTGCTCTTCACCATCCACATGCAACCCAAGCATGCCGGGCGACCAACGCTGGTCAGAGTCGGTGCTCATGCGAGACGCGAGCAACGCATACCACTTCCGGTCCGCGTGTCCGGCAAACACCTCGCGCTCCAGGCTCGCCAATAGCGCGGGGATGTCCCCGTTGACTTGCCACGCTGGGCAGTAAACAGATCCAACCGGCGATTCACCATCAGCCCGGAACCGCCATGAAAAACCCATGTACTTGGCAGGCATCCGGCGCCGCAACGGAAATCGGTAGAGACTGCTCAAGATGCCCATCACGCCAGCCCAGCCTTTCCGCTTCCCAAGTGCCGCATACATATTTTGAAAGGCCAGGGGCGAAGCCTCGCAGGTCCGAAAATAGTACTCCCAACTACCCAGCACAGGGTCGTAGCCGATCATCACCAGTTGCGACGCAGCCGGAAGATGACTGTCACACAAAGACCGATACCCGGGCAGTTCCATCAGCGCGCCATTTGCTCCGCCCGCCGTCTCGAGATAGACCTTGTGGCGCGTCTCCCGACCATCCACGAATGCCCCCCACCAGAGTCCGGCGCCGGGAGAAGATGGTTCGATGCCATCGCCGAAGCAATCGCACAAGACATCCGGCAGCTCCACACCCAGCGATGCGGCCAGCAACGCGGCTCTGCCCAGCCGGCCCTTTACGGGACGGTCGGGCCTGTCGACCTCAACGGCAAGCTTGAGTCCGGGGTGGCCGGAGACCACCCCGAACTCGATGGCTGACCCCGTCGGTGTCAGCCGGCTGGCCGGCGGTCTTTCCGTGGTGGCCAACCGGCTCGCGGCGTTCCAGTCCAGGCATCGGCCCACCAGCTCAGCCGCCTGTGGATCGGTCGCCCCAACCCAGGACAGGAGATCGCCGACACCCGGCAGGCGAAGACCGGCCGCAGCCGCGATCACGCCGCGGATGTGTTGCCCGGAAGAATCACGATTCTGCCGGAAGCCTTCGTCGGCTCAAGCTTGTTTGGCGTGTCCTGGCCCGCATACCAGTATTGGGCGGACCAATGGTACTCAGGCGTCTTGCCGGCGTCCGTCAGAAAACCGTACAACTTGCTGTTCGCGCCATCCTTTGGATGGAAACGGAAGGCCTGGTTGTTGGTCTGCTGCCCGTCCACCAGTGTATAGACTTCAATCAACACCAGGGTGATCGAGTGAGCTTCCCATTCGATCTGGCTGGGGTCGAATTCCGCTGAATACCAGATTTGCGAGCTATCGATGTTGATGAAGCTATCGGCAGTCGTGGCCTTGGGAATTGCCGTGAGCTGATTATTCAGTTCGTACCGCCCGTCATAGGCCAGCCGGATGTCGGTGCTGTTCATGGGCGCGAGAAATGTCCAGGAAGGCAACGGCTTCTCGCCCGTATTCTGGATGACCCACTGCTTTTTCTGGTTGAAATTATTGATCGGATCCTTGAACGCGACCTGCAGCTCGAGCAGCTTGAAGTCCTGCAGAGGAATGATCTGAACGGTCTGTGTCACGAAAGGCGGTTGCAGCATCACCCGATTGGCGTTGTTGCTCACCCAATCGGTAAACACCTCCCTGCCACTTTCAAGCAGATAGGTCACACGGTATTGATAGGGATTGGTACTCGGAAGTTCGCGCAGGCTGGAGACAACTTGCCTGGGTGCGGCGGCGGTGAGGTTGAATTCCTGGTGTTTCACCGCGCCATTCGCCTCGTTGACAAAATAGAATTCGACTTGAACCTGTTTGACCTTGTTGTCGCTTCCGGCATCGTCGCTGAACGCCGCCACGAAGTCGCTGCGATCGTCAGCGGCGTCGGAAAACGGCACATTGGAGGCGTCGAACTCGACACTGAGAACGGAAAGATCCCGCAGCGCCAGATAAATTTCCGTTTCCGTTCCCTGGATCTTCGGCGATTGATAGGGGTCGCTCCCGTCCTTGAAATGCACGACATACGAGTATTCATACGTCGGGTCGTAACTGCCCGATGCCGCGTTTCCGGGGGCCTTGAATATCCAGCTTCCGGCCGAGTCAGCCGTAAAATGCTGCGTATTCCCGGTGCTGCGTGTCGGGTAATCCACGGTAACGTCGACGCTTTCCACCTGAGAGTCGTCAAATCCCTGCACGGTAACCGAAAGTACAAATGTGCGGTCATCGACCACCGAATAGACCTTGCCCCAGTCGTCCGCGCTGAATGCCGGAATGGGTGCCAGGGGCGAGATATGCCACTCCACGACCTGACCCATTCGGTAGACGTTGGTGAAAGAGGCAACCTGGCTCATCGAGAAGTCATTGGCGTTGTTTTCCCCAATCACACGGAGCGCATTGTTGACCGCCCGGTTCACATCATCTTCCAGCGTCTGGTTAGCCCAATCGGTAAGCTGCTTTGATGTCTGGGGACTGAGTGGGCGGGCGCCCGGGTCCACGGTGACCGTGCCCGCTTGCGACTCGGTGAGGTACTGATGAATCTCGACCGCCCGATGAGTGACATGCCCCCAAACATTGCGCGAAACCTGCACAGTCTTCTGATACTTGTAGGCGATGTCGGAGTTGAACTCTACTGTCACGGTGGCCGGCGGCAACTTCGCGTAGCAAGTCAAGTCATACTGAAACTGGAAGGTTCCGCCCGCGCTGCCGTCGGGACCGAAGGCGTCCTTGAAGGCATTGAGGGTGTCGGCATCAGGGAGATTGATGACAAAGGAGGCCCGATTGGCGCCGTACATGGCCGGACTGGCAACCAGATTGAAGGTCTGCCCTTTCACCATATAGGTGAACCAGACCTTGGCACTCTGCCATGAGAGTTGACCCAGGGTGATTCCGTTACCCAGCTTGGCCTTGACGGCGGCCTCCGCGGCCGCATCGTGCTGCAGTTCGACCATGAAGCTGCAGGTTCCGGAGATACCGGCGTTCTTCTTGTATTCGACCAAGGCGAATTCCGGAACGCCGTTGGATCTCGGGATCACCGGCAGCGGAACGATGTAGTACATGTTGGGATCGGAGAGATCACCGTACACAGTAACAGACTGGCCGTCCCCGTAATGAATGACCTGATTCTTCTCGATATCTAGCATGCGTCAGATTCCCGAATTCGATTCTTGGTGGAGCACGCGTCAAGCGCTCTCGCGTAGCGGCAGGATCAGGCGGCCGCTTTGCTCTTGGACTTGTCGACGAGGCTCTTCTTCTTGTCGGCAGTGAACGAGATGCGCTGAGTCTGCTCTGCGAAAGCCAACATGATTTCCCACTCGGCGCTGGCACGGCCCAGCATGTATTCCGGCGGGACATTCGCGAGCGGATTGGCTGGATCCAGTTGCTGGACAAAGCTGTTCAGCGGCTGACGGATCGCCTGCCAATCGGCCTGCAGACCGCTGATGGCATCAAGACAGTGCTGCAGATAGGTCGAGAATTTCGCCACGGCATCAGACGCCGCCTTCAGGCCGAGGAGCTGCTCATTGAGTTCCGATACTTCGAATTGGAATCGTTGCTCTTGCATCGCTTCCTCGAATGCCTTGTCAATAATCCAGAGCAATTCCTGCAGTTCCAGGCCTTCCTTGATCAGGAACCCTGTTTCAATCGCAAGGCCCAGGGCGGGGGTGTATTCACTGAGATGATCCACCGACAGAACGATGGCGACAACATTGATGTCGGCATTGTTGAGGATCGCCTTGTTGGTGATTTCCCTGGTGTGTTCTTCCAGTTCTTTCTTGAGCTCGGCAAGCTTTTCCTTGACTTCCTTGAGATTTTCTTCATCCATCTTCTCAAGGTCGGCGAAGGCCTTGTTCTTGTCCGACAAGTTGCTCGCATCGTCGTCTACAAGCACCTTGGAATCATGAAGCTTGGTCTTCAGCGAATTGAGCTGCGCTACCTCTTCGTCAACCTTGTCCATCAGCCCCTGGAACAACAGGCGGAGCTGGTCGGCGGTCTTGGCACCGGCAGGTTTTCCGGTCAGGTCGCGCAACGCTGTGAGGGTATTGGCAAACTGACTACCGTAATTGATGAAGCCCTGGGCGGCGGTGGTGATCATCGGGTTGAGATTGTCTTCCCATTCCTCGACATGCTTCTGGGCGGAAGCAATGTACTGGCGGATTTCCGTCAGTAGCTGCGCCTTGTTCTGGACATCGAAGTCCTTGAAATGAACCTTCTGCAGGTCAATGTTGTCGACGCTCAGATGCTGCGCGAAGGCCTTGGCGGAATTGCCCACGAGGCTGGCCAGCGTGCCGCTGACCGCCTCGTAGTCAAGATTCAGGTTGATTGCAGATGACATTGGGTTGTCTCCCTTGTTTGAAGCCGGGCCGCTCAGGCGGCCTGCTCCATTGTCCTGACCTTCAGTTCCTTGCGGTGCTTGTCGTTATTCACCGTCATTGGTACCGCCTGCATTTTCTGGGCAAAGTCCGTCAACTGCGTCCACTGTTGCTTGGCGGTGTCCAGGTCCACCAGACTCAGGATGTCGCCAATATGCTTCTTGGAGTCCTCGAGGTCCGCCACGACCGCTTCGATCTTGGCCTTGAGCGTGCCCCATGTGTCCAGGATCGTCTGCACCGCCTTGACTGCTGTTTCGGAACTCGTCACCAGACTCGCGGTCACTTCATTCACCGTGTCCAGAGAGACCACCTGCTGGGTAAGGAGCGTGACCTCGAGTTGGTCGTGGTGCAGCTTCTGCTCCTCCTGAG
>JASFQN010000120.1:0-7729 GCA_050115425.1 Gammaproteobacteria bacterium | reverse complement strand
CAGCCGGCGGCTGTTCCAGTTGGGCGTGTCCACATCCCGATCGGTTCCGATGATATCTTCCAGTTTAGTGACGATCATGTTCTTCCGTCTCCACGTTGAGTTGGGGGCGGGCAATCCTGCCCAGCCGGAAATGCTGCGGCGCAGGAAACGCCGCAGCATTCGTCGAGTTGTACCTATAGAAGTTGCCTGATTGCGGACATGCGGTCCGATGCGCCTTGTTTCAAGCCACGCTTCGGGACTGCTTGTCGGCTTTTCCGGCTACGGTACGGGCCGCCTCGCCAATGATGTCGAGGCCCTTCGCGAGATCTTCCTCGCTGATGGTCAACGGGGCCAGGAACTTGACGACCTGATCGTTGATGCCCGAGGTTTCAATGATCAGGCCGCGCTTGAAGCACTCCTCCGAGATCTGTTCGGCCGCACCGTCCAGCCCGCATACCAGTCCCTGGATGAAGCCGCGACCGCGCACGCTCGCCTTGAGCGAAGGATTGTCCCGGGCGATCTTGTTCAGGCGTTCCTCGACGATCTTCGACTTGGTCTCGACGTCGCGGGTCAGCGTATCGTCGGTCCAGAAGTGGTCGAGGCCCGCGGCGGCGGTCACGAACGCCGGGTTGTGCCCGCGGAATGTGCCGTTGTGTTCGCCCGGCTCCCAGATGTCGTGTTCAGGTTTGATCAGCACGACCGAAAAGGGCAGGCCGTAGCCGGACAGCGACTTGGACAGCGTGATGATGTCGGGCTTGATGCCAGCCTTTTCGAAGCTGAAAAATGTGCCCGTACGACCGCAGCCGACCTGGATGTCGTCGATGATCAGCAGGATGCCGTGTTTCTCGCAAAGTCGCGCGAGACGCTGCAGCCATTCCATGCGCGCCACGTTGACGCCGCCTTCGGCCTGGACCGTTTCCACGATGGCCGCGGCCGGCATTTCCAGGCCGCTGCCGCGATCTTCCAGCGCGTGTTCGAAATAGTCCAGCGTGTCATTCCTTTCACCCAGGTAGCCGTCGAAGGGCATCAGAGTGCCGTTCTGGAGCGTCTGCGCCGCGCTGTGACGCTTGCCTTCGTTCCCGGTAACCGCCAGAGCTCCCAGCGTCATGCCATGGAAGGCATTGGTGAAGGCCACGACGTTTTCCCGGCCGGTGACCTTGCGGGCCAGCTTGAGAGCGGCTTCGACCGCGTTGGTGCCGGTAGGGCCCGGGAACTGAACCTTGTAGTTCATGCCCCTCGGCTCGAGGATCACATCGTGGAAGCGTTCCAGGAAATGACGCTTGGCCACGCTGTACATGTCCAGACTGTGGACGACTCCATTGCCGGACAGGTATTCCAGAAGCTTTTCCTTGAGTTCGGGCCGATTGTGGCCGTAGTTGAGGACGCCGGCCCCGGCGAAGAAATCCAGGTAGCGGTTGCCGTCCTCATCGATCAGATAGCTCCCCTCCGCCTTGTCGAAAACGACCGGGAAGGATCGGCAATAGCCGCGCACTTCCGATTCGTATTTGTCGAATATGGTCATGATGCAAACCTCTTGCAGTCTCTCAGGTGTTCAGTTGTTCGGACGCTCTATGGGTCCGATCCGAAAAAGATCCTCCCGCTCGTGTCCTTCCGGGAAGTACTCGGCGGGGAAGAATGGCAATTCCTGGCATTCGGCATCCTGGCGCCGGGCGAAGCCGCGAAACAGCTTGCGCGACGGGACATTGTCCGGCGTGACGCTGGCCTCCAGATACTGGACGCCCTTGCAGCCATCCAGCTCCAGCAACTGGTCGAGCAGGCGACCGCCCAGGCCCTGTCCGCGCGCGCTCTGTGCCACGCCGACCTGCCAGACAAAGACGCTGTCGTGCTGGTGCGGGGGGCGATAGGCGAGTACGAAGCCCACCATTTCACTGCCGCGCTCCGCAATCAGACAGGTATCGCCGAAGTGCTGGCACATCAGGATGTAGGCATAGGCCGTGTTCAGTTCAAGCACCCCCGCGTCACGGACGAAGCGCCACATCGGCGTGCCGTCGGCAGCGGTCGCGGCGCGAAAGGCGATGGTCTGTCCGGTGTCACGATTCATGCCACCTCCCGTGCGGTGCCGATGGATTCTTCCACGAAAGCGCGATGCAGGAGTCGCAGCGCATCACCCACATGCTGCCGGTCCACCAGGCAGGTGAGGCTGTGTTCGCCGGTGAAGCTGGCCAACACATCAATCCCCTGTTTCTCAATCGCTTTCTGGGCTTGCAGCAGGAGTCTTTCATCGTTGCCCACGCCCAGACCGACCGCGGATACCGAGCCGATCTCGGTGCTGACGGTAATGCGGCCGTCGTAGCGTTCATGAACCTGCTCCGAAAACGAGTCGGCGTCGGCAATATCGCCCGCGGGAACCAGCACGTCGCGCCGTTCACCGTCGTCATTGGTCTTGTCGAGAAAGACGTCGGCTTTGCCGATCAGCGACATCATGACCTCGCCCAGTTCCGCAACATCCTTCCGGCCTCGCAACGAGAGCCAGACCAGTTCCTTGTGGCAGGCGACACCGGCCACCGAGGGTTCGGCATCCTCGTTGAGCTGGTGAATCACAGTGCCGGGCTTGTCGTTGAAGGTGCAGCGGGCCTGGATGGTCACGTCGCGCTTCCAGGCGTATTCCACGGCTCTGGGGTTGAGCACCGAAGCACCGTGACGCGCCATCTCCGTCATTTCCTCATAACTGATTTCGGCCAGTGGGCGGGCCGCCTCGACGACGCGCGGGTCGGCGCTGTAAACGCCATCCACATCGGAGTAGATTTCACAACGTTCAGCCTTGAGGGCGGCGGCAATGGCCACTGCAGTGGTGTCCGATCCGCCGCGGCCCAGTGTGGTCACCTCGCCCGTGGCATTGGCACCCTGATAGCCTGCCGCTACCACGATGCGGCCGGCATCGAGTTCGGCATGCACGCGTTCAGGATTGACGTTCTCGATGCGCGCGTTGAAATGCGTGTCGGTGGTGCGTACTCCACATTGGGGGCCAGTGAGCGAAATGGCTTCCTCGCCCATGCTCTGCAGGGTCATGCTCAGCAGCGACATGGAAATCCGCTCGCCGCAGGACAGCAGCATGTCCAGTTCACGACGGGATTTGTCGACGCCGATGCTGCGAGCCTGATCGAGCAGTTCGCTGGTGGTGTTGCCCATGGCCGAAACAACGGCCACTACCTGGTGTCCCTGCCGTCGCGTGGCGACTATGCGCTCCGCCACGTGGCGCAATTTCTCTTCAGTGGCTACGGAGGACCCCCCGTACTTCTGAACGATGATGCTCATCGTGACGTGCTCCCTGACTTTCTTGCTGCGTTACTCATGTCTCTTGCGGTTCGATTTCGGTCGCCCCGGTCGCTGGATGTTCTTCATCCCGTGGATTCGGCGTCGCCAGCCGGATCGAGTGTCATCGCGCCGGGACTCTTGGCGTCTCCATCGGTATTGACGAAGGGAGTCACATTGTCGGGATCGGGCTGCGCGGGCCAGTGATCGAGCAAAGGCGCCGCGTCGATCCCCTCGGCTTCCATCATTTCCACGATCCGGCCGAGGATCTTTTCGATTTCCGCCTGCTGATTGGCGGGCAATTCGGCCAGGCGTCGCACGAAGCGTTCGTGCAGGGGCAGGGGTGTGCGGCCGACCAGTTGCCGGCCGGCGTCGGTCAATTGGACCAGCACCTGGCGCTTGTCCTCCAGGCGCCTTTGCCGGGTTATCAGCGCTCGGCTCTCCAGCCGGTCGAGAATGCCGCTGATGGTGGCCGGGCTGAGCGAGACCTCTCGTGCCAATTGACCCGGGGTCATTCCGCCGCGCTGCAGCAGTTGCCGCAGGCAGATCAACTGGGGGCCGGTGAGGCTGTGATGAATGGAGAGCTGGCGGCTGTAGATGTCTACCGCGCGTATGATGCGGCGCAGCGCACGCAATATGCCTTCGTTGTAATCCATGACTTCTGTGGCGACCGCGGTAGCGTCGATATTTCGCGTCGAATGTTTTTGGATAAAAAATTTTCGTGTCGAAAATACTTGTATACAAACTAACACGATTCAAGGCTGCGGGCAAAGCCGGGCGACTCTGTCGCGCGGTGATACAATCCCGCCATCTTCATAGAGATACGCGGGAGCGGACATGGTGGATTTCCTGGTCAAGGTGGTTGTGGCCTACCTGCTGGGTTCAGTCAGCGGAAGCCTGGTTGTGGGGCGGCTGCGCGGCGGCGTGGACATCCGCACCCAGGGCAGCGGCAATGCGGGCGGTACCAATGCTCTGCGCACGCAGGGCAGGGTGTTCGCTTTCTGGGTGATGCTGATCGACGTGGGCAAGGGTCTGCTCGCGGTCACGGTAGTCACGCATCTGTCCCTGCCGGGTCCATTGCCATCCGGGCCCCAGTGGCAGGCCTGGCTGCCGGTCGCCTGCGGAGCTGCCGCCGTGGTCGGACACGTATTCCCGGTCTGGTTCGGTTTTCGCGGCGGCAAAGGGGCGGCCACGCTCCTGGGTATTGTTGCGGTGCTCTCGCCCTGGGGGCTGGTGCCCGTGCTGGCGGTGTGGATCCTTTGCCTCGTACTGACCGGCTACGTTGGGCTGTCGACGATATTCGGTGCGGCGGCCTTTCCGGTCTTCGTGCTCATTTCGGGTGCACAGCCATTCGCGCCCTTGCTGATCTTCGGTGTGGTCATGGCTCTGTTCATTGTCTTTACCCACCGCAGTAATCTGCGCCGCATGTTTGCCGGGACCGAGAGCCGCTTTCGCAAGGTGATGTTTCTGCGTAAGTCGTGAACATGGACATTCGTGAGCATCTGATCGCGCGGCTGGCTGACGGACGCTTTCACTCCGGACAAGCGCTCGCCGACGCGTTGTCGGTGAGCCGGACCGCCGTGTGGAAGCATGTCGAGGCGCTGGCGCAGCTGGGCCTCGAGGTCCAGCGCGTGCGTGGCCGGGGTTACCGGCTGCCGGCACCACTGGACTTGCTCGACGCGGGCGAGATCCGTGCCGAGTTGGCGTCGGCTCCGGATCTGGAAGCGCTCGAGGTCAGTCATGTGGTGGATTCCACCAATACCCGCCTGCTTGACGTCGGCCGCGAGTTGCCGCCGGGCAGGGCGATGGCCTTTCTGGCGGAGTATCAGCGGGCGGGGCGCGGGCGCCGCGGGCGCCATTGGGCTTCTCCTTTCGGGAGTAATCTCTATCTTTCCCTTGCCTGGAGTCTCGAGGCGCTGCCCCCGGGGATGGCGGCGTTCGCAATGGCCCTCGGTGTCACGGCGGCACGTGTTCTTGAGGCATTCGGCATTGACGGCGTGCGTCTCAAGTGGCCGAACGATCTGACGGTCAGCGAACAGAAGCTGGGCGGATTGCTTGTCGAAATGCAGGGGGAGCCGGCCGGCGGGTGCCTCGTGGTCGCAGGTATCGGGCTCAACGTGGCCATGCCCGAATCGGCGGCAGGGGTGATTGATCAGCCGTGGACCGATCTGTCTGCATTGTGCGCTCCGCGGTGTCCGCCCCGACGCAATGCGCTGGCCGCCCGTCTGATCGATGGCTGGCTGGAGGCGGCCCGGGTCTTCCGAGAAGCCGGTTTCCGACCCTTTATCGAGGACTGGCGGCAACTGGATTCGTTGACCGGGCGCGTGGTCGCAGTGATCAACGGGGAGCAGCGAATGGTGGGGCGGGCCCGGGGCATCGGCGAGGATGGCGCGTTGCTCCTGGACGTGCGCGGCGAGGTCCGCTCGGTCTATTCCGGTGAAGCCACACTGCGCATCACCGAATCCCTTGAGGTCTGAGATTGGTGGCGCGCCTGCTTCTGGATATCGGCAACTCCCGTCTCAAGTGGCGGTTTGGAGGGGCGGATGGTGCTGTCCTGGCCCGGGGGGTATTGGCTCAGCCGGCGCTGCCGGCGATCGACGGGTTGCTTGATGCGGAATGGCGCAACCTGGTCGGGGTCGAGTCAGTTTGGATGGCGAGCGTGGCTGCCAACGCTCTGAGCCTGGCGATCACGCAATGGATCCGTCGACGCTGGGGTGTGACAGTGCACGGAATTCGCTCCGAACCAGAGCGTTTCGGGCTGGTCAACGGCTACCGGGTCCCGGAAAGGCTGGGAGTGGATCGCTGGCTGGCGTTGCTCGCGGTACATGTCGGTCATGGGGGCGGTCCGGCTTGTATCGTGGATTGTGGAAGCGCCATCACGGTGGATGGGCTGGATGACGGCGGGCGGCATCTGGGTGGCCTCATCGCGCCGGGCCTGGGCATGATGCGTGAGGCATTGCTGGGGCGGACTCACGGCATCCGGCCGGAGCGTGCGGCCGCCCCGGCTCTGTTCGGGACTGCCACCGGCGAGGCGGTCGAGGGCGGTCTCGTGCAAATGGCTGTCGGCTTTGTCGAGCGCAGCGTTCGACAGATGCGCGAGACCCTCGGCTCGGATGCCCCGGTTTGGGTCACTGGTGGTGATGGGGAACGGGTGGCCGAATATGCGGAATGTGTTGGTTTGCGAGTGGTGCCGGACCTGGTTCTGGAAGGTATCGAACGAATCGCGGAGGATGCGTCATGAGGACGCTGTTTCTGGTCCTTGTGTTGGCCAATCTGGGCTATTTTGCCTGGCAGCAATGGATTGTCCCGCCGGCGCCCCAAGCGCGACCCACCCGTCCCTTGCCGGAGGCGTCCCACCTGACCCGCGTCGCCGAACTCGGCCCGCTGCAGCGAGAGCAGCTGGCAGCCGATGCCCAACCTCCGCAGCCTGCACAGTCGGCGCAGCCAGTCGGTTCGACTGAAGTTCAGGCGAAGGCGACCTCAAGTCCGGCGTCTAAGACGGAATGCCGGGCGCTGGGCCCGTTCCGTGAAAAGAACGCTGCCGCATCGGCGATCAGGCGGTTGAGCGATGCCGGAATTGCGGGCAACCTGAGGGCCGACACCCAGCAGGTGCGTATTGGCTACTGGGTTTATCTGCCTTCCTATTCCAGCCATGCAGCGGCCGAGCGTGCCGTGGCACGATTGCGGCGTGCCGGATACAGCGATTTCTACATTATTGGCGGGGGTGAGCACCAGAATGCCGTCTCGCTGGGCGTGTTCACCGAGGAGGACGGCGCGGACGCCCGGGCCGCTCAGGTGGGCAAATTCGGTTTCAAGCCGAAAATTGATGACCGTTTCAAGGACGAACCGGTCTACTGGGTCGATATGCGCGTTGCCGCCGGCAATGAACCCGTTGCCAGCGATTATGGCGACCTCATCAAATCCGGCGACCCGGCCCTGAAACTCGAGTCGCGGCCGTGCGACAGCGACACCGGTCCCGCTCCGGAGTGATTGTCGCGAGCGCGGGGAAGGCCTAGAATTCGCGTCCCGCCGTCAATTCGGCTTCGCGTTCGGCTGGGGATTGAAGATGGCAAGGCGTGTCGCCAGGGAGGGCGGGCATGATGGCCGATGGATTTGCTGGCGTAGCTCAGTTGGGTGAGTCCGAACCGAGAGTCCGGTGGACTCTCGCAGTCGGGCGAACGCCCGGACAGGAGGTCCGGGCTGGGGGTTGAAGATGGCAAGGCGTGTCGCCAGGGAGGGCGGGCATGATGGCCGATGAATTTGCTGGCGTAGCTCAGTTGGTAGAGCAGCTGATTTGTAATCAGCCGGTCGCAGGTTCGACTCCTGTCGCCAGCTCCACATCCCTGACAATGACAACCCGGGGCGGTGGCCCAAGCCGGTCGCCCTGCGGGCGACAGTCGCAGGTTCGCTTTCCACCGGCGCGTTCCCGCGCCGCCGGAAAGTCCAGGGCCGCCATCCATGGCGGCCCGCTCACCGG
>JASFQN010000119.1:0-7737 GCA_050115425.1 Gammaproteobacteria bacterium | reverse complement strand
GCAGGAAACGCCGCATGGCCGGCACACGCCGGCGCAGCCAGCCAAGCACGGCATTGTCCTTGTGCTCTCCGGCCTCCGGCAGGAGCCGATAGCCGAGGTACGGGATCACCACCACGGCCGCCACCCAGGAAGCCAGCAGCGCGATGGCGGATACCTGAAATATCGAACGAGTGTATTCCCCGGTGCTGGACTTGGCGATGGCGATGGGAATGAAGCCGGACACGGTGACCAGTGTACCGGTCAACATGGGAAAGGCCGTTGAGGTGTAGGCAAAGCTGGCGGCCTTTACGCGGTCGTAGCCCTGCTCCAGCTTCACCGCCATCATTTCCACGGCGATGATGGCGTCATCCACCAGCAGGCCCAGCGCCAGTATCAGCGTACCCAGCGATACCTTGTGCAGGCCGATGCCGAAGAGCCACATGCCCAGCGCCGTGGCGGCCAGCACCAGCGGGATCGAGACCACCACGACCGTACCGGTGCGCAGACCAAGACTGAGGAGGCTCACCAGCAGCACGATGGCCACGGCCTCGCCCACCGCTTCCAGGAACTCGTCCACCGAACTTTCCACCGCGTGCGGCATGCTGGTGACCGGCTCGATCTCGAGCCCCACGGGCAATTGCTTGCCGATCCGGGCCATCGCCTGCTTGAGCCGATCGCCCAGGTGGACCACGTCACCGCCCTGCGCCATGGTCACGCCGATGCCGAGCACGGGCTTGCCCATATAGCGCATGCCTTCGGTGGGTGGATCCTCGTAGCCCCGATACACGTGGGCGATGTCCCCCAGCCGGAACAGCTTGCCATTGGCACGAAAACTGATGTTGCGGATGCTGGCAACGTCCTTGAACGGGCCGTCGGTGCGCACGGCGATGCGATCCGTCGGCGTAGCCACGTAGCCGGACGGCGCAATGGCGTTCTGGTTCTGCAACACCTGCACTATCTGCTGCGGACTGATGCCCAGAGTCGCCAGGCGCTGGTTGGAGATTTCCACGAAGACACGCTGCGGCCGGTCGCCGAAATAGTCCACCTTGGCCACGTCGGGCACGCGCAGCAGCTCGGTGCGGATGCGGTCAGCGTAATCGCGCATTTCGGCGAAGCTGAAGCCGTCGCCCTCCAGCGCGTAGATGTTGGTATAGACGTCGCCGAACTCGTCGTTGAAGAACGGTCCGCGCACCCCCTGGGGCAGGGTCTGGCGCATGTCGTTGACGCGCTTTCTCACCTGGTACCAGGTATCCGGGACCGCCGAAGCCGGCGCAGAATCCTTGATGTTGAAAAAGATCATGGATTCGCCCGGCCGCGAATAGGCCTGCAGAAAATCCACATGCGGTGTTTCCTGCAGCTTGCGCGAGATCCGGTCGGTGACCTGTTCCTGAACTTCGTGCGCAGTGGCGCCTGGCCACAACGTCTGGATGACCATCACCTTGAACGTGAACGGCGGATCTTCCGACTGTCCCAGTTGCGTGTAGGCAAAGGCCCCGGCCAGACCGACCACGATGATGAAATACAGGACCAGCGAGCGGTGTCTTAGGGCCCACTCGGAAAGATTGAAGCGCCCCATTACGCTGCCCCGTCCACGATCGGCGCCACCACCTCATTCGCGTGCAGCTTGTGTACCCCACGCGTCACGACCACTTCGCCGGTCTTGAGGCCGCCCGTCACAATCACGCCGTCGTCGACATAGCGGCCCACCTGGATCCGCCGCAACTCCACGCTTGAGGTCTTCGGGTTCAATACCCAGACCGCGGGATCGTCGCCCGCGTGATAGATACTGGTAAGCGGCAGCTTGACCGCCTGATAGTCGCCCTCTCCGTCCACACTCGCGGTGGCCGACATCCCCAGCCGGACCTCCGGACCGGCGTCCGGCAGGGCGATTTTCACCAGGAAGGTGCGGGACACGGGATCCGCGTCAGCCGCAATCTCGCTGATCATGCCGCTGTAGGCGCGTCCCGGCAGGGCCCAAAGGGTGACCTGCACCTGCTGGGCATGCCTCAGGACATCAATGCGGCTCTCAGGCACATCCACGAACAACTCGCGCGCTCCGGAACTCGCCATCCGGAAAACCGGTTGTCCCGCCGCGACCACCTGGCCGACCTCGCCGATCACGCCGGTGATGACGCCATCGTGGTCGGCCCTCAATTGGGTGTAGGCCAGCTGGTTTTTCACCAGTGAGCGCTGATTGCGCGCTTCGTGCAGTTTCGCCGTGGCCACATCGAAGTCGTTGCGCCGGGCATCCAGGGCGGAAACACTGGCCACGCCCCGGGCCTGGAGACCCTTGTAGCGCTCGTATTCCCGTTTGGCCAGTTTCCATTGCGCCTCGGCCGCCCGCACCGAAGCGTCCGCCGCCTGCAGCGAAAGCCGCGCATCGGTGACGTCCAGCCGGGCCAGCAGATCGCCCTTCTTCACGGTGTCACCCAATTTCGCGTCGCGCTCGACGATTTTGCCGGCCGTGCGGAAGCTCAGCTCGGTTTCGTGGTGGGCATGGATCGCGCCTGTGTAGTGATCCGCCGTGGACTGGCGCTCGCGCGTTACGGTCTGGGTAACCACCGGCCGCGCGGCTGCGTGCTGAGCACTCTGCGCCCCGCATCCAGCCAACAGGGCGGCCAGTGCGAGACCGGCACCCAGGGCGGCCGATCGGCTGAAATGGGCAAGATTCTTGGACATGCTGCTTCCCCCCGGTCCGGACGGCCGGCGTTGCTCAATTCGGGGACGCATTTTGATACACTTGTGTATTTTAAGTCAATATTGTTTTTGTATACATGTGGGCACGCAATTGCTAAGATTTCACTCATGAGTACCACCGCCAGAAAACGTCTGAGCCGGGAGGAGTCCCGGGAACTGACCCGCCAGCGCCTGCTGGAGGCGGCCGCGCGCGTGATTCCGGAAAAGGGTTTCCAGGCCGCCTCGGTGGAGGATATCGCCGAGGCTGCGGGCTTCTCGCGGGGCGCGTTTTATTCCAATTTCAGGAACAAGGACGAGCTGCTGATTGCCCTGCTCCAGTCGGTCAAGGACGAAAAACACGAAGCGCTGCGCAGGATTTTCGCGGAAGGCTCGAACAACGAGGAACTGGCCGACAAGGTCCGGGATTTCTATGCCGGCATTTGCAGCGGTGACGACCGGTTCATGCTCTGGACCGAAGCCAAGATGCACGCGGTACGCTGTGAGGAATTCCGCGAAATGATGCGGGATCTGGAACGCCAGCAACTCGAACAGATTACGGCCTTTGTCCGGCAGTACTGCGACCAGATGAACGGCGAATGCCCGGCCCGGCACGCCGAGATTGCCCGCGGTCTCATGGCCCTGACCGACGGCATGGCCTTCGCCAAGCTGCTGGATCCGGAACGGGTGGGTGAACAGGACATGGAGTCCGTGTTGAGCCTGTTTTTCGAGCAGGTCGTGCGCCCGCGAGACTGACGACCATTCCGCCTCACGCGCCAGCCGCCCTGGAAAGGGCTAGGCGGGCGTCAACGCCCGATCAATCGCATTTCTGATCGCCATCGCCAGGCCGCCAGGGTTGTCCCACGCCATCGAATGCCCGGCCTTCTCGAGCACTTCCGTATGGATTCCCTGCTCTTTCAGCAAATCCAGATCGGGATCCGGCAGCGACTGCTCTCCAAATATGAAGGTCCTGGGGATATCCAGTGACTGGAGGATCGATCTCCAGCCGGTCGACTCGCCTTCAATCAGCGATTGCGATTCCCTGAACACGGCAACGGGCGAGCTCATGGAGAGACAAACGGCCCAGTTTTCATTCCCCTGCGCCCGGCTTTCCTCAATGATCTTCTGGTGTCCGGATGCCACATATTCGGCTTCTCCGAACGATGCAATCTGCTTGCTGAAGAAGCCCCCGCCGGAATCCAGATTGGCCTCACCAAGAACGAGGCCCTGCATGCCGTTTTCCAGGTGCGGCGCCAGCGAAAGTGCAATCGCGCCGCCCATGCTGTGCCCGAAAAGAACGAACGACTGAAGTCCGAGACGATCCAGGAAATCACCGAGGTACTGCGCGTGCTCCGCTATGGAGTAGCCGAAATTCTCCGGCTTGTCACTGAACCCGGAACCCAGAAGATCCACCAGAATCCGCCGGTGATGTCTCAGGCTGCCGTGGGAAGCCACTTGTGAATAATCAAAAGATGATGCGCATCCCAGTCCGTGTATGAAGACGACCGGGATCCCCTCGCCCGGCAAATCATGGTAACGGATCTTTGCGTTTTCGTGCTGCGTTGAAAATGCTTTCATCAGACGGAGTTTCACTCCAGAGCGATGACAATACGCTCGTTCTTCTTGTGCTCCTCAACCTCAACCAGCGTCCCATGAGCTTCCGGATTTTCGGAGAGCCTGATGATCTCCTCCAGGTCAATGCCCTTGTCCTGAAGGGCGCTGGTCGCCTGCCTGGGAATAATCTTCGACGCGATCTTGAGGATCCCACCGGGGATGGTGACAGTTGTTTCGGGATTCGATTCGCCACCCTTGAACACTCTGATCTTCAAGTCCGCCATCACGGCCTCCTTCGATCGATTTCCTGTGAAAAGGGCTTCCGGCCCGGGGAGCCGCACGCCTGACGGCAATGATACTGTATTTGTGTACAGCCCGCTCGATGATCCGGGCCCGGCGACTGGCCACGGCCGCCATTCCCCGGTGCCTCAACCCAGCGTCGCGTCCAGATACATCATGCCCACGAAGCCGACCAGCAGGCTGAAGGTGGCAAGATTTTCGAAACCCCGGCGGTGAGTTTCCGGGATGATTTCGTCGCTGATCACAAACAGCATGGCACCGGCGGCAAACGCCAGCGCCAGCGGCATCACGGGCCCCGCCAGCGATACGGCGACGCTTCCGAAGAGCCCGCCGATGGGTTCCACCAGGCCGGTGGAGAGGCCGACGAAGAACGCCGTGGGGCGGGAATAGCCAATGGCAAGCAGTGATATCGAAACCGCCAGACCCTCGGGGATGTTCTGAACGCCGATGCCGGTGGCCAGCGTCACGCCGTTGGCCACGTCCCCTCCGGCGAAGCCGACGCCCACTGCCATGCCTTCCGGGAAGTTGTGCAGCGTGATGGCGATGACGAAGAGCCAGATACGCGTCACCAGCGCGACATCCGGCCCCTCGCGCCCAAGAATGAAGTGTTCGTGCGGCAGATACCGATGCAGGGCAAACAACACCGCGGCGCCGGCGAGAATCCCGACAATTACCAGGAGTACCGCCAGGGACCGGCTGTGGAACTGAGCCTCGCCATAGCTGATCGCGGGCAGGATCAGCGAAAAAAACGACGCCGCCAGCATGATGCCGGCGGCGAAGCTGAGCAGGGCATCTTCCAGCCGCGCCGAAAGCCTGCGGATGAAGAAGACGCCGACTGCGCCTATACCGGTGGCGAGTCCGGCCAGCGCGCTTGCGAAAAACCCCAGCCATATAACGTCCATCCATCCTCCCGCTTCGGATGACTCGATGCACGGGCTTGTGCCATGAGCCCGATCCGTCCAGCCGGGCATCACCTTGACTTTACATCACACTACACCTGGCTGCAGCGCCGCCCGCCGCTCCGCAAACCGTGCTGTGCGAAGCCGTGTTTCCTTTTATTTCAGTGAGATAGGCAGCATTTGCATGGTTCCACTTGATGCAGGTATGACGTGCATCGCGATGTGCGATTCCATGGGTGGCCGGACCACAGAATTCTGTTAAGCTTCAACGACGACCTGTATGCCGTGAGGTGCGGGTCGACGCCTCGCAAGGCGGGAGGGTAACGCCTTTCTTAATTGGGTGCGGGAAGTACCCGGCAAACGGCTGCCAAGATAGCCGACAGGTGCTTATGTCCAATTTGAATACCGCTTCGGCGAGACGGCTCTCCCACTCGCCTGCCCGCATCGCCTTCGACAGAGACCGCAGCTTTCAGGCTGACGTCCGCCGACGCGTTGATACCTATTTTTCCGACCAGGGACTGTCAAAGCACGATGCCCCGGCGATGTACGTAAAAACGGCCGTGATCCTGGCCGTTTTCTCGCTTTCCTATGCCCTCCTGGTGTTCTGGGCCAGCACGCTATGGGAGGGGATTCCGCTTACCATGCTTCTCGGCCTCGCGGCCGCCGGCATCGGCTTCAACATCGAACATGACGGCGGCCATCGCTCCTACTCCCGGCACCAGTGGATCAACCAGGCCACCGCGATGACGCTGGACCTGGTCGGCGCCAGTTCCTACATCTGGCGCTGGAAGCACGCCATTTTTCACCATAACTGGGTCAACATACACGGCTACGATTCGGACACCGAGCTGGGCGCCATTGGTCGGCTGCATCCCTCGGACCGCCGGCTTTTCCATCACCGCTGGCAGCATTGGTACATGTGGCCGCTATATGGCGTGACCGCCATCAAGTGGCATCTGTACGACGATTTCCGTGACCTGATCACCGGCCGCATCGGCGGCCAACGGTTCCCCCGCCCCCGAGGTCGTCACCTGGTGGGCCTGATCGCGGGCAAACTCGTGTTCTTCACCCTCGCCCTGGGGCTGCCGCTGTTCCTGCATCCGGTTGGTGTGGTTCTGGCGACCTATGCATTGTTCGCCGCCGTCGTCGGTGTCGTCCTTAGCGTAGTGTTCCAGCTCGCCCATTGCGTAGAAGGTGCCCATTTTCGAAACGTGGCCCACACCGATCCCGTCGTCGACCGTCCATGGGCGGTCCACCAGGTGGAATGCACCGTGGACTTCGCACGCAAGAGCCGGCTCGCGGCCTGGCTGTTGGGCGGTCTCAATTTTCAGATCGAGCACCACCTGTTTCCGGGCATCTGCCATGTGCACTACCCCGCCCTCGCGCCGATCGTGGAAGCGGCCTGCCGCGATCATGGCGTGGACTACCAGGGCGGCATGAGTTTCTGGCAGGCATTGGGCTCGCACTACCGGTGGTTGAAGCGGATGGGGCGTACCGAGACGGTTCAGACCAGCGCCTCCTGACCATGGAGTCAGGCGCGGGTAAAGTCGTCTCGCTTCTCTCCTGAAGCCCCGACTCCGCGTGAAGCCCGACGCTTGAGCCTGGACGGCCATCTCGGAATTGAATTGCCGGGACTATACCGGTCCCGCTTCCGGTCTTAACGGGAACATGACTTCATAGACTTCGCGCCTGACATCGGTGGCTTCATAGGCGGTCAGAATGCTCTTGGCAAGCTCGCTTTCCTTGAAAGCGGCAAGCGCTTCCCTGCTTTCAAAGAAATAAATGCCACACGTGTCGCCGGTCGCCTCATCGCGAGCATAGATCTTCTGGATCAGGCCGGGCACTTCAACAAAGCGCGACCTCCGTTCCTCTATGCGACGATCCAGTTCGTCCAGATCCAGATCAGACTTCACGCGGACATACAATACGATCGCCATGCAAATCTCCTTCCAGGGTTCATGTTCGCGCAAGTATAGGCCGTTGCCGGTCAATCATCCCCTCTCACCCTGAACTGGCTGTTCCCGCCCGGCCAGCGCAAAGCCATCTTGCCGCCGCCACCCTGAACCGGATGCCAATTCATGGCTTCGTACGAAAGGGATATTCAGATCCCCATCGGAGGTGCTCTAAGCATGGACTCCGGGGTGCAGATGGTGCAGATCAACACTGAGGAGCACAGCCCCCTCTGCAGCAGCGACGCCCCGGGTCAGTCGCCGCATGCCACAGACGGGCCCGGCCTTGCACACCGGCCGCGGGCCGCATGAACGCCCCGCAGTTCAGTCCCCAAGGCTTTGCCGATGCGCCCCCTCCGGACCCGGTCCGGCCTAATGACGCG
>JASFQN010000118.1:0-7797 GCA_050115425.1 Gammaproteobacteria bacterium | reverse complement strand
GGAAAACAGCGTCCTGCGCAAGCTGGTGGGAATGAACGCGATCAACGGCTTGTCCATCGGGATGGTCGGGCCGCTGATCACCTACTGGATGGCCATCCGCTTCCAGGTCGGTCCCGCTGAGGTGGCACCGGTGATGGCGGCCAGCTTTCTTTTGACCGGCGTCTCGTCGCTGGCGGCAGGGCGCCTCACCGAAATTGCCGGCACGGTTGCCTCGGTGGTGTGGACGCGCGGCATCGGCGTGCTGTTGTTGGCCATCCTGCCGCTGATGCCATTCTTCTGGCTGGCGGCCCTGGTCTATCTGTTGCGGCTGACGTTCAGTGGCGCCTCGCTTGGTGCGCGGCAGGCGCAGGTGATCTCCCTGGTGGAAGACGAGCGACGTGGGCTGGCCACCAGCCTCAATGCGGCATCATTCCAACTGCCGCAATCGGTCGGGCCGAGTGTCGCCGGTTCGCTGATCGGTGCGGGCTTTCTTGTGGCGCCATTCTATGCCGGCGCCCTGCTGCAGGGCGCCTACGTACTGGCCTATGCGCGGGTCTTCGGAGCGGTGGAGCGACGCCAGGCCTGCCAACGCGAACAGGCCTGGCGCACTGAATCAACCGGGCGGGAAGTGGATGATCGCGGTTGAGCCCGAGGTCACGGTGACATTCTGGCTGGCGATGAAACTGATATTGTCCACCGTGTCCGGATTGTCCTGATCGGCCTCGCAAGTCAGCGCGACCGTGTAGTCACCCGCCGGGAAGCCCTTGTAGTCGATGTCGTAGTTGCCCGTGTCGGCATTGAGCGTGGGAATCTCGGAAGTCAGTGAATTCGGGTTGCCGTCCGCCGGATGGTCGTCCTGTGGCGTCACGTCCGATCCCGCAAAGAAATAGATGCCAGGGGCGCAGCCTGACGGGATCAGTGTCGGCTGGATGTCGCCCTGGATGTAGCCGGCGGTGTCGGAGTCGACCATGCGCAGCACGGGCTGGAACAGATAGTCCCCGCTGGAGGTCGGCGGTCCCTTCACCGAGCGCCGGAGGTTGAAGTCGATATTGAAGGAGCGGGCCTCGTCGCGGCCGATCGTGATATCCCGAGGCAGTGTCAGGGCATCGCTGAAGCCCGGGTCGAGCATGAGCGGATAGACGGTGCCATCCTTCATCTCGATATAGGAACTCTGGTCGCCGCCCGGGGCATTCACTTTGAGCCGGATTGACGTGTAGTCGTCCGATGGCAGGGAGGCGAAGTCCAGCAGGGTCGTACCCAGTTTGTCCTCACGGGTGAGCAGGTCAATCTGTTTGGGCTGTGCGAAGTCCAGTTCGATCGGATCGCCCTTGGCCGGTTGCACTTCCACGCCGGTGAATTCAATGACCACCTTGGCGGCATTGTCCACCGGGGCATCCACGACGACCAGGCTCAGTCGCCCGAAATACTGTTCGCCGCAGCCCGAGGTTGCCAGCAGCGCGCCGGCGCCGATCAGGGCGCAGAGCCGAAGGAGTTTGGACTTGCGAAGCATCTTGATCTCCTGAACAAAATTCCCGCCGCCGGGCAGGCAGTCATGACTGCCGTGACAGTCCCGGCGGCAAAAGATTTCCCGCTCAGCGGGGGGTGGCCTCGGTGACCCGCAGGCCTTCGCCCCGGGGCAGAAGGTCGGCGAGGCGGCCGGACAGCAGGGCCGCGGCCAGCGTTTCGATATCGCGATCCAGACGCCGGTCGCCTTCGTGGGCCGGCACCAGTGCCCGAACCGCATCATACACCGGCTGCAGTTCCCGCGTCGTGGTCAGCGGTTTCTGGCAATCCAGGGCACGCGCGGCGGCCATCAGTTCCACGGCCAGTATGCGCGCCACGTTGTCGCAGATCACGAGCAATTTGTGGCCCGCGCCAGGGGCCATGCTCACATGGTCTTCCTGGCCCGCGGATGTGGAAATGCTGTCCACCGACGCCGGATGCGCCAGCGTCTTGTTTTCCGAGGCCAGCGCGGCGGCGGTGACATGGGCGATCATGAAGCCGGACTCCAGGCCCGCGGACTCGGTCAGGAACATCGGCAGGGCCGGGTTGACCTGGCGGACCAGCAGGTCGCTGCGCCGCTCCGAGATATTGCCCAGTTCGCTGGCGGCGATGGCCAGAAAGTCGGCGATGAAAGCCAGCGGCTCGGCGTGGAAGTTGCCCCCGGAGAGTACATCGTCGCCGAACACCAGCGGGTTGTCGGAGACTGCATTGCATTCCCGGGCCAGCACCGACGCTGCGTGGGCAAGGGTATCCCACACCGCGCCCATGACCTGGGGCATGCAGCGTACGGCGTAGGGGTCCTGCACCCGGCCGCAATTTTCATGGCCGTGCCAGATTTCGCTGCCGGTAAGCAGACTGCGGAATTGTTCGGCTACGCGGATCTGGCCGCTCAGCCGGCGCACTTCGTGAATGCGCGCGTCGAATGGCGTGTAGCTGCCGGCCAGGCCTTCCACGGTGAGCGCGCCAGCCGCCACCGCGGTGAGCAGCAGGGTTTCCAGGCGGAACAACCCTTCCATGGCCAGGGTGGCGCTGAGTTGTGTGCCGTTGAGCAGTGCAAGCCCTTCCTTGGCGGCGAGTTCCACCGGCGCGAATCCGGCGGTCCGGCAGACTTCGGCACCCGTCAGCGTACGTCCCTGACATACAGCCTCGCCTTCGCCGATCAGCGCGAGGGCGAGATGGGCCAGCGGTGCCAGGTCACCCGACGCGCCCACCGAGCCGCGTGCCGGGATCACGGGCATCACATCCTTGTTGAGCAGTGCAAGCAGGGCGTCCAGGACGGCCGGCCGCAGGCCGGAGTGACCCACCGCCAGGCTGTTGGCCTTGAGAATCATCAGTCGCCGTGTGAGCTCCGGCGAAAGCGGGTCGCCCACGCCGCAGGCATGGCTGCGGACCAGGTTGTATTGCAGTTGCACCACATGGTCGGCGGAAATCTTTTCCCGCGCCATGGCGCCAAAGCCGGTGTTGATGCCGTAGCAGACCCGATCCTCGGCAATCACGCGCGAGACATTGTCCGCGGAGGCCTGCATGCGTTCACGCGCGCCGGCGTCGAGTTCGACGCCGGGACGGTCACGCTCGAACGCTCTGAGCTCGGCCAGGCTCAGGTCGTTGCCATTGAGGACCAGGATTGCGGCTGCGCTCATGCTCGGATTTTCCTTCCGTTGCTGAATACGTGGGCCGGGCGGACGCCGCCCAGTTGATAGATCAGGAATTCGGGGCCGGGGATGTCCCACAGACCGAAGTCGGCACGCTTGCCCACTTCGATGCTGCCCAGTTCGCCCGCCCGGCCCAGCGCGGCGGCGGCATTGCGCGTGATCCCGAGCAGTGCTTCTTCAGGATGCAGGCCGAACAGGTTGGCCGCCATGTGGACCGGGGCAAGCAGGCTCGCCACGGGCGACGAGCCGGGATTCAGATCACTGGCCACGGCCATCGGTACACCGGCCTTGCGGAAGGCTTCCACCGGGGGCTTGCGGGTTTCGCCGAGGCAATAGAACGCGCCGGGGAGCAGGACCGCCACCGTGTCGTTGCGGGCCATGGCCTGGATGTCGGCGTCGCTGGTGTATTCCAGATGGTCGCAGGACAGTGCGCCCATCTCCGCCGCCGCGCGCGTGCCGCCCATGTTGCTGAGCTGGTCCGTATGCGCGCGAAGCCCCAGCCCGTGGTGGCGGGCGGCTGCGAACAGGTGACGCATGTCGTCCACGTCGAAGGCGATGTGTTCGACAAAGATATCCACCAGGTCCGCGACACCGGCCGCGGCCACCGCGGGCAGCATTTCGTCGACGACCTCGCGCATGTAATCGGCCCGCTCGCGCCCGGCCGGGATGGCGTGCGCGCCGAGGAATGTGGTCACGATGTTGAGCGGCAGGTGATCTGCGACCCGGCGTGCGGCACGTAGCATCTTGATTTCATCCCGGGAGGTCAGACCGTAGCCGCTCTTGATTTCCAGCGTGGTGACACCCTCGGCGAGCAACGCCCGGATACGGCCCAGACTTTCCCGGAGCAAGCCGCCGACGTCGGTTTCGCGTACCGCCTTCACTGTGGATACAATGCCGCCACCGGCCTTTGCGATATCCGCGTAGCTTGCGCCGCGAAGCTTCATGGCGCGCTCGTGCATCCGGTTGCCGGCGTAGATGGCATGGGTATGGCAGTCGATCAGCCCGGGCATCAGGACGCGGCCGGCGGCGTCGAAAGTCACCTTCGCGGTGGCGTTCCCGGCTACGCCACAGGCAGCAATGCGGCCGTCGCGAACGCCCAGCGACGAAAAGTCCGCCAGGCCGATGCCGTCGGACATGGGATGGATCCGGGCGTTTCTTACAATGAGATCGAAGCGCGCGGCGGTCACGGTTCCTCCGGAAGGCCGTCGCGGTCAGCGACAGCCCGACAAAAAGCAGGAATGACAGGGTCAGGATGCAACGAACACTCACCTTTCGCCACGTCATGACACCGGCCGGCATGGTAAACGACTGCCGTCTCCGCGTCAGCCCCGAGGGCCTTATAGAAGCCCTGGAGCCGGATTGCGGCGAGGCGCGGGACGGCTGGCTGGCGCTGCCCGGCATGCCCAACGCCCACAGCCATGTCTTCCAGCGGGCGCTGGCGGGCCATGGCGAAGTCCCGCGAGGCAACGATTCGTTCTGGAGCTGGCGCGACGCCATGTACCGGCTTGCCCAGGCCATTACGCCCGAGGATATGCACGTAATCGCGTGCCAGGCCTTCGCGGAAATGCTGGCGGCGGGATACACCAGCCTGGCCGAGTTCCACTACCTGCATCATGGCCGCGACGGCGGCCGGGGCCTCGAGATGGCGGAGGCAGTCATCGAGGCGGCCGAGATCACGGGGCTGTCCCTGACGCTGCTGCCGGTCTGCTATCTGAGCGGAGGCTTTGGCACGGAGCCATTGCCCGAACAATACCGCTTCGTCCACGCCAGCGTGGATGAGTATCTGGGCCTGCTGGATCGGCTCAAGGGACGCGTCGCCCTCGGCGTGGCGCCCCACTCCCTCCGCGCCGTGCCGTTAGCGCAACTGGGTGAACTCGTCCGCGGAGCAGAGAGCCTGCTGGGAACGGATTTTCCGTTTCACATTCACATTTCCGAGCAGAGGCAGGAGGTCGAGCAATCGAGGGAGACGCTGGGAGTCACGCCCATCCGGGCACTGGCCGAGCATGTGGAACTCTCATCGCGCTGGCATCTGGTGCATGCCACTCATGCCACCGCCGACGAGCGCGAGCTCATGCGGCGCGCGGACGTGGACGTAGTGCTCTGTCCGCTGACCGAAGCCTATCTGGGCGATGGCCTCTTTGCCGCCACCGAATGGTGTCGCCATGGTGCGCGCTGGAGCATCGGCTCGGACAGTAACTGTCTGATCGATCCGGTGGCCGAATTGCGCTGTCTCGAATTCGGCCAGCGCCTGGGACATGAGCGCCGGTCTCTGTTGGCCGACGAGACGGGTCTGGGTCGGCCTTTGTGGGAGCAGGCCGCGCAGGGCGGCGCCGGCGCCGTGGCGGCCCCGGCGGGCAGCCTCGCCATCGGGCAACGGGCCGATCTGGTGGTCCTCGACGAGTCGGCCGCGGCCCTTGCCGGCCATGGGCCGGACACGGTGCTGGATGCCCTGGTGATCGGCGGCGGCCGCCATGATTTCGCCGCCGTGTATGCCGGCGGCGTGAAACTCGCCGAACATGGCCGGCATCAACAGGCCGAGCGCTTCCGGACGCCTTTTGCCGAAACGGCCCGGCGTCTTGCGCGGAACTGAGGCCTGCCTGCCCGTGCGGGTGTTGCGATACGAGGAGGATGACGTGCAAGCCTACGAGATTCGTGAACCGGCCACCGAGCCGGTCCCGCTGCTGGTCAGCATTCCGCATACCGGCACCTATGTGCCGGATGACATCCGCGCCACGTTTGCGTCGGACTATGTCGCCAGCCTGCCCATGACCGACTGGCACCTGCATCATCTCTACGATTTTCTGCCCGCGCTGGGCGTCACGACTATCTATGCGACGTACAGCCGCTTCGTGGCCGACCTCAACCGGGCACCGGCATCGGAGCCGCTGTATCCGGGGCGTTTCGAAACGGGGCTGGTGGCCACCGAGACTTTCTGGGGCGATCCGATCTATTCGACAAATCCCGGTCCCGCGGCTGTCGAAGCCCGGCGCCGGCTCGTGCATGCGCCGTATCACGAACAACTGCAGGCCCTCATTGATCGGCTGCGCGAACGGTTTGGACGTATCGTGCTGATCGATGCACACAGTGTGGCATCGCGCGCCAGCAAGTTGCACGGCGAACTGGAGGATGCCATTTATCTTGGCAATCGCGATGGCGCGACCTGCACGCCGGCGCTCATGGAGGCGGTCGAAGCGCGTTTCGTCGAGGCCGGCTGGACGGTGGCGCGCAATGCGCCCTACAAGGGCGGGTATATTACGTCCCACTATGGTGCGCAGGCGGGAGTGGACGCGCTCCAGATAGAAATGTGTCAGCGGATGTACATGGATGAGGAGCATCCGGAAACCGCACTCGCCGATCCGCGTTTCGCCCGGGCCAGGACAGTGCTCGAGGCCGTGCTTGGCACTGCGATTGCGGTTGCCCGGGATCGCTCGCACGAGGACGGCTGATCCTGGCCGAATCATGTGATAGGATTCCCACGCAGCCTCGGGGGGGAGCGCCGCCGCGCGTTGCGGGGGAATATTCGCGCATTCCGCCGGCCGCCCGGCAATCGGGGGTCTGGTGCCGGTCGGCGGCAGGCGGCTGGGCGACCGTTTTCTTTATCCGGTCGAGCCATCCCGAGCTGTTCGCACGGCGGGTTATCACCCGCCGTGATTTCCCGCCAGCCGGCTTGAAACCGCCTGTTTCGATCAGCGTGAGCATGTTCGAAGCGTTGGGCGAATGCCAAAAGGAAACCCGCCATCGCCAGACCTGCGCGGTCGGCGATAGCGGGTTTTTTTGGCTGAATGAAAGCCGGTACCTAGAATCGGTAATTCACGCCGATACTCACCACCGGGTACGTTCTGAAGCTGTTGGCATCGCTCTGGAACTGTTGTTGTTCCTGTGCCAGATCGCTCTGGAACTGGGGGTCGCTGACCAGTGTGCCGCCTTCCGCCACCAGCGAGGTCTGGGGGGTTCCCTGGCGCACGACACCAAAATCGATGCTTGTGCCGAACCCCGTGTCGGCAGGCGACATGCCCCAGCCGAAGCCCAGGTACGGTGCTGTCGGGTCAAACTGGACGTCCCCGGTCAGTGTGCCGATCTCCGCGGGCGTGTAGGTCGTGGTGCCGATGGTATAGCTGTTCGCGGAGGCAGCCGTGCCGTGCACTCTGTTGCTGTTGTGCACCAGGCCGCCGGTCACCCGGAACGAGCCACCGAACGGTCGCCAGTCCACCAGGGCGTCATAGGATCTCAGCTTGAAATCCATGTTGTAGTCGACGCCGCCCTGGGTGTCATTGTAGTGGTAACTGAAGTTGTTGAAGCCCACTCGGGCGCCAATGTAATCGTTGAAGTTATGGGCAAACTCGATCCCCAGGCCCAGTGTGCTGGCCTTGAGTTCGATTCCCGAGTTGGCGGCTGCGACCGTGTTCGCAAGACACAGCGCCGCGATTCCGGCAGTGATGTAGCGATTCATTTAGGGTGTCCCCCGGATGTTACTGACTTACTGATGCTCCCTTTGACTCAACGGCCGGTGGCTTGATGAATTTGAGCGTCATCCGGTCGCTTTCTCCTATGGCTAGATAGTAGTCGCGGTTCTTGTCTCCCAGCCGCAGCGTGGGCGGCAGGGTCCATACGCCCTTTGGATAGTCCTTGGTGTCGTTGGGATTGGCATTGAGTTCGGTCTGGG
>JASFQN010000117.1:0-7820 GCA_050115425.1 Gammaproteobacteria bacterium | reverse complement strand
GCGAGGAGCGTGGTGTAGCAACGCTACATGAGCGACGAGCAACGCGGGGCTGAGCCGGAGCGGAGCGCAGCCCGCAAGGGCGCCGAAGGCGCGTGGCCACCCAATACCCTCACCCTGGCCCCCTTTCTTAACAAAACTTTGACATTTTCCTGACATTTCCTTGGCACCCGGCACGTTACCATCCGGCCGCTGAATCAAGAGAGAACACGTCCATGGAGCTGTCAGTCGTCATCCCCGTTCACAATGAGGAAGCCAACATCCAGCCGTTGGTGGACGAGATCGTCGCCGCACTCTCGGGGCGGTTGGACTACGAAATTGTCTACGTCGATGACGGCAGCAGCGACGGTACGGCCGCCGCCGTGCGCCACGCCGCCGCCGCGGCGCCGGTGCGACTGCTCCGTCACGACACTGCCTGCGGCCAGAGCACGGCGGTGTATTCGGGCGTGCATGCCGCGCGGGGAGCGTTGATCGCAACACTGGACGGTGATGGACAGAATGATCCGGCGGACATTCCCCGCCTGCTGGACGTGGTCAGGGCGGCAACGGACGATGCCCCTGTGGCTCTGGCCATCGGGCACCGGCAAAAGCGCAACGACACTTTCATTCGCCGGATGTCATCCCGTATCGCCAACGGTGTCCGCAGCCGCCTGCTGCGCGATGAGACTCCGGATACGGGCTGTGGTCTGAAAGTGTTTTCCCGCAGTGTGTTTCTGGAGCTGCCCTATTTCGATCACATGCACCGGTTCATGCCGGCTCTGGTCCGGCGCACGGGTGGCTGCGTGGTCTCGGTTCCCGTCAACCACCGCCCGCGCGAGCGTGGCAAGTCCAAATATGGAATCCATAACCGCCTCTGGGTGGGCATCGTGGATTTGTTCGGCGTCGCCTGGTTGCAGCGCCGTGAGCGCCGGCCGTCGCGCGTCAGCGAGGAGCCTTTCGATGGACGCTAAGTATTTGTGGCTGTTTGTCGGGTTTGCCGGGCAGGCGTTGTTTTCCATGCGTTTTCTGGTGCAATGGCTGTCCAGCGAACGCGAACGGCGCAGTGTGATACCCGTCGCCTTCTGGTATTTCAGCGTCGGCGGCGGCGCCACACTGCTGGCCTATGCGATCCACAAGGCGGATCCGGTCTTCATTCTCGGGCAGGCTTCGGGCCTGTTCATCTATTTGCGCAACCTGCACCTGATACTCAACGAAAAGCGCCAGCAAAAAGAAGAAGGGGCGTAAGCACATGCTTTCCGTGGTAAACCGTCGTCGCTGCCTGCAGCTCGTGGCCGTGGCCTGGGGTCTGCTGCTCCTTGCATCCTATCTATGGCGTCCGCTGTTTCCCGTGGACGAGACCCGCTATGTCTCGGTGGCCTGGGAAATGTGGCTGAATGGCAACTACCTTGTGCCGCACCTCAATGGCGTGTTCTACCCCGACAAGCCGCCGTTGCTTTTCTGGCTGATCAATCTCGGCTGGTCTGTTTTCGGCGTGAGCGAAGGGTGGGCACGCCTGGTTCCGGCCCTCTTCGCGTTGGGCAGCTTCTGGCTTCTTGGTCGGCTGGCGGAGCGCTTCTGGCCAATGGAAGCACGCAGTGCCTGTCTGGCACCGTTGTTCTTTCTGGGGGCCATTTTCATCGCACTGTACAGTACGGCAGTCATGTTCGACATGCTGGTCGTGTTTTTCGCCCTGGCGGCAGTGCTGGGCCTCTGGCGCGCCGCCTCCGGGCGACCGGTCAGCGGTTGGCTGGGCTTTGGCCTGATGGTCGGCTTCGGCATTCTCGCCAAGGGTCCGGTCATCCTGGTTTATGTCATGCCGGGGGTGCTTCTCGCCCCCTGGTGGGCGCCCGCGCGGCCGGATGGCGGCTGGCGCGAGTGGTATGCGGGCGCGTTGATCGGCGTGCTTCTGAGCTTTGCGGTGGTCGCGGTCTGGCTCGTATCGGCGAGTGTCTTCGCCAGCGATAATTACCTGCACGCGATTCTGATCGACCAGACCGCCGACCGGGTCTCGGGTGACATCGGCCACGGTCGACCGGTGTGGTGGTACGTCCAGTGGCTGCCGCTGGTGATACTGCCCTGGACACTCTGGCCGCCGCTCTGGCGTGGGTTCACGCAAATGAGGGGACGTGACGGAAAGCGGGATCCGGGTACCCGGCTGCTTGTGCTGTCGCTGGCGATGATCTTTGTGGTGTTGTCCGCGGTGGGTGGCAAGCAGGTGCACTACCTGCTGCCGGGTATTGCCCTCGCCGCGTTGCTGGCCGCGCATGCCGTGGGTACGCGGGTAGAGTCGGTGAGCCGGCGGTCACAGTGGCCGGTGGCGGGCTTCTTCATTCTGCTGGGTGCGTTTTTCGCCGGGCTGTCCCGCGGCTGGTATCCGACAAGCTGGCCGGCGTGGGTGAATACCATGCCGGCCATGGCAGGCATCCTGATCATGATCGTCGGGCTCTGGCTGGCGTGGCTGCCGATCACGCGGCCGGTGCGCGCGGTGGCGGCGGTGACCGCGGCCGGCGTGCTGGTGGTCATCGCGGTTATGTACGGTCCCATCCGCACCATGCAGCATTCCTATGATCTCACCAGCATCAGCCGCTTCCTGGGCTCCCAGCAGGCGCTCGGGCGGCCGCTCGGTTACGTGGGGCATTACCAGGGCCAGTTCGCTTTCCTGGGGCGCCTGCGCAAGCCCATCACGGTCCTCCGGCCGGAGCAGGCACGCGTCTGGGTCGACGCGCACCCGCAAGGACTGCTGATTGCCCGCGATCAGCGGGTGTTTGGCGATGCGAATGTCAGGCCGGTATTCGTGCACGGCTACCGTTCGGGCGAGATGGAGATTTACGACAACAATGCCCTGATCCATTCGCAGGCGCGTTTTGGCGACGGTGAGGACTGACGACCGGGTTTCGGCCCCGGGGTCCGGGGCTTCATCAGTTGAATTGATTTATCGGGAGTTGACATGAAAATCACGGTTCACGGCAGCGGTTATGTAGGTCTGGTGACGGCAGCCTGTTTCGCGCACATGGGCAACGACATCATGTGCGTGGACATCGACACGGACCGGATCGAAAAGCTTCGCAAGGGCGTTGTGCCCATTCGTGAACCCGGTCTGGATGATCTGGTCGCCGAGGGCATAGAAAGCGGTCGCATGCGCTTTACCAGCGATCCGGTCGAGGGCGTCAAATTCGGTCTGGTACAGTTCATCGCCGTGGGCACTCCACCGGACGAGGACGGTTCCGCCGACCTGCGTTATGTGCTGCAAGTAGCCGATACCATCGGCCGCCACATGGACGGTGAGCGGATCATCGTGGACAAGTCCACGGTGCCTGTGGGTACGGCTGACAAGGTCCAGGAAGTGGTCGCCCGGGCACTCGCCGAGCGCGATGCCCACTTTGCTTTCGATGTCGTCTCCAATCCCGAATTCCTGAAGGAGGGGAGTGCCGTTGACGACTTCCTGAAGCCGGATCGTGTCATCGTTGGCACCCGCTCAGAACGGGGCACCCAGGTGATGCGCAGCCTGTATGCGCCATTCACCCGCACGCGCGATCGACTCATGGTCATGGCGGTGCGTGATGCGGAATTCACCAAGTATGCAGCCAATACCATGCTGGCTACCAAGATCAGCATGATGAATGAATTCGCCAACATGGCCGAGCGCCTGGGTGTGGACATCGAGGCCGTCCGTCAGGGTATCGGATCGGATCCTCGGATCGGCTATTCCTTCATCTTTCCCGGCTGCGGCTACGGTGGAAGCTGTTTCCCCAAGGACGTGGCTGCGCTGTATCGGACCGCCGTCGAGGCGGGCTACCGGCCGCAAATCCTGGAGGCGGTGGAAGCCGTCAATGCACGGCAGAAGAGTGTCTTGTTCGACAAGCTGAGTCATGCTTTCAAGGGCGATCTCAAGGGCAAGACCATCGCCCTGTGGGGGCTTGCCTTCAAGCCGAATACCGATGACATGCGCGAGGCGCCTAGCCGCACATTCCTGGAAGCGGCCTGGGCGGCGGGTGCCACGGTGCGGGCCTATGATCCGGCTGCGATGGACGAGGCGCGTCGCATCTATCCCGATGAAACGCGGCTCGTGCTCACCCATAGCGCCGACGAGGCGCTGGCCGGGGCGGACGCGCTGGTAGTGGTGACCGAGTGGCCGCAATTTCGCAGTCCGGATTTCGAAAAGGTGCGCGGCGAGCTTTCAACCCCGGTCATCGTGGACGGACGCAACCTCTATGATCCGGAGTTTCTGGGCGAAGTCGGCTTTACCTATTACTCCATCGGTCGGCCGGTCGTGAACAAGAAGGTCTGAAGGCAATGCGGGTATTGGTGACGGGCAGCGCGGGCTTCATCGGCAACGCCCTGACGCTGGAACTGCTCGAGGCCGGTCACCGGGTGATCGGTTTCGATAATTTCAACGATTATTACGATGTTGCCCTGAAAGAAGCCCGCATGGCGCGACTCGGCGCCGATGCCGACTTTGTGGGCATACGCGCCGACCTGGCCGATGGGGAAGCGGTCGAGCGGGCATTTGCCGAACATCATCCGGAAGCGGTGGTTCACCTCGCGGCCCAGGCGGGGGTACGTTATTCGCTTGTCAATCCGCAGGCCTACGTCCAGTCGAATCTGGTGGGGTTTGCCAATGTGCTCGAGGCCTGCCGCCACCATCCCGTGGAACATCTGGTCTATGCGTCCAGCAGTTCGGTCTACGGGGCCAATCGCAAGGTGCCGTTTTCAGTGGATGATCGGGTCGATACGCCGGTCAGTCTGTATGCGGCCACCAAGAAATCCAACGAGTTGATGGCGCATTCCTACAGCCATCTCTATGGCATACCTGCCACCGGCCTGCGGTTTTTCACTGTCTATGGCCCGTGGGGTCGTCCGGACATGGCCTATTTTTCGTTCACCCGCAGGATTCTCGCTGGCGAGCCCATTGACATCTTCAACTATGGCAATTGCAAGCGCGACTTCACCTATATCGATGATATCGTGGCAGGCGTGCGTGCGGTCATGCAGCGGCCTCCGGCAGCAAAGGAAGGGCTGGCGCCCTCACGACTCTACAACCTCGGCAACAACCAGCCGGTGGATCTGATGCATTTCGTTGGCGTCCTCGAGAACCTGCTGGGCAGGGAAGCCATTACACGCAAGGTACCCGCGCAGGCCGGCGATGTGGAAGTAACCTATGCCGACATCGAGACTTCCACGCGTGATTTTGGATTCCGGCCCACGACTTCCATCGAACAGGGGCTGGAGCGTTTCATTTCCTGGTATCGCGACTTCTACACGTAAGGCCTGACGAGCCGTGGTCAGTGCTTCGCGGAGAAGTCGATTTCGAGCATGTCGTACGACGTCATCTCCATGCCGAGGCCCAGATAGATATTCGCCGCGCTTCGGTTTTCCTTCTCGACATATAGGCGCAGGCCGCAGACACCGGCATCGTCCTGCGCCTGGTCGCGCACATGGCGGAACAGTCTGCTGAAGACCCCCTTGCCGCGGTGTGACTTGCGCACGTAGACGCTCTGTATCCACCAGAACACCCCATTTCGCCAGTCCGACCACTCAAAGGTGAGCATCAGCTGACCGATGACCTCAGCGTTGTGCTCCGCCAGAAAGTAGCGGCCCTTGGATGGATCCGCGATTACCGCATGCACGCCCATGGCCAGAGCCCGGGGGTCGAGCTGCCTGCCTTCCGATTCCTCTGCCAGCGCCAGGTTGAATTCGGCGATCACCGCGGCATCGGCGGCGTGCGCGGAACGTATGTGGATATCCACGTTGATGACTCCTTGCAGGAATGCCGTACGGAGCCGCCATTATACAGACCCGGTCGAATCCGGCTCCCGGTGTCGTCAGCGTAAAAAAACCGGGGCGTCAGCGACGCCCCGGTCGTGAAATCAACGCCTGGCGTCAGGCCTGACGCTTTCGGGAGTGGAGCGCCACCGCCAGCAGGCCGAGCAGGAGCAGAGGCCCCCCGGCACCACCGCCGCCACCGCCGCTGGAGGTGCCACCAGTGGTACTGCCCGAGCCGCTGCTACCGGAGCCTGTCGTGTCCTGGACGGTCACCGTGGCATCCTTGGTTTCGCCAGGGGCGGCGCGCCCGGTAGGCGTGGACAGCAGGACGTGGAATACCGTGTCGGCCGAGCTTGTCGGATCCGACTTCACCGGCACGGTGAATGTCTTCGGACTGTTGTCACCAGCTGCCCAGCTCAACGTGCCCTGGGTCGTGCTGAAATTCTTGTAGGTGGCGCCGTTGGAATCGTTGGGATCGACATAGGTGGAGTAGTTGATGCTTACCGCACCGTTGTCCACGCCTTCCTTGTTGACCGTCAACGTCACCGTGCCGGCATCTTCCTTCACCGAGTAGTTGGCGGAAGCAAAGTTGAACAGCGTGGCGTCGGTCAGTGCCTTGATTCGGTAGGTCAGCGGATGCGCGCTGAAGTTGACGGCTACGACGTGATAGGTTCCGGCCTGCGGCTGTTTGTAGACAATGGTTTCCTTGCCGTCATAGCGTCCGCTCACCTTGGGTGGATTGGGGCTGTCCGGTCCGACGAAGAAGAAACTGTTCTGACTTTCCGGGTCGGCATTCAGAGAAATCAGATACTCGGGTGGTGCGCTGTAACGGGCGAGGAGGTCGATGTCGGTGGTGCCTCCGGTCCGTGTCTCGAAGACGATGTTCTTCAAGCCGGCCGGTGCATCGAAATGGAACGCCTGGAATTCGTCCCAATCGGTCCGGCTGAAGTCCTGGACGATTTCCACGTTGTCTTCCAGCGTGCCGGATTCCAGGTAGAAATAACGTGTCTGGACCGGGCCGGTGCCGTTGTCCAGCGCCAGTTCCAGCTTGAAAAGGATTTGTTCGTTGTCGGTGATGTCGCCCATCTTGACCGTGAAATGGGCCGTGGCACGGTTGTCGTTGCGATCAGGCGTGGCCGCGGTCGGATCGGCATCGGCACCAATGGTTGTGATGGTGTCGCTCCCGTTGACGACGCTGGCCCGGGTATCGCTGGCATCGGCCAGGCTCAATGTCGCCGCGACATTGCTTTCTGCCGGCCCCATGTTCTCCAGAGCGACATCCAGATTGAACGTTTCGCCGGGATCGGCCTCGCCGTTGTTGTTGCCGCTCGGATCGTCCACAGCGGGATCATCGTGAACGGTAATGCCGCGGGCCAGAATGACGCCCCGGCTCACGGCATCGAGTGCCTTGTTGGCGTTGACACGCCCCGCGGCGGTGCGTCCCGCGAGGCTGCCGCCGCCATTGGTCCCGGCGAGTTCGGCACCCGCGAACAGATGCGCGCGCAAATCTTCGTAGCCGAAGTTTCCGGTCCCCAGCTTGTGGGCCACGAGAGCCGCGACGCCGGCGGTGTACGGGCTCGAGAACGAGGTTCCGTCAACATAGGCCGTGTCGGCGGTGGTGTCTCCGGAACCACGGTTCACCGTTGCCTTGGTGGTTCGCACACCCACCCCGGGAGCCGCCAGGTCCACGCCGAAACTGCCCCATTGGCTGAAAAGGGCGATGTCGTCGGTATTAGTGCTGGCGGCCACCGAGACGATATTGTCGAGGTCATAGTCCGCGGGATAGGCGGCGCCGGCACGATCGTTGTTCGAGTCCGCATTGCCGGCGGAGACCACGACGAGCACGTTGTGCTGGCGCGCATAGTCAAGCGCGTCATACTCCGACTGTGAATATGACGGTCCACCGAGACTGATGTTGATGATGCCTGCGCCGTGATCCACGGCATAGGTGACTGCCGACACGATTGCGGCGGTCGACAGATTGCCGCTTGAGTCGGAAACCTTCAGCGGCAGGATGTCGGCTTTCCAGGTGATGCCCGCAACGCCCGTTCCATTGTTGCCGACGGCTCCGATGCATCCGG
>JASFQN010000116.1:0-7875 GCA_050115425.1 Gammaproteobacteria bacterium | reverse complement strand
CCCGGACCACGTGTTCCGGATTGCCGGCGTCGTGATACATGAAATACTTGATGTGGCATTCAGCCAGACGTGCCCAGGCCTTGGCAAACGAGGGGTCCGCCTGGATTGCCGCTTCGAATTTCCCCAATGCCTTCTTGTTGTTGTCCATCGCATAGCGCCGGAAATAGCTCAGCCCCTGCAGATAGAAATCGTAGGCTTGCGCGCTCGTTGTCCAGCCCTTGCGCACCGTCAGCTTGTCGGCTTCCAGGACCGAAGCGTCCAACGCCGCCACCGTGTTGCGCAGAATGTCGTCCATCGTCCCGGCCATGTCGGCCAACGGCCGACGGTATTCACCGGTCCACAGCTCCCTGCCAGCCTTGATGTCGACAAGACAGGCCGACACCCTGAAGTCATGGCCATCGTGGTCCGCGGACCCGGACAGGATCGCATCCACCTTCAGTTGCTCGGCAACCGCATTGAGGTCCAGGTCGGCGCCCTTGAAGCGCATCGAGGAAGTGAGCGGCTTGCATTGGATACCTTCCGCCCATGCCAGTGTATAGAGCAGTTCGTCAGAGATCCCTTCGCCGAAATAGCCCTGGGTCGAATCCGCGCTGGAATCCGCCAGCGGGAGTATTGCCAGTCGGATCGTCATGGCCAATCTCCCGGTGCAACCGTGTAACTCAAAGTCTAGTACCGCCAGCGGCCGGCGAGCGGACCAAAGGTCCGATAACCGTTGGCAAACTGACCACACCCGCGGCACATGCCCCGCCGCGCCGGGCCACTATCTGATTTCGCTCAACTCCTCCGTCCGCAAGGCGCAAGGAATGCGACCTGACCGGCCTGGCAGGAGGGGACCCGGGTCATTGGAGCCGTTCTTCAAACAATCAGGTATAATCGGGAAAGCTGAACCAAATATGAAACTCGGCCGTCGGCACGCAACCAGCGAGGTGAAATATGGGCGCAACAGATCAAGGCGCACTTGAGGCGCCAGAAGGCAAGCGTCAGAGCCACTGGCAATTCGCGGTCAGAAGTCTCACGCCCCTCGTTCGCGTGCTGCTGCGTTTCGGGTTCAGTTGCAACGAGATGACCAGCATCATCCGCAAGATCGCGGTCGATGCGGCGCTCGAGCACGAAGAGTTCCGCACCCGGCCCAAGCCCTTTGTGGCCCAGGCCGCGGTGAGAACCGGACTCAGCCGCAAGGAAGTCACCCGTCTGCGTGCGCATGACGCCGTGCACGAAGTGCTCGATACGAAGCACGGCAACCACGCCACCCGCGTGCTGGACGGCTGGACCAACGATCCGCGCTACCGGGGCCCGAACGGCAAGCCCCTGCCCGACCTTCCGCTCAAGGCATCGTCCGGCGTGTCCTTTTACCAGCTCGCGCACGAATACGGCGGTGACGTACCGCCTAGGGCCATCCTGGCGGCATTGCTGGAATACAGGGTCGTCGAGGAGTCCGGTGACCGCGTCCGCCTCCTCAGCACGCATTACGTTCCGGCGGAAGGCAGCGACGAGCTGGCGGACATTCACGGCATCTGTGTCCACGACATGCTGGCGCTGGCGGAATGGAACCTGCGGCAGGGGCAGGAGCAGCCGCGCCTTTTGCGCGAATGGTTCCAGCGCTATGTGCCCGAGGAGAGGATTCCGGAAGCCGAGGCCAGGCTCCGCGAGATGGCCATGGAATTCGGCTATGCCGCGGATGCCGAACTGGCCAGGCTGGCCCACAAGCAGCCGCTCAAAAACGTCCGCTACCGGCGGATCGGCATCGGCACCTACTACATCGAGAGCGAGTCCCGGGAAGGCGAAACATAGGCGATTTGACCCGCTGATCGGCCGCGTCCCGGAAAATGCGGGCCGGAATTGTGGGACTCAGGGAACAAAAATTGGCTACAATCCTCCAGTCAACCCAACGACTAGGAGGCTTGATCATGACACGTTCCCTTATCTTTGCAGCCAGCTTCGCCGCCGTCACCCTGATCAGCGTCGTGCCCGGCACGGCCTCGGCCGAGACCATTGGCGGGGGCCTGACGAGCACCACGACTTCGACCGTAACCACTCAGGAGAGCATCGGCGGCGGCCTGTCGGCGTCCGATCTGCTGACCCTGCTGGGCGTAATGGTCAGTTCCGGTGGAACGGTGATCTGACGGGAGTTGCAGACCCGTGAAGCAAGCCGGGGCGTGACGCCCCGGTTTTTTGTTTGCCGCGTCTCGGCCTGGATGATCCAGGCCGCTCTCATCGGCGGCGGGCGATCAACACCCGCAGGGGCAACACCATCGCGAGCATGGTCAGTCCCACCACCAGGTAGGTCAGTTCATAGCCGAAGGCATGTCCCAATTCCAGCCCGGCGGCCGGGCCCACCGCCCCACCGAAGTCGCTCGACCACTGATAGACCGACAGTGCACGGCCGTGGAACTCCCGCGGCGAAACATCTCCAAGCACAGTCAGAAGCGGGATGGTCAAACCGCCGGATCCCGCGCCCACCAGCACCAGCGCACCCATGGCAGTCACTGTATGCCCGGCATAGCCCAGCGCACCAAATCCCACGGCCAGCATCAGCATCGACGGCAACAGCAGACTGGTGCGGGAAGAGACCCGATCCAGGTGTCTGCCAGCTGCCAGTGCGGCGCCGGCTCGCGCCATCATCATCACCGCCATGAGCAGCCCCGCGCTGCCTTGGGCACCCAGGCTGAAGACAAAAAGCGAACGTTGCTTTGCTACCACGGCAACGGTGGAAAGCAGCACGCCGGACATGGCGAAAAAGAGCAGCCCGTTGGTACTCCAGACCATGTGCAGGACAGGCATGCGCAACAGCTTGCGCCAGCCTTCCCGGTCGGTGGAACCCGCCGGCGCATCGTCAGCCGATTTCGGCGGGTGCGCCTCTTTGGGCAGGGCAAACACGGCCACCACCGCGCCGACGACGCTCAGCACGCCGGCGACGATGAACGCCGTGTTGGCCGAAGCCCGGTCGGCGATCACGCCGCCGATCACCAGCCCGGCCGGCAGACCCAGACTGATGGCCGTACGCACCCGTGCAACCATGCCGCCGCGTTTTTCCAGGGGTGCGATAGCCATCACCGCGGCCAGTACGCCCACCATGAGCAGGGAAGAGCCGACGCCCCAGACGACACGGCCCGCCAGGAACCAGGCCGCGGGGGTCTGCGCGGTCAGGGCGATTGAAAAGGCAAACGTGCCCAGCGCTTCGATGACAAGCCCCACGGCAACGGGCCAGCGCGCACCGAAGCGGTCAAGCAGGCTGCCGGTGACCGGATTGAAGCCGAGGCGGGTAATGCGGTTGGCCGAGAGGATGAGGCCAACCATGAAACCGGAGATGCCGAGGTCGATGCCGACCAGGGGAAGGATCGGGAACACGACGCCGCCACCCAGGCCGCCCAGGAACGCTATTGTGGCTATCAGCCAGGTCTGGGATTGGACGTCGGGATCAAGCGCACGCTTTGGCATTTCTGCGGATTGTATCAGGCCGGCCGAGGTCAGTTGTGCGCATTGTCACGCCGCACATACGCGACAGGGATGCCGGATGGGCAGTCCAGTGCATGCCCCGCGGACGACAGGTATTTCCCGCCACTCAGGTCTCAACGCCTGAATCTCTGGCCTCAACGGCCTCCTTCCCGGGCGGTGGCAGTGTCCAAAGCGAATTGGTCGAACCCTGATTGTCTGATCGTACCGAGGGTTCGAACCCCGACCTGGCGAAAAACAAAAAACGGACCCGCTTGGGCCCGTTTTCTGTTTTGGCGGAGAGGGAGGGATTGTGCCCTCCATCCCTGGAGGGCATCCTCGCCGGCTGGCCGCGAGGACCCGCCTTCGGCGGTCCCAATTCGCTCCCGGCGAATTGGTCGAACCCTGATTGTTTGATCGTACCGAGGGTTCGAACCCCGACCTGGCGAAAAACAAAAAACGGACCCGCTTGGGCCCGTTTTCTGTTTTGGCGGAGAGGGAGGGATTCGAACCCTCGGTACGCTTTTGACGTACACACACTTTCCAGGCGTGCGCCTTCGACCACTCGGCCACCTCTCCGATTTTTCAAACTTTGCCAGCTTATTCTAGTAGCACGATCTCTCATACTGCGGCGCACGCCAGCGTGCGCGTTACTCCGGGCTTTCCCTGCCCTACGCCCCTTCGGGGCCGCCCTGACGGGCGTTCCAAATCGTTCCCGACGATTTGGTCGACCACTCGGCCACCTCTCCGATTTTTCAAACTTTGCCAGCTTATTCTAGTAGCACGATCTCTCATACTGCGGCGCACGCCAGCGTGCGCTATTTCGGGTGATTCCGCGCCGCAGCCAGCCAGCCCGAAGGGCCGGAAGATTACCCGATCAGGGGGCCGCTTTCAATGCGGCAGGCGGTCAGGATGCGTCGTCGTCCTTGGGCTTTTCACCGTTCTTCGGCTGGTCCTTGGCGGGCAGCACGTTCGGCGGGATATCCAGGCAGGCGGCGTTCGGATCCTTGCGGCTGGGGGTGCCGGGGCCGATGTTGTTCTCGCCCGGAACCTGGAAGGTGCGGTTCTTCTGCAGGGCAGGCAGGCCCGCGAGATCACTCTGCGGAGTGGCCGGCCGGTGGATCGTGGTGGCCTGGTAGGGCTGCAGGTGCGGCTGGCAGGTGAGCGTGCTGGCACAGGCACCCAGACCCAGCGCGGCCGTGGCCCCGGCAGCAGCCAGGGTAAAGCGGAACAGACGTGTCATGCGTTGCGATACCTTCAATTGGCGGCGAGCAGGCCGGCTTCGCGGAGTGCGTCGCGCAACTGGTCGTGGAATTCCTCGTTCAGGGAAACCAGCGGCAGGCGGATGCCGCCGTCGATCAGGCCCATCTCCTTGAGGGCCCATTTTACCGGTACCGGGTTGGATTCCACAAAAAGCAGCTTGTGGAGCTTCTCCAGGCGCTTGTTGATGGACTCGGCGGTCTTGCGATGGCCCTTGCGGGCGGCCTCGCACATGTCGTGCATGAGCTTCGGAGCGACGTTGGCCGTCACCGAAATATCGCCCAGCCCGCCCTGGAGGATGAACTCCATGGCAGTGGCGTCATCGCCGCTGTAAAGCTCGATGCGGTCCTCGCAAAGCTCCTGGAGCTGTTTCAGGCGCTCGATATCGCCCGTGGCCTCCTTGATGCCCACCACATTGGAGACTTTCGACAGGCGGGCCACGGTCTCGGGTTTGAGGTCGCAGGACGTGCGGCCCGGCACGTTGTAGAGGATGGATGGCACGGAGACGGATTCCGCTATGGTGCGAAAGTGCTGATAGAGGCCCTCCTGGCTGGGCTTGTTGTAGTAAGGGACCACCAGCAACAAGGCGTCGGCGCCGAGATCCGCGGCCCGGCGACTGAGCGAGAGGGTCTGGGCAGTGGAATTCGAGCCTGTGCCGGCAATCACGGGAATGCGGCCGCCGACCATCTGGATCACGGTCTCCAGGAATTCCACATGCTCGGTGGTTTCCAGCGTCGGCGACTCGCCGGTGGTGCCGGCGGCGACGATGGCGTCGGTGCCTTCGCTGATGTGGAACTCGATGAGTCGTTCGAGCGCCTCGAAGTCCAGCGCGCCCTGTTCGGTCATGGGGGTGACCAGCGCCACCATGCTGCCCTGGAACATCGGCTCGCCCTCCTTCGACGATAAAACAGGAATGTTACTGGTCTCTCGGACAGTGTGACAAGCGCCGCGTTCCCGGGTCGTGGCGGTTGGTTTGCACCTTTTTGCAAAGGCGATACACTCGAATTGAAGGGACCTCTCATCGCCGGTCGACAAATCAGGCACGGCGAGCGGCCGGAGGCCCCTCCCAACGAGATGCGATGGTGGGGAAGAAGCTGCCTCCCAAAACCCGACAATTTCTGGTCCTCTCGGCAATTGCCGAAGACCGCCAGGGCGTGCTCAACGACCTGACCCGGGCCATCCGGGACTGCGACTGCAATCTGGTCGAGAGCCGGATGACGGTGCTGGGCGGCGAGTTCGCCATGCTCATGCTGATCTCGGGCAACTGGAGCTCGGTGGGCCGTCTGGAGTCCGCCTTTCCCCGGCTGGAAAAACAGCTCGGTCTGACCATTTCCGCCCGCCGCACCGACGAGCGCCCGCCCAAGGTCGACCTGATTCCCTACGCCGTGGATGTAGTGTGCATGGACCAGCCCGGCATCGTGCACGGCATAGCCAGCTTCTTCGACTCCCGCGGGATCGGCGTGGCCGATCTCAACACCCGCGTTTACCAGGCCGCCCACACCGGCGCGCCCATGTTCTCGGTGCAGATGGTGATCAAGATTCCCTCCAGCGTGCACATCGCCACGCTGCGCGAGGATTTCATGGACATGTGCGACCAGCTCAACCTGGACGCCATCCTGGAACCGCTCAAAGGTTGAAACACATATTCATGGAGTTTCGAATCCGTTGTTCGGCACGCTCGGCCCGCGGGATTTCTGGGCTCGCAAGAGATGACGAGTGCCGTCCGGTTCCAGCGCAACATCAGCGGGGAGCAACGCAGGCGAGCGCGGGTATCCCGCCGGCGCTGAACGAATTGGGGTTGCCTGTAGGGCCCCTGCCGCTGCTGCCGAAAGATACGACGCAATGTCTCTGCAATACCTTCAAGCCGGAAATTTCTGCAATCAGCTCCAACTGTGTGCACTGAACAACGGATCCGAGTCTCCACCAAACGACAGGAGGATTGATGAGCAACATAGAGGCAGGAAAGAAAGCACCGGATTTCAAGCAACCGGCAACGGGTGACCAGGCACTGGGCCTGAAGGATTTCAAGGGCAGGAAGCTGGTGCTTTACTTCTATCCCAAGGACAACACGCCGGGCTGCACCACCGAGGGCCAGGATTTCCGCGATCACTACAAGGAACTCCAGAAGCTCAATGCGGACGTGGTGGGTGTGTCGCGGGATTCGGTGAAATCGCACGAAAATTTCAAGGCCAGGCAGAATTTCCCGTTCGAGCTGATCTCGGACCCGGACGAAACCCTGTGCCGGGCCTTCGATGTGATCCGCGAAAAGAATATGTACGGCAGGAAGGTCATGGGCGTGGAACGCAGCACCTTCCTGATCGATGAGAAGGGCGTGCTCCGCAGAGAGTGGCGCAAGGTCAAGGTCAAAGGCCATGTGGAGGAAGTCATAGAGGCCATTCGCGAACTCTGAGTTTTTCCTTACTGGAGGGGCAATCCGTGGCCAGAACCAGCATTGAACGCGCCGGCAGACAGCTATTCGTGCTCGACACCAATGTGTTGATGCACGATCCCACCGCCCTGTACCGCTTCCAGGAGCACGATATTTTCCTGCCCATGGTCGTTCTCGAGGAACTGGACGCCGGCAAGAAGGGCATGTCCGAAACCGCCCGCAACGTTCGCCAGGTGAGTCGTTTTCTGGATGAGATCATGGCATCAAGCAGCAAGGCGGACATCGACGCCGGGCTGAAACTGCCCACACCCCACAGTTCGGCGGGCGCCGCGGTGGCCTCGGAGGCCGCGCCGGGTCGTCTGTTCTTCCAGACCGAGGCCCTGCCGTCCCTGCTGCCGGATTCGCTGCCCGGCAACAAACCGGATAACAACATCCTCGGAACCACGCTGGCCCTGCAGAAACAGAAGCCGGAATGCAAGGTCACGCTGGTCTCCAAGGACATCAACCTGCGAATCAAGGCCTCGGTGCTCGGCATCCACGCCGAGGATTACTACAACGACAAGGTCCTGGACGACGTGGACCTGTTGTTCACCGGCGTGGATGCGCTGCCACCCGCCTTCTGGGACGAACACAGCAAGGACATGGAGTCATGGCAGGAGGAAGGCCGTACCTTCTACCGTGTGCGCGGACCCAAGGTGGCGAACTGGTATCCCAACCAGTGTCTGTTCGTGGAGGCCGAGGGCGGGCTGGAAGTGCTGGTGCGCGAAGTGGACGCGGATGGCGCACTGATCGAG
>JASFQN010000115.1:0-8030 GCA_050115425.1 Gammaproteobacteria bacterium | reverse complement strand
TGCATCGGCAGCTAGGAGATGGCGGGGATACAGCGCCAGGGCGGTTCCTGTGGACAACTTGAAGATTACGAAATCTCCGACACTGGCGCTCGATTGAGGCCACCCCAAACCATCACGATAAAATGCAATCGCTTTGTCGAGATCGCGCACTCCGAGAGTGACAATATTCAGCCGTGGCTCCATTGCGATCCTTCTCTTGTTTCCAGGCATCCCGCGTAACGCTCGAGCAAGACGCGCAGGATTCTACATGTCGTATTTGCGGAGAACCTGACTTCGACGCGGCAGCCAGGTGCACGACAACTCATATATCGGTTCCTTGACCCCATTAAACCGTGAAAATCGAGGATTGGCAGTGTTTCCGATGGCGGCGCTGTTCGGCTGTATGAACGGACCGTGGATCTTGCGCTGTTTCATCATGAGCGGAAATCACAGGAACCGTACCACAGCCTGTTCACCGTGACATCACTGGCACGGTCAGCGTGCCTGAGTCAGCTCTTGTTTCCGAATTAACACGCACCGACTGGAACGTCGCTCATGCTTCCGATAACGTCTTCTGTCTCACCGCAACATGAAAGCAGGCGGAACTTGGAGATCCGAATCTACCCGAGTCCGCTCGGATCAGGTCTGATTTGCCGAACGAGTGAAGCGGCCTCGTCCGAACTATCGTGTCAATGCCGTAGATGCACATAGGGGCGCCTGGCGACCACTCCATGTCGTTCAAACGGAGCACCGCGGTGATTGCACTAGAACGGACTCCTTGTTATGCGCAGGTGGATTTGCCGAGGACATCTGTTAGACGATCAATATTTTCCTCATTTGCAGAACCAGCTCTTTGCTTCACAGCTTGCGCTGTTCTGGCGTCTTCGAAAATTTGTTCCCAGGTCAGAAGTGTACCTTCGCCTTCGGGAATCAGGCTAACAATAAGCCTGAAGTTTGGAGGACAATCATGATGGATTACGATTCTGGAGTCGGGCACGAGGTCTTCAAAGACACTTTCATTGGAGTAGTCCACGCCGTCTGGGCTGTGCATTGTAAACTTCCAGCGGCCACCTGCAGTGAATTCAAAAATTTCGAATGTATTCGAGAAGCCCTTTGGCCCCCACCACAAGGCCAACAAGTCGGCCGATGCAAAAGCACCATAAATTTCCCTGGGTGAGAATGGCAACATTCTTGATGTTCGCAGCGTTCTATCGTCAGCCATGATCGTGACCCCTGAGTGTGTGAGTTTGTTAATGGATAACGCCGGAGCCACAGGTCTCGCTTGAGTGACTGGTCAAACCGCATATTTTTCGCCACTGCAGAGCCGGCCTCAGGACCGCGGATCGAATCCGAAGACACGGAGCTCCTGCTGACACCGGCAAGCTTTCGCGAATCGTGCGGCCCAGGTAACGGCGTCCTCGTACGAGGGCAATTCGAGTACGGTAAAGCCGCCGTTTAGCGGGGGCGCCCACGAGTAGCCACCTTCGGCGACCGAACCGTCGGCCGAGACAAGCACCGCCGGCACGCCTTCGTCGATGCCGCCGCCGAAGACATAAACGCCGGCGGCCTTGGCCTCATCGATCACAGCGTGGGCATCGCGGTCCACTGCCTCCAATTCGCCCTCAGGCACGGTCATCGCCGCACTGGGGAATGAAATCAGGTACTTGGCCATAATATTCCCTGTTTGGAAATTCCGGATTTCCATGATTAGTCGAATGAAAGGAGGCGTAGTCGACATCACCCCACACGATCCCGATGAGTCTGGGGTTGAGGTAGCCGGAGCGGCAGCGCTGCTCCCGCGCGGTCAAGCGGCCGCCCTGGTCGCGTTGTCAGCCCGACCCTGCCTGCACTACGGGTCGATACCCAACGTGCCTACAACATCTCGGTAGGCCTTGACTTCGATAACGTTGTGGCTTGGATCAGCGAGATCGAACTTCGCTTGTTCTTCCGGCGATCCTTTCAGCAAGACGGTTGGGTTGCTGAGGAATTTGGTTCCAAGAGCACGGATACGGCGCATGCTTCGCTCCCACTCCTTCCAGGGCAGGGTGACCCCGAAGTGCCGCTTCCCTTGCCGCTGAAGTGGCAAGACTTCATCAGGTCTTCTCTGAAGCGTGATCTGATGCCCCCACAGAAGAATATCCAGCCATTCCTCGTTCTCTCTTCCAACTTGCGCCTCCAGGACATCAACATAGAAACGCTTGGCTGCCGCTAAATCGGCAACTGGAATAGAGAGATGAAAGATATGACGGCTCTTCATCAGCGTCCTTTTCAGCGATCACAGTGACTGGACTGCGTCCAATGTCATGGCAATAACGATGGACGCAGTATAACTCTGAATTGGCGAACAGTTTTCGCTGCCAGAAACTTATCCTTGTCAAGGACTTACGCGACCCGGCCACGTTCGGATTGCAATATCGAAGCGCGCAATTTGATCTGGGCCCGATGGCTCTTTAGCGCCACACATACCTGAGTGCAGCCAGAATCGGGAGCAACTGCCGACTGACCTGATCGGACATGGCGGGGCGATACACCACCATCCGCCTTTCGGATACCATGATCTGCCGACGCAGAGGATATGACCCACTCGCGCCACGGACGCTTGCCCATGCCTGAAGCCACTGCCAGCCAGATACGCGCCACCCTGGATGATGTGTACCGCAGCGAATCCCGCCGTGTGTTGGCCACGCTGATCCGCCTGCTGGGCGACTTCGATCTGGCCGAGGAAGCGATGCACGAGGCCTTCCGCGTGGCGCTGGAGCAGTGGCAGCGGGACGGGGTGCCGAACAACCCCCGCGCCTGGCTGGTGTCCACCGGGCGGTTCAAGGCCATCGACCGGATTCGCCGGGCGGCCCGGTTCGATCATCTGGAGGAAAACGACGACCGCCTGGAGGCGCTGTCGGAAGACTTCGAGCTGCCGGACGACGAAGAAATCGAGGATGACCGGCTGCGGCTGATTTTCACCTGCTGCCATCCCGCGCTGGCGTCCGATGCTCAGGTGGCGTTGACCCTGCGCGAAGTGTGCGGGCTGACCACCGAGGAAATCGCGGCGGCGTTTCTCACCAGCGCGCCCACCCTGGCCCAGCGGATCGTGCGGGCCAAGGCCAAGATTCGCGATGCGAAGATCCCGTATGAAGTGCCCGGCCCGGAGGCCCTGCCCGAGCGGCTGGAAGACGTATTACGAGTGATTTACCTGGTGTTCAACGAAGGATACTCGGCGTCTTCCGGGGAGGCAGTGACGCGACACGACCTGTCGGACGAGGCAATCCGGCTGGGACGGCTGCTGGTGGAGCTGCTGCCGGAGCCGGAGGCGTTGGGGCTCCTGGCGCTGATGCTGCTGCACGAGTCCCGGCGCGGGGCGCGGACGGACGCCGCGGGCGACCTGGTGCTGCTGGAGGACCAGGACCGGTCGCTGTGGGACCGAGAATTGATTTCAGAGGGCATCGCCCTGGTGGAACGGGCCCTGCTGAGCCGGCGGATCGGGCCCTACATGATCCAGGCGGCGATCTCGGCCAGCCATGCCGAGGCGCCGGACGCCGCCGCCACCGACTGGGGCCAGATCGTCGCCCTCTACGATGCCCTGCTGAAGCTCGAACCCTCGCCCATCGTGGAACTCAACCGGGCGGTGGCGGTGGCCATGCGCGACGGCCCCGAGGCCGGTCTGGCGCTGGTGGATGCCCTGCTGGCCGCCGGTCAGCTCGCCGACTACCGCCTGGCGCACGCCGCCCGGGCCGATTTCTGCCGCCGGCTGGGACGGCGGGACGAGGCCCGCGCAGCCTACGCGACCGCGCTCTCCCTGACCCACCAGGGCCCGGAGCGCCGCTTCCTGGAACGGCGTCTCGCCGAAGTAACCCCCTCGGACTAAGCTGTAACAACCCGGTTTCCGGGTGAATCCGGAATAAGTGGCGCCCGGCCTGTCGATCTTCCGCTTTCCCGTTCGACCAACAGGCGAGGACAGTCAATTCAAGCCGCCGGGCCCGGCTTCCGGGAACCCGCCGACCCAGGAGAAGCCATCATGCGCTACATGATCATCGTCAGGGCCACAGCGGAAAGCGAGGCCGGCGTGATGCCTGAAGAAAGCCTGCTCGAGGAGATGGGCCGGTTCCACGAGGAGTTGGCAAAAGCCGGGATTCTCCGGGATGCCTCCGGCCTCAAGCCCACTTCGGCGGGCTGGCGGATCCGGTACGACGGCAAGAAGACCAGCTTCGTGGATGGCCCCTTCGCCGAGACCAAGGAACTGGTCGCCGGCTACACCATCATTGAAGTGGACTCCCGCGAAGAGGCCATCGAATGGACCAAACGCTTCCCCAACCCGGCGGTCGACGGCGGCAGGGGCGAGATCGAGGTGCGTCCGTTCTTCGAGCTCGAGGACTTCGGCGAGAGCGAGGCCGTGGAGCGCTTCCGCGAGATGGAAGCCGGGCTGAAGAAATAATCGGGAGAACCGGAATCATGAATGCACAAGCCACGAATCCGATCCCCGAGGGGATGCACACCGTCACGCCGCACCTGATTTGCGCCGATGCCGCGGGCGCGATCGAGTTCTACAAGACCGCATTCGCGGCCGAAGAGCTGTCGCGGCTTCCCGGTGCGGATGGACGGATCATGCACGCCGCGCTGCGTATCGGCGACTCGGTGATGATGATGACCGAGGAATTTCCCGAGTGGAACAACCTGGGCCCACTCGCGCTGAAAGGGTCGCCGGTCACGATTCACCTTTACGTGACCGAGGTGAACGATTTTTTCGAGCGTGCGGTCCGGGCCGGTGCGCGCGTGATCATGCCCATCGAGGACATGTTCTGGGGCGATCGCTATGGCGTGATCGAGGACCCGTTCGGTCATCGTTGGTCGATCGCCACGCATGTGCGCGACGTCACGGCCAGCGAGATGCGGGAAGCAATGAAGCAGATGGCCGCCAATTGCCCGGAAACAACGGAGTAAGACAATGAAGTACCTGTGCCTGGTGTATCTCGACGAGAACCGCCTGGACGAACTGCCGGACGAGGAGTGCGTGGCCTACGACACCGAGATTCGAAACAGCAACCATTGTATCGCCTCGGAGGCGCTGGAATCGGTGGCCACGGCCACCACGGTTCGGGTCCGCAACGGCAAGACCTCGGTCACCGACGGCCCCTTCGCCGAGACCAAGGAGCAACTCGCGGGTTTCTACATGATCGAGGCCCGCGACCTCAACGAGGCCATCCAGGTCGCGGCGGGCATTCCGCCGGCACGGGTGGGCTCCATCGAAGTGCGCCCGATCCGGCCGATCCGCGAAACCGTGGCGGCAATGGCAAAAGAGGGGTAAGGACATGCAACGGATAACGCCGTGCCTGTGGTCCGCCGGCCAGGCGGAAGAAGCGGTAGCCTTTTATACCGCCATTTTCCCCGAGTCGACGGTCCACACCACCACCTATTACGACAAGGCCTCGTCAGAGGCATCCGGCATGCCCGAGGGATCGGTGCTCACCGTGCTCTTCGAGCTGGACGGCCAGGAGTTCCTGATCCTCAACGGCCCACCGAACTTCCAGTACACCGAAGCACTTTCGCTCACGGTGAACTGCGATTCCCAGGATGAAGTGGACCACTACTGGAACCACCTTTCGGCCGGCGGCGAGGAAGGTGTCTGCGGCTGGCTCAAGGACCGCTACGGCGTCTCCTGGCAAATCGTGCCGAGGCGGCTGCCGGAGTTGATCAGCCACAGCGATCCGCGAGTCGCATCCGGGGCCATGACCGCGTTGATGAACATGAAGAAGATCGACATCGCCACGCTGGAACGCGGCGCGGGCCTGTGAAAGGTCCGGTCGCGGGAGGAATACCGTGAAATTCCTGGTCCTGGCCTACGGCGCCGAAGCCGACTGGAAGACTCTCTCTCGAAGTGAGCAGACGGAACTGCTGGCCGCGGACGAAGTACTACGCAAACGGGGCGACTACGTCGCCGCCGTATCCACCGACGTCACCACCGTTACTGCTTGGGAAGGCACCGCGAAATTGACCGACGGGCGCTTCGCCTGCTCCAACGTGCCCCTCGCGGGTTTCGGCATTATCGAGGCGGAAAATCTCGAAGAGGCCATCAGCCTGGTCAAGGACACCCCCTGCGCGAGGGCGAAGGGTGCGATTGAACTGCGCCCGCTGCTGGATATTTCCGGCACGTGACCGCTGTTCGGGCCCGATTGAAAACGGGATGAATACCATTCCACATTTTCCACCGCATATCAACGGGTTGGGTATGGTGCGGGAATTTCCGTCGCGTGATATACCGCCGTCCGTATTTTGTGCAGCGTTCGCTCGTCACATGGTAGAGATGACCTAATGCGTTCGAATGCTGACCGTCTGGCACCGGCCAGGTAACACAGCCAAGAGAAAGGCCCGGCGATTTGCCGGGCCTTTTACTGCGACCGCATGGCCGCGCAGCGACGTGATCCAGCTATTTCGACGGGCTGTCGAGTTGGAACCGGATGATCTGGCGCGTCTGCACCGGGACCGCCTTTCCATTGCGCGTGGCGGGTCTGAATGTCCACTGCTTGATTGCGGTCACCGCCGCCTGGTCGAAGACGCCCTGCGGTTGGCTTTTGACGACCTTCACGTCCTCGACCCGGCCCCGGGCGTTGACGGTGAACTGCATGACCACTTTGCCCTGGATATGGCGCTCAAGCGCGGCTCGCGGGTAGGTCGGTTGTGTGTGCGTGACCGGCGTGGGGCCGTGGTCGATCTTTCCGGTGTCGTGGGCAAATGCGTTGACCGATAGCGCGCCCGCGCCCAGCGACAGGCTGGCGAGCAGGATGAGGCCGGAGATCGAACGCGCGAGGGTTCGCCGGTGGCTTTTGAGCATCATGGTTCTCTCCTTCAATTGCTTGTGGCTGTGCCAGGTTGAAGCGACAGCGACCGGTTCCGTGGTCGCCGCCGTCTTCACGAGCGCGCGCCCGTATGCCTTTCGCTTGCCCGGGCCGGCCTCGCGCAGCACCAGCGCGTCGCAGGAGAGCTCCTGATCGGCACGGAAGGCGCGGATGGCGACGTGGACAAGCGGGTTGAACCAGAAAAGCGCCTGGACCAGCCGGGCCAGGGCGATGACGAGGTTGTCCTTCCGGCGAAGGTGGACCGCCTCGTGCGACAACACCAGGCGGCGTTCCTCGGCGGTGTAGCGCTTTGGAAAATCGGCCGGCAGCAACAGCACGGGCCGGAGAAGTCCGGCGACGACCGGGGAGTTCAAGCGGGTGTTGATCAATACAGGTCCGGGGAAATGCCTGTCCCGGCCCGGCGTCGAGCCGTTGATCCATGTGCGGGCGATTGCGATTCCCCACGCAAGACGCCACAACAGGTACCCGGCAACAGCCGACCAGGCGATGATCAGCAGGCCGGCGGTCGAGCCGGACCCGCTCGCGAGCGGTTCGAGGGGCAGGGTGGTGTGCAAGGTGAACGGCGCAAGCACGACGCCCGGGGTCGGGGAAGCCTGGAGGAATGTCGCCACGGCGAGATGCAATGGCACGAGCAACCACAGGCGATAGGCGGTCTCGGCACCCAGCCAGCGTCCGACGGTCCGCCGAAGCAAAAGAATCACGGTCAGCACGAGGCCCAGCGACAGGGCGGTATTGGCCAGCCATTCCAGCGCCGCGCTCATGCCCGACCCTCCCCGTCCGGCTCGTCCAGGGAATCGACAAAATTCCTGAGCGCCTCAAGATCCTCGGGGCTGATGGATTCGGCCTCGGCAAATGCCGCCACCAGGGGGGTGATGCGGCCGCGGAAAAAGGTGTCCACGAACTGGCGGCTCTTGCGCCGGAGAAAATCGTCCCGGGCCACGGCGGGCGTATATAAATAGCGTCGTCCCTCCCGCCGGTGGTTCAGCATGCCTTTCGCCACCAGCCGGCTGATCAGCGTCTGGACGGTTTTCGGCTGCCAGTCTTCGCGAGCGCTGACGGCTTCCACGATCTGGCGGGAACTGGCCGGCGCATGTTCCCACACCGCTTCCATGACCAGGCGTTCGGCGTCGGTGATCGGCAATTCGTCGGGCATGGCGACCTCGAAGGATTACAATTGTAAGTCAAATATGGATTACAGATGTA
>JASFQN010000114.1:0-8321 GCA_050115425.1 Gammaproteobacteria bacterium | reverse complement strand
GCTGGCGAATCGCCCGATGCCGCCGACCCCGAGGCCCTTGCCGCCGCGCTCACGCGCATCTACCGGCGGCATTTCTCGAAAGAGGACGCCGTGTGGTTGATCCGCTTCAGACTGGATCCACGGGATGCTTGACAGTCCGCGCGCCACCGCCGCCGAACTGCGGGCGCTTGCGCGGCAGTCCAACCACCGGTACCTGCTGGTGCTGGCCGGCTCCTCCGAGTGGGCGCGGCGCAGCGCCGGCGAGATCGTCGCGGAGGGTGATGACGATAGCGGACTGTGGGTTGGCGAGGGCGCGCCGGCCGGGATGGAGCACGTGCCGGCCGCGCGGGCCACGGCGGTGCTTGGCCAGGAGCGATCCATCGCAGTGTTCGACGCCTTTTCCGGATTCAATCCCGATGCTTTCGGTGCCGTGAGCGGGTTGATCCGCGGTGGCGGACTCTTGCTGTTGCTGGTGCCGTCCTTGTCGGAGTGGCCGGATTACGATGATCCGGACTATGCGCGGCTCACGGTATCCGGGCGCCGCCGGGACGAAGTTGCCGGACGCTTCGTCGGGCGCATGGCGCGGATTCTGGCGGCCGATCCCCGGGCGGTTGTCTGTAGCGAAGCCGGCGGGACCGGGCCGCTGCCCGACCCCGACGTTGCGGGCCCGGGGGGTCTTCCGTCGCGGGGCGAGGCGCATGCGGACCAGCGCGCTGCGGTGGAGGCCGTGGTGCGTGCCGGGCGCGGCCGCGCCCGGCGGCCGGTGGTGCTCACCTCCGACCGTGGGCGGGGCAAGTCCGCCGCGCTGGGCATGGCGGCGGCCGAACTGCTGCGCCAGGGCGTGGAGCGGGTGATTGTGACGGCTCCGCGCATCCAGGCCGCAGCGCGGGTCTTCGAGCACGCCGCCCGCCTGTTGCCGGGGGCGCGCGCGGGCCGTGGTGCGGTCCATTGGCAGCACGGCGAAATCGTTTTTCGGCCGCCGGACCATCTGGTGCACGGTCCCGACGAGCCGGCGCGCCTTTTGTTGGTGGATGAGGCCGCGGCCGTCCCGGCGCCATTGCTGGAGGCGTTGCTGGCCCGTTATCCGCGCATTGCCTTCGCCACCACGATCCACGGCTACGAGGGGACCGGTCGCGGCTTCGCCGTGCGCTTCCAGAAGGTCCTGAACGCACGCACACCCGAATGGCGATCAATCCGTCTGGAGGTTCCGGTCCGTTGGGCGCCGGGGGACCCGCTGGAATGCCTTGCGGCCCGCCTGCTGCTACTGGATGCCGGCGCGGCAGCGGACGACGCGGTTGGCGATGCCGCGCCCCCGTTGCCGGTCGAACGCCTTGATCGTGACGTGCTGGCAAGGGACGGCGGGCTTCTCGGGGAGCTGTTCGGCCTGCTGGTTCTGGCGCACTACCGCACCCGGCCCTTCGACCTGCGGCTGATGCTCGATGCGCCCAACGTGAGCGTTTATGCCATGCGCTCGAACGGCCATGTCGTGGCGACCGCGCTGGTCGCCGAGGAGGGCGGTTTCGATGCCGCGACCGCGAAAGGCATCTGGGCCGGCAGGATGCGTCCGCAGGGCCACCTGCTTCCCGAAACGCTGGCCGCCCACCTGGGCCTGGAGGAGGCGCCTGGCAGGCGGTTTGCCCGCGTGGTGCGCATCGCCGTGCATCCGGCCGCGCAGGGTCGGGGGATAGGCTCCGCATTGCTCGAGGGCATCGCCAGGGACCTGGCCGGGCGGGTTGATTGCCTCGGCAGCAGTTTCGGAGCGACCGCCGGTCTGCTGGCGTTCTGGCAGCGCAATGCCTTTGCCCCCGTGCGTCTGAGTGTGACCCGAGGGGCGACCAGTGGCGAGCATTCGGTGCTGGTGTTGCGGCCGTTGAACGAAGCGGGCCGAGTGCTGACGGCCCGGGCACGGGAACGGTTTGTCCGGCTCTTTCCCGGCCAGTTGGTCGATCCGCTGAACGACCTGGAGCCGGCCATGGCAACCCGTCTGCTCGCAGGCGGCGAAGTCTCGCGCGAGACAATGGATTGGCAGGACTGGCTGGATCTCGCGGCCTTCGGCTTCGGGCACCGCTTGTACGAGATGTGCATCGTGCCGTTGCGTGCGCTGGCGCTGGCGGCCCTTTGCCGTGGCGGCAGCGGCCTGGATCGGAGCGGGCGGGATGTGCTGGTGGTGAAGGTCCTGCAGGCGCGGGAATGGAGCGCGGCGGCCAGGACCCTCGGGCTGAGCGGGCGGGCGGACGTGGTGGCCGCGTTGCGCCGTACCGTGCGCCATCTGCTGGAACGCCTCGCGCCGCCGGAGCTCAGGACAGCCATGGCGCAGTTGCGGGAGGGAAGTCGTCGCTGACCGCCGCTGGGATACAATGACTGCTCGCGGACCTTTCCCGCCCTCATTCGTTCATCGGGGTAGATGCCATGCAGGACACCAATCCATTCGACCAGGCCGCACGCGAGGTGGTGGAAACCGCGAACCGCCTTGCCCAGGCGGAGCCCGACGCGGATCTCTGGGATATTGCCGACGGCATACTGGCCGGGGCCATCCACTACTGGTTGTATTCGCGCCAGCCCTGCGGTGACCCGCTGTGCGAGGACTGCGCGCCGGTGGCCACCGCCGAGCAGCGCATGCAGGAAATGCACCGCTTCATCCGCGAGTTTGCGGAAGAAAGCGATTATTTTCATGCGCCCACCGATCTGAATGTGGGGCGCGCCTAGCGCGTTCGGGACTCAGATCCCCGTATCCCTGCCGCGGCTGGCGTGTCGCCGGGTGGCCAGGGCGGCACCCCCCAGCCAGAGCATGATCAGCGCGATCAGTACTTTCTGCAGCAGCCCATGGGGTTGCGAGCGGCTGAATGCGACGTAGACCCCCAGCCAGGCGATCGCCAGCAGCGCCAGCGGCCACGCCAGCCGGCCGGTGCCATGCCAGCCATCGGCCCGGCGCAGACGCCAGGACTGGAGCGCCATCCCTGCCAGTGTGGCGAGGAAGGCGACGCCGGCCGAAATGCCGTGGATGACGCCGTGCATGCTGTGCGCGGTGGTGCCGGGCAGATCGGTGTCGAAGGTGGCGGTCAGCACCACGCCGATGGCACCGAGAATGAAGGCCGCCAGGGCGCCGGGCGAGCGCACCTGGCGATTGTTGGTCTGCCAGAAGGCCAGGGCCAGGCAGACCATGCCGGTTGCGAGGGCGTAGTAGGCCAGCTGCAGCACGCTGCCACCGGGACCCAGCAGGTAGAAGCTCAGTGGTACGCGGAGCGGGTCGTAGTCCGGCCGTGCCGCCTGCAGGGCCGCGGCGGTGCCGGTGAAAATGCTGACGCCGACAAACGCGATGCCGGCCAGCCATTCGGTGGACCTATGATTCATTACTTCGCTCCCTCGGCGGATACTCAAGCCCGGCGGGATTTTGCCTCCCGGCGTCGTTGCTCCCGGTTCGTCCAGCGCGACGGCGACATGACACTGGTCGCGACTCGCGAGAGATGGCCAGTGCGTCAGCCATGGGTCCGAAGGACTGGATCAGCCGTTCCTTGCGTGCATTTGTGCCCCCAGGCCCTGATGTTCCGCGATTTCCGGTTTGTGCCCCACGTCGCAGACCCGTTGGGTGCCACTGGGTAGTCTTGCCCGTCTCTTGGCCGTGAAAAGCATAACCGAAGACGATTGCCCATGGTGGACATCCTCCGACACGCCGCACTGGCTCTGCTGGCCGCCTTTCTGGTCAGTGCGCTGGTGCTGGGGCTGGGCCGGCTGGCCCTGGGCCTGATCACGCGTGATCAGCGCAACCGGGCTTTCGCCAGCGACATCCAGGGCGAACCCGGCCAGCATTACCGCCTCCGCGTGGAGGCGTTGCAGGAACTGATCGCACTCTACGGGAGCGCGGCCATGGCCTGGCTGGCCACCTTTGCGGTCTCGCTGGTACTGGCCCCGGCCTGGCCGTGGGGTGCGGGTATCGGCTGGGTCTGGTTTCTGCTCGGCCTGCTGCTCCTGATCCCGCCGGGGTTCGCCTTCCACAGGCTCTGGCAGCTTGTCCGCGACCGGGCCGCGCTGGTGTTTGTGCGCGACGCCAACATCGCCATCGGGCATGCCCTGCAGCGCACTGCGATTCACGGCTATCGCGCCCTGCACAACGTGGCCCGGCCGGGCGGAATCATCGACCACATCCTGATCGGGGCCAACGGTGTCTTCGTCATCCAGGTTGTGGCCCGCAGGCTGCCGCGCAAGCGGGGCGACGAGGCTGTGGTTGTCCACGAGGGTGGCATGCTGCGTTTCGGTACCGAGAAGGTGGTGCGTCCGTTGGGCGCCGCACGCGCCTCGGCCCGCTGGCTGGCCGAGGTTCTGGAGCCGGTGACCGGGCATCCCATGGTCGTGCGCACCGTCATTGCCATCCCCGGCTGGCGCATTCGGGCGCAGAATCCGGAAGGTCACCTGGTGGTCAACGAAAAGAACCTGATGATGGTGACCGGCTGGACCCAGCCGGATGCCTACCTGATGAACGAGGACGTGGCGCGCATCCAGCAGCAGCTTTCGCTCTGGTCAAAGCCGATCTGAATTCCGGCTTTACCAGTCGATCGGCTTGCCGTCGCGGAAGAAGCCGCCGGAAGGGCCTTCCGGGCCGAGCGTCGCGGCCCAGACAATGCCGGCCGCGCCATCCTCCACGGAACGGCTGGCGTTCTCGCCCCCGAGATCGGTGCGCACCCAGCCGGGGCAGACCGAGTTGACCTTGATATTGCGCGGCGCCAGCTCTCTGGAGAAAACCCGCGTGAGCGTATTCATCGCGGTCTTGGACAGGCGGTAGCCCAGCACGCCGCTGTCCATGTCCGTCAGTGCCCCCATCCCCGAAGACACGTTGACGATGCGACCGTTTTCCCGCAGCAGCGTGGCCAACGCCTGGATCATGCGCAATGCGCCCAGCGTGTTCACGTTGAGCGTTTCCATTACCGTCATCGGTGACACCAGCAACGGATTGGAGGAGCGTTCCCGTCCTGCCTTCGACGACTCCAGGATCAGCCCCGCATTGTTCACCAGTACATCGAATCCGCCCCAGGTGTCGCGGATGTAATCGGCGAGCGCGCGGGCATCTTCGGCGCGGGTAACGTCCACCCGGCGCATTTCGACGGACAGTTTTTCATTCTGCAGCCGGGCCAGCGTGTCCGCGCCCGCGCGCGCGTCGCGGGCAGTGAATATCACGTGATAACCCTTGCGCGCCAACTGGCGCGTGGTCTCCAGACCCAGGCCCCGGTTGCCACCGGTGACCACGGCAATCGGCTGTTCCGCCATCGGCTGCTCCGCTATTCCTGCAGGGGGCGGCCAGTATGCGCAGCCGACGGCATCGGGACAACCCCTTCCCCCGGGGTTACAGCCAACCGATGGAGGCGATGACCAGCAGGTTGTAGCAGCCATGCGTGATCGCGGCAGCCGAAATGCTTCCGGTCCTTTCGCGTACCACGCAGGTGGTTACAGAAAGCAGCGCCAGGGTAAACAGATTGAATCGGTTGGCGCCCGCCGGGATGTGAGCGATGGCGAATAAGGCACTGAGCAACAGCGTCGTGCCGATTAACCCCATGCGGTCGCGCAAAAGGGAAAACATGGCACCACGGAAGATCAGTTCCTCTTCCAGAGGTACGATCGTGCACGTACCGCTTACCCAAAGAAACTGCATCAATGGGTCATCAGGCAGGTCGATGGAGGGCGGAGAATGCGGATCCAATATGCCTGCGGCGGCAGCGGCTATGAGCAAGGTGGCTGAAATCGCCAAAGGGAACCCGGCAAGCAAAATCGACACGATTGCATCCTTCCAGCCAGGGAGCCGTACCCGGACAAGAAGTTCGCGGAGCAGTGGGCCGGGTGGGTGTACCCATTCCCGGATTGCAGCGAGCATGAAAATTACGGCGCATACAGAGGGAGCACAGGAATTGACGACTTGCGCAATTGCCCTGGGTAAAAGCCACCGAGCGAATGCGACAGTCGTGTAGCTGCCAACAGTAGAAGCAAGCAGTATGCCGACGGTGAGAACAGCGGTTGCCGCAGCTTGCCGAGGTTCTGATTTATTCTCCTGGCCCGTGGCCCTAAAAGCGAAATTGGGACGCATCGCGGAAAATGCTGATCGTTATTGTGTTGCCTTGAAAACGGCGGGACCGGACAAAATCGGTCCGGTCCCGCACATGCAAGAGCCTATTGGCCCTTGTCATCTGTTTTCGAGTTGTCATCGTCATCGGAGTCGGAAGACGAAGATGCATGCGCTGGTGGAGTGGCGGCATGGTCCTTGATGCCAAGGTCTACAGCCGCCGCGTCCAGTGTCCCGCCAATTGCATTCTGGACGTTCGGACTCATGGGGCCATAGATTTCCCCGCCTATCTTGTAGCCGCCTCGGGCGGCGCCAATAAGCTGGCCCACTGGTCCTCCACGGGAGACATGGTCAATTTCCCTATGGGTCAATTTTCGAATCATGAATTCCCCCTTTGTTTCGATGCTGGTTACCTCTTGTTTTTGTGGGAACGAATGCCCATCGAACGAGACTCTACGGACGCCGATCCTGGAACTCAAGGCTGTGCGGAAGCCTGTCCGCTCCGGAATGGTGAGCGTCATTGACGCACGTCAGCAAGCTTTTGACCTCAATCGTTGAGACGGCTTTCCTCCCTTGCCAACCGGCGGGTCCGCCCCCATTTCAGGGGTATGGCGAATTCTTCCCCCGCGGAGGACACATGGCGTCACGTGACCTGGAATCATGGATGTGGGCACAGGCCTGCGAAATGCTCGACCGCGCCGAGCGGCTGCAGCGGCAGTTCTACCAGCCCGGGCGCCGCGCCCGCGGGGTGGTGGCCTGGCAGCCGCCGATGGATTTGCTCGAGACCGAAGAGGAATTCTGGATCGTGATGGCCCTGCCGGGCGTGGATCCGGCCGGGGTCAGCGTGATTCTGGACGGCGGGCAACTGGTGGTGAACGGCGAGCGCCGGCTGCCGGCGGGCGCCGGGCACGCCCACGTGCACCGGCTGGAAATTCCCCACGGACGCTTCGAACGGCGGGTGCCGCTGCCGGCGGTGCCTTTGCAGTTGCGCGGGCGGGAATTCGTCAACGGTTGTCTTTACATCGTCCTGTCGAAATAGCGAGGTCGTGCCGATGACTGGCGAACAGGAAAAATCGACCGAGGTGCGGGAAACCGCCGGGAAGGGTGGCCGGCATAAACTGCCGGACGATGTGATGATCATCCTGCCGGTCCGCAACATGGTGTTGTTCCCGGGGCTGGTGCTGCCGGTCTCGGTCGGGCGCAAGCGTTCCGTGGCCGCGGCCCAGGAGGCAGTCAAGACCGAGCGGCCGATCGGTCTCGTGATGCAGAAGGATCCGGAAGTGGCCGAACCCGGTCCCGTCGACATGTACGAGGTGGGTACGGTCGCCAACATCCTGCGCTATGTAACCGCGCCTGACGGCAGCCACCACATGGTTTGTCAGGGGGAACAGCGGTTCCGCGTCATCGAATACATTGATGGCTACCCGTTCATGCTCGCCCGCATCGAGATGCTTCACGAAGGCCCGACCGAGGGCAAGGAGATCGAGGCGCGCATGGTGACGCTCAAGGACCGCGCCACCGAAGCACTCGAGTTGCTTCCGCAAACGCCCGAGGAACTCAGCAACGCCGTGGCGCAGATCAACACGCCGTCACTGCTCGCCGATGCGATTGCCGGCTACCTGGACCTCAAGCCGGAGGAGAAGCAGGACGTTCTCAATACTGCGAACGTGGCCGAGCGCCTGACGAAGGTCCAGGCGTTGCTCGACTATCGCGTGGAAGTTCTGCGGCTGTCGCGCAAGATCAGCGAACGCACCAAGGAATCGATCGACGAGCGCCAGCGGGAGGTGCTGCTTCGCGAGCAGCTGCGCAGCATCCAGCGCGAACTCGGCGAGGGCGAGGAAAAAAGCGAAGAACTGCGCGATCTTGAGGAAGCGGTTGCCAAGGCCGGCATGCCGGAGGAAGTCGAGGAACAGACGCGCCGTGAACTCAAGCGCCTGGAGCGCATGCCTGAAGGCGCCATGGAATATTCCATGGCCCGAACCTACCTGGACTGGCTGGTCAACCTGCCCTGGGCGAAACTCAGCGAGGACGTGATCGATATCGACAAGGCGCGCGAGATCCTGGACCGCGATCACTACGACCTGGACAAGGTCAAGCGCCGGATTCTCGAACACCTGGCCGTGCACAAGCTCAATCCCGAAGGCAAGAGTCCCATTCTGTGCTTCGTCGGCCCGCCCGGCGTGGGCAAGACCTCGCTGGGACAGAGCATCGCCCGCGCGATGGGGCGCGAGTTTGTCCGGGCCAGCCTCGGCGGCGTGCATGACGAGGCCGAAATACGCGGCCACCGCCGTACCTA
>JASFQN010000113.1:0-8430 GCA_050115425.1 Gammaproteobacteria bacterium | reverse complement strand
TGCAATTCGCGGGTCGCGCCGTCGAGACCGGCATGGTAGGGGATGGCCTCGATGCCCTTTTCGGTGAGCCAGTCGGCGATGGATTCGCAGCGCTTTCGCGACATGCAGTAGACGATGCCGGAATGGCCCTGATGGCTTTCGCGCAGGAAGCGCAGCAACTGGCTCTTCGCATTGTGCTTGATGCCCACGCGGTAGCGGATGTTGGGCCGGTCGAAACTGGATACATAGTCGTCCGCGCCGTCCGGCAGAAGCTGGTGTTCGATTTCGGCCCGGGTGCGCTCGTCCGCGGTGGCGGTCAGCGCGATACGCGGCACGCCGGGGAAGCGCTCGCGCAACACGTCGAGCTTCATGTACTCGGGACGGAAATCGTGGCCCCACTGCGATACGCAATGGGCCTCGTCGATCGCGAACAGCGCCAGTTCGCAACGATCCAGCAAGTCGAGCGTGTAATCGTTGAGCAGCCGTTCCGGGGCGATATAGACAAGATCGAGTTCGCCGGCCGCCAGAGCGCGTTCGGTCTCGCGGCGGTCGCTGGCGCTCAGCGTGGAATTGAGGAACGCGGCGCTCACGCCATTGTGGCGCAGCGCTTCGACCTGGTCGCGCATCAGCGCAATCAGCGGCGAGATCACCACGGCCGTGCCGTCGCGGAGGAGCGCGGGAATCTGATAGCACAGCGACTTGCCGCCGCCGGTGGGCATCAGCACCAGCGCGTTGCGACCGGCAAGCAGGGATTCGATGATGTCGAGCTGCGGCCCCCGGAATTCCGAATAGCCGAACACATCGTGCAGCATGCGATGCGCGGCTTCCCCCACGGAACCTGAAGCGGTGTTTGTCATGCCCCCAAAGAAAATTCAATCGTGAATGGAGCGATTACTCTACGCGAGCCCCGGTGGCGATCCAACCCCGCCGCGTCATTCGCTCGACGGCGGTTTCTTGAACCACGGCCTGCCCCGACGTAGGTTGGCGCTGAACACAGGAATAACCAATAATTCGACAACAACATTGCAAACCGGGCAGTGGAACAACCGTCATGGAGTGCCCGAAATGCCATCATGAACGCATGATATGGGACAGGGTCTGCGACCACTGCGGTCTGATCTACGAGAAATACGAAGCGCAGCAGAAACGACTGGAGGCAACCAGATACCATTTGGACGACGCGCCGTCGGGCTCACGCCTTGGTGGCCTGTGGTCGGCGTTGATGACGCCAAACGACAGCCTGTGTCAGTTCCCGTGGGTTTACGCCGTGCTCTGGCTCACGTTCGTTGCCTGGGGTTTCAGCTACATGGTTGAAGAACTCAGCCTGCTCGGGTTGAAAGGCAACTTCCTCCACCAGATCAACCTGCCATTCCATGAAGCGGGCCACATCGTCTTTCTGCCCTTCGGCGATTTCATGCACTCGCTGGGCGGCACGCTCGGCCAGCTTCTGATGCCGGTCATCTGCGGCATCGCACTGCTCTGGTCACGCCAGGACACGTTTGGCGCGAGCCTGTGCCTTTGGTGGTTCGGCGAAAATTTCCTCGACATCGCACCCTACATTGCCGACGCCCGCGCCGGTGTGCTTCCGCTGATAGGCGGGAACATCGGCAAGGCCGCGCCCTACGGCTTCCACGACTGGGAATTCATTCTCGGTGAAACCGGGCTGCTGCACTACGACAAGACGTTCGGTGCCATTTCGCTCAATGTCGGTCGCGGCATCATGTTTGCCGCCATGCTGTGGGGTGCAGGTTTGCTTATTCGTGCCTGGCAGGGACGAAGCAGTTGACCGTTGCTTGAACTCGCATATTCCAGATGCTGTCAGACCAGGCCGTCGTCAAATCAAAAAAAGCCCGGCCTATTGGCCGGGCTTTTTTGTGTTGAGGGGACAGGTAGCTAGCGTTTGAACCACATGCTCATGAATTCGGTGACACTGAGGTTTTCCAGCTTGGTCTGCTCCTGGCAGGCCTTTTCGATCTTCGCTGCCTGGTCGGCGTCGAAGATGTCGCGGATAGCCTTCCTGAACTTCTCGACCAGCACCGGGATGCCTTCGTCGCGACGCTTGCGGTGGCCGATCGGGTAGTCGATGGAGACCTTCTCGGTCCTGGAGCCGTCCTTGAAAAACACCTGGATCGCGTTGCCGATGTAGCGCTTGTCGGAATCGTAGTAGTCCCTGGTGAACTGCTCGTTCTCGACCACTTCCATCTTGTTGCGCAGGGCGTCGACACGCGGGTCGGCGGCGACATCGTCTTCGTAGTCGGTGGCTTCCAGGCGGCCGAAGATCATCGGGATGGCGGCCATGTACTGGATGCAGTGATCGCGGTCGGCCGGGTTGTTGAGTTCGCCGATCTTGTCGATGATGCGCACGCCCGGCTCCTGGGTTTCGATCACCACCTTCTCGATGTCATCCAGGCGGTCCTTCACTTCCGGGTGAAGCTGCATGGCGCATTCCACGGCGGTCTGGGCATGGAACTCGGCCGGGAAGCTGATCTTGAACAGCACGTTCTCCATGACATAGCTGCCGTAGTCGCGCTGGAACTTGAACTCGTTGCCCTTGAACAGCACGTCGTAGAAACCCCAGGTCGGCGCGGACAGCGCGGTGGGATAGCCCATTTCACCGGTCTTGCAGATCAGCGCCAGACGCACGCCGCGGCTGGTGGCATCGCCCGCCGCCCAGCTCTTGCGCGAGCCGGCATTCGGCGCGTGACGGTAGGTGCGCAGCGCGCCGCCGTCGATAAACGCGTGGGAGACGGTGTTGATGATCTGCTCGCGGTTCAGGCCCAGCATCTTCGCGGTGACGGCGGCGGTGGCCAGGCGCACCAGCAGAACGTGGTCCAGGCCCACGCGGTTGAACGAATTTTCCAGCGCCATCACGCCCTGGATTTCGTGGGCCTTGATCATGGCGACGAGAACATCACGCATGGTCAGGCCAGGCTTGCCTTCGGCCTCGGCCTGCCGGGACACGTAATCGGCCACGGCCAGGATGCCGCCCAGGTTGTCGGACGGATGGCCCCATTCGGCCGCCAGCCAGGTGTCGTTGAAGTCCAGCCAGCGGATCATCGCGCCGATGTTGAACGCGCCCATCACCGGGTCGAGTTCGTAGTCGGTGCCGGGCACGCGACTGCCGTTGGCGAGCGTGGCACCCGGCACGACCGGGCCCATCAGCTTGGTGCAGGCCGGGTACTTGAGCGCCATCATGCCGCAGGCGAGCGTGTCCATCAGGCAGTAGCGCGCGGTTTCCAGCGCTTCGGTGGAGTCGATGTCGTAGTTGATGACGTAGTCGGCGATGTCCACCAGGACCTTTTCGGGGTCGGGACGCTTGGCGGATTTGATGTCGTGCGCACTCATGCGTATTCCTTCGGCTGTTTCAATGACTGGCTGTGAAAACGAACGCGGCGCGACGTCCCGAAGGGGCGCCGCGCCGCGGCCGGTGATGACTTACTTGCGCTTTTCGATCGGCACCCACTTGCGGCGCTCGGGACCAGTGTAATCGGCGCCCGGGCGGATCAGGCGGTTGTTGGCGCGCTGCTCGAAGACATGCGACGCCCAGCCGGTCACGCGCGAGATCACGAAGATCGGCGTGAACAAGGCAGTGGGAATGCCCATGTAGTGGTAGGCCGAAGCGCTGTAGAAGTCGAGATTGGGAAACAGCTTCTTCTCGTCCCACATCACCTTCTCGATGGCCTCGGAAATCTCGAACAGCTTGAGATCCTTGTTGGCCTCGCCGAGACGGCGGCTCCAGGACTTGATCACCACGTTGCGCGGGTCGGACTCCCGATACACGCGGTGGCCGAAGCCCATGATCTTGGCCTTCTTCTCCAGCATCCTGCGGATGCCTTTGTCCGCCGCGGCCGGGGTACGGAACTTCTCGATCAGCTCCATGGCCGCCTCGTTGGCGCCGCCGTGCAGTGGCCCGCGCAGGGCGCCGATGGCGCCGGTGATGGCGGAGTGGAAATCCGACAGCGTGGCGGTGATCACGCGCGCGGTGAAGGTCGAGGCATTGAACTCGTGCTCCGCGTACAGGATAAGCGACACATCCATGGCCCGCTGGTGGGTTTCATTGGGTTTCTTGCCATGCAGCAGGCGCAGGAAATGCCCGGCGATGGAATCTTCCTTGCTCGCCGTGTTGATGCGCTTGCCCTCGGTGTGGAAGCGGTACCAATAGAGCAGGATGCCGGGGAAGGCGGCGAGCAGACGCTCGGCCACCTTTACCTGGTTCTTGAAGTTGCCTTCCGGCTCCAGGTTGCCGAGATACGAGCAGCCCGTGCGCATGACATCCATGGGATGGCTGTCCGCCGGAATGTTTTCCAGCAGGTCGCGCAGCTTCTTGGGCAGCGTGCGGTTTTCCATCAGCCGCTTCTTGAACGCCGTGAGCCTGGCCTTCCTGGGCAGTTCGCCGTGCAGCAGCAGGTAGGCCACTTCCTCGAAGGTGGCCTTGTCGGCCAGGTCGTAGATGTCGTAGCCGCGGTAGGTCAGGCCCGCGCCTTCCTTGCCCACGGTGGCAATCGCGGTCTCGCCCGCGGTGATGCCGGCCAGACCGCCGGCCTTTTTCTTTGCTGCTTCAGCCATGTTGCCTCCTGGTCGGTCTGGTTGCGGTGTCGCGTTCTCTGCGCGTGGCCATCAGACCTGTCTTTGTTGGTAATCGGTTACTTGCTAAACAGCGCGTCCAGCTTTTCTTCGTAATCGTGGTAACCCAGCACGTCGTAAAGGTCGGCGCGGGTCTGCATCTCACTGATCACCGACTGCTGCGTGCCTTCGCGACGCAGCGTCTGGTAGACGTTCAGCGCCGCCGCGCTCATGGCGCGAAAGGCGGAAAGCGGATACAGCGCCATGGCGACACCGGCGGAGCGCAGCTCCTCGGTGGTGAACATGGGCGTCTTGCCGAATTCGGTGATATTGGCCAGCACCGGCACCTTCACCGCGGAAACGAATTCGCGGTATTCGTCGAGGCTCTGCAGGGCTTCGGCGAAGATCATGTCCGCGCCCGCTTCCACGTAGGCAGCGGCGCGATCCAGCGCGGCCTGCTGGCCTTCCACGGCATGCGCGTCGGTACGCGCCATGATCACGAAGTCGTCATCGGTGCGGCCGTCCACCGCCGCGGCGATGCGGTCCACCATTTCATCGGCGCCCACCAGGGCCTTGCCCGGGCGGTGACCGCAGCGCTTGGCCGCGACCTGGTCTTCCAGGTGCAGGCCGGCAGCGCCGGCGCGAGTCATTTCGCGCACTGTGCGCTGGATGCTGAAGGCCTGACCGAAGCCGGTGTCCGCGTCCACCAGCAGCGGCAGGTCCGTGGCGGCGGTGATGCGGCGGATGTCCTCGCAGACGTCGTTGAGCGTGGTAATGCCGAGGTCGGGCAGGCCGAAGCTGGCGTTGGCCACGCCCGCACCGGAAAGATAGAGGGCCTTGAAGCCGGCCTTCTCGGCCAGCAGGGCCGTGTAGGCATTGATGGTGCCCACCACCTGCAGGGGCTGCTCCTGATCCAGCGCCGCCCGGAAGCGCGCTCCGGCTGATGTCTGCTCCGCCATTCGAATTCCTTGTTGCCGAGGTTCGGAAAAATGCCTTGCCCGGCACGGCGAAAAGACCGGACCGGGCCGCCCATTTTAACCGACCCGGCGTTTCAGAGCCATTTCAGGAGGCCCGCAAGGCTGTCGTTCAGGCGATGCGAACCACGATGCGACCGGTGATCTCGCCTTTCAGAAAGCGGGGAAATACGCCGGGCAGGTCATCGAAGGCCACGGTTTCATGGGCGATGCGGTCGAGCTGCTTCGGCTTCAGGTCGCCGGCCAGCCGTTCCCAGATGGCCAGCCGGGTGTCGCGCGGGGTGGCCATGGAGTTGATGCCCAGCAGATTGATGCCGCGCAGAATGAAGGGCATGACCGTGGTTTCCAGTTTGGGGCTGCCGGCCAGCCCGATGCTCGCGATGTTGCCCCACCAGGTGGTGGTTCGCGTGAGCCAGGTGAGCATTTCGCCGCCGACGTTGTCCACCGCGCCGGCCCATTCGGCCTTCTCCAACGGACGGGAGCCGTAATCGATCTCCTGGCGCAAGAGAATCCGCGCCGCACCCAGTGCCTTGAGATAGTCCGCCTGCTCTGCCTTGCCGGTGACCGCCACCACTTCGTAGCCGCGCCCGGCCAGCATGTTGACCGCCAGGCTGCCGACACCGCCGGTGGCGCCGGTGACCACAATGGGGCCGCCCTCCGGCCGGGTGCCGTTATGCTCCATGCGGTGGATGGCAAGCGCCGCGGTGAAGCCCGCCGTGCCCAGAGCCATGGCATCTCGCCGGCTCAGGCCCTCGGGGACCGGAATGACCCATTCGCCCTTCGCGCGAACGTATTGGGAGTAGCCGCCATCGAACTCCTCACCCAGCCCACAGCCGGTGATCAGTACTTCCTGTCCCGGCTTGAAACGCTCGTCCGCGGATTCCGCCACGGTACCGGCGACGTCTATGCCGCCGACCAGCGGAAAGCGGCGCAGGATCTTGCCCGCGCCCGTGGCGGCCAGCGCGTCCTTGTAGTTGATGCTGGAATGGCTGGCCTCGATGACGACGTCGCCCTCGGTGAGGTCGTCGAGCGTCAGCTGCTGGAAACCGGCGACAATCTCGCCATCCTCGCGATCGATGCGAAAGGCCTTGAAGGGGGATTTCATGGCAACGCTCCCGGGTGAATTCTGCAAATGGCTCATTGTCCCATTTTGGGCAAGCTCTGATCCATGCCCTGGCGGAGCAGGTTGAACTCGGCGGGTCGGACCCATATAAACACTGTATCGGGCGTTCGCTGAACGCCTGGCCGTCAGAACACACCAGGAGGACCGGATGAAAACTGTGTCCGCCCGTGGCGTGAAGATTCCCGCGCTGGGCTTCGGTACGTTCGAGCTGTCATCCAGAGTCGCAGAGGACAGGGTGTGCGCAGCGCTGGAGACGGGCTACCGCCATGTCGACACCGCGCAGATGTATGGTAACGAGAAAGCCGTGGGTCGCGGGATTCGCAAATCCGGCATTGCCCGCGAAGAGGTCTGGGTCACCACCAAGGTGTGGCCGGACAGGTTTCGTGACGGTGACCTGCAGGCCTCGGTCCGCGAAAGCCTCGACCGGCTGGACATGAAAAGCGTGGACCTCCTGCTCCTGCACTGGCCCAACCCGGAAGTGGAACTGGCCGAGACCCTCGAGGCCCTGAACCAGGTGCACGAGGAGGGTATGGCAACCCACATCGGCATCAGCAACTTCACGACCGATCTCATCCATCGGGCCAACGAACTCAGCCGCGCGCGACTGCTGCTGAACCAGGTGGAATATCACCCCTACCTGGACCAGTCCCGGGTGCGGGCCGAACTGGATCAGCACCACATGGCGCTGACCGCGTATTGCCCCATCGCCCACGGCAAGGTGCTCGGCGATGCCACGCTGAACGAGATCGGCAAGCGCCACGGCAAGAACGAGATTCAGGTGACATTGCGCTGGCTGATCCAGCAGGAAGGGGTGATCGCCATTCCGCGCTCGAGCAGGGAAGAACACCTGCGTGCGAACTTCGATATCTGGGATTTCGAACTGAGCGACGAGGACATGCGCCGCATTCACGATCTCGCCCGCCCCGACGGGCGCATTATCAGTCCGTCATTTGCTCCCGACTGGGATTGACCCGGCGCTCAGCCCTGCCTGGCGAGTCGGTTGAGCCAGACGACCAGGCCCTGGGCATTCAGGTCCACGTCCATCGCCAACAGCCGCTCCTGTTCGCTGCGCGGCAGCTCGCAGCCATGATCCTCCAGCCGTTCGAGCAGATGCTCCAGGAGATTGTCGGCAATGCAGGCGATGCGATCTTGCGCATTGGCGCAGCCGGTGGCGATATCCACGCAGGCGTCTAGCTCGGCATGCAGATCCGAAGCCAGCCGATCGAGATCGGTGACCCGGCTGTAGTGGGTGAGGAAGATCGCCTCGGGCCCGAAATCCATGATCCGGTCGATGGAGTCGTGAGCCGCGTCCGGGTCGAAATGCACGGGCGTGGTGGCGGGAAAGATGAACGCGCCCCGCTCGCTGTCGAACTCGCGGTAGGAAATACCGAAGGTGTCGCCGGCGAACACCACGCTGGCCTCGGGATCGAGGATGCAATAATGGTGGAGGGCGTGCCCCGGCGTGTGGATGAATTCCAGGGTGCGTCCCGCCAGTGACAGGGAGTCTCCGTCGTTGACCTCGATGACCCGCTCCGCGGGAATGGGCACCACTTCTCCATAGAGGCGATCGAATTCGTCCTCGCCGTACACGGCCTTGGTGCCGGCCACCAGTTTGTCCGGATCCACCAGGTGGCGCGCGCCGCGCGGATGCACCACGCATTTCGCACGGGGCAACTCGCGCATCAACGCGCCGGCGCCGCCGGCGTGATCCAGATGAACGTGGGTCACGAGCACGTAGCTCACATCCTCGCGTTCCACGCCCAGCGCATCCAGCGCGGCCAGCAGCCGCGG
>JASFQN010000112.1:0-8453 GCA_050115425.1 Gammaproteobacteria bacterium | reverse complement strand
AAGGTGATGTCGTTGATCAACCGGCCGAGCTATGTGGACCTTGTGCAGAGTGGCGATATCGACATTGCCATTTCACCGCAGCAGATCACCATCGGTGCGTTGCTCACCCACATCCGCCGTGGCGACGTGGTCGCGGTTCATTCCCTGCGCAGAGGCGCGGCGGAAGCCATGGAAGCGGTGGCGCACGGCGACCGCGAGAGTTCCAAGGTGGTCGGTCACCGCATTGACGAAATTCCGCTCCCGCCGGGTGTGACCGTGGGTGCCATCGTGCGTGGCGAGGAGGTGCTGATGGGGCATCACGACACTGTGGTCGAATCCAACGACCATGTGATTCTGTTCCTGGTCGATCGCAAGCATATCTCGGCGGTCGAAAAGCTTTTCCAGGTTGGCGTGACGTTCCTGTAGCACCATGAGCTTTGGCGTCATACAACGAATCCTCGGCGCGGTGATGATGCTGTTCGGCGTCACCTTCGTGGTGCCCGCGCTGGTCTCGTTGTACTACGCGGACGGCGCGCTACCGCCGTTCCTGGCGTCCTTTGCCGTGATCATGGGCGTTGGTTTCGTGATGTGGTTCCCCGCCCGTCATGCACACCGCGAACTGCAGTTGCGCGACGGCTTCATCATCGTGGCCCTGGTCTGGGTCATGGTCGGCGTGTTTGGCGCCCTGCCGTTCTGGTTCTCGACCACGCCGCAAATGAGTTTCACCAATTCCGTCTTCGAGTCGGTGTCCGGCTTCACCACCACCGGTTCCACCGTGATCGTGGGACTGGACTCACTGCCGCGCTCCATCCTTTATTACCGCCAGCAGACCCACTGGTTCGGCGGCATGGGCATCATTCTGCTGGCCCTGGCCATCCTGCCCATGCTCGGCGTGGGCGGCATGCAGCTCTATCGGGCTGAAACGCCGGGCCCCACCAAGGACAAGATCACGCCTCGCGTGACCGAGACCGCCAAGGCCCTGTGGCTGGTCTACCTGGGCATCACCGTGGCCTGTGCGCTCTCCTTCTGGGCGGCTGGCATGCCATTGTTCGATGCCATCGGCAACAGCTACGCCACCGTGGCCACCGGCGGCTTTTCCATGCACGACGCCAGCATCGCCTATTATCACAGCGATGCCATCGACTTGATCGCGACGTTTTTCATGCTCGCCTCGGGCGTCAACTTCGCCCTGCATTTCATGGCACTTCGCGGCGGCAATCTGCGATTGTATTTCAAGGATCCCGAGTTCCGCGGTTATCTGTATGTCATCGGCATCATGATCGGGGGCATCACGCTCTATCTGTGGCTGCGGCATACCTATTCGTCGCTGTGGGATTCCTTCATCCAGACCGCCTTCCAGGTGGCGTCCATGTCGACGAGCACGGGCTTTACCACCGCGAGCTTCGACCAGTGGCCCGGTTTCGTCCCGGTCCTGCTGATCCTCATCGGCTTCAAGGGCGCCTGTGCGGGCTCCACGACCGGTGGCATCAAGTCCATGCGCATCCACTTGATGTTCAAGGAAGGCGTGCGCGGGGTGAAGCGGCTGATTCACCCCAGTGCCGCGGTGCCTTTGAAGATCGGTCAACGCGCCGTATCGGATCGCGTCATCGAGGATGTGCTGGGATTTTTCGCCATCTATGTGCTGGTTTTCGTCATTCTTTTCCTGATGTTGCTCGGCACCGACCTCGACCAGGTCAGCGCGTTTTCCGGGCTGGCCACCTGCATGAACGGCGTGGGTCCCGGGTTGGGCAAGGTGGCCACCAATTTCCGCAGTGTGAGCGACACGGCCAAATGGGTTTTTGTCGCGGGCATGCTTCTGGGACGCCTTGAAATCTATCCGCTGCTGGTGTTGTTCACGCCCGCGTTCTGGCGTCGTTGAGCGCCACTCTTCTATCCCGTATCCTCGGAGTCGATGGATTCCCGTTGGCACGTTGTGCGCGGTGAGTCGATCAACGCGTCTTTCACCCGGGGTTGCAATCAGTGAGCAACGATCTCATCCGTCATCTCCAAGCAATGTTGGCGCGCGGACGCGACGATGCCCTGCTGCGCTTTTCGTTGGGCAGTGAGTACCTCAAGGCCGGCGACGCGGATCAGGCCGTGACGCATCTGGCACGTGCGGTCGAACTGAATTCCGTATACTCGGCCGCCTGGAAGCTCTACGGCAAGGCGCTGCTCGCGGCGGAGCGGACAAGCGAGGCGGCCGGGGCCTGGCAAGCGGGCATCGAAGCGGCGCGCCGACAGGGCGACAAGCAGGCACTCAAGGAAATGCAGGTATTCCTGCGACGGCTGGAAAAGTCCGCGCCGTCCACAGACGGAGAACAGGCCGATGGCTGACAAGGACAACTTTGGTGAAAGCCGGGGCGGTCCGGTGGATGACTCCATGCTCACCCGCGAAGCGTGGAAGATCTTCCAGATCATGGCGGAGTTCGTGGAGGGCTTTGAACGGCTCGCCAAGATCCGGCCTTCGGTGAGCATGTTCGGATCGGCCCGCACCCCGCGCGATCATCCGTCGTTCGTTCTCGGCGAAAAAATCGCACGCGCCTTGTCCGATGCCGGATTTTCGGTTGTTTCCGGCGGCGGACCGGGCATCATGGAGGCGGCCAACAAGGGTGCGTATGGCGGCCGGTCGCCGAGCATCGGGCTCAATATTCAACTGCCACATGAGCAGGGTGGCAATCCCTATCAGAACATCTCCCTGAGCTTTCGGCATTTCTTTACCCGCAAGGTGATGTTCGTCAAATACGCCTCGGCCTATGTGGTTCTTCCCGGTGGCTTCGGTACGCTGGATGAGCTGGCGGAGATCCTCACGCTGGTGCAGACGGGCAAGAGCCGGCGCATTCCCATCATTCTGGTCGGCAGTGATTTCTGGAAGGGGCTGGTGGACTGGTTCGGCGGGCGACTGGTCGATGACGGCATGATCGATGCCGACGACATGCTGCTGTTTCGCGTGGTGGACGAGCCCGAGGAAGTGGTTCAGACGATATTCGACCATTATGGCGCGCGTGGTTTCGAGCCTTCCGCGGCAGAGCGGGAGATCATGCTTGAGTTATAAGGGTCTCTGGTCGGGGTCCGAAGACTTGCAGCAGTGCCGCAGGGGTTGGCGCTGAGAAGCGCTGCTTCCGTGTTGCGGCGCTTGCTCGTAGCGCTGCTACTGTTCCGCGCTGTGCCCTGGATCGGCGCTTCCCGGAAACAACCGTGAACACCGGGAGCCCGGATCGGCGGCTGCGCGGATTCCTCGATTGTTCCTTCGGGGTGGGGAAGAATGTCGGTATTCACTTCGGTTTCTGAGTCGGGGATGGCGGAGTTTCTTCGCGGCTACGGCATTGCCCGGCTGATCAGCCAGCAGGGGCTGCCGCAGGGAATAGAGAACACCAACTATCACGTCGTGACCGATCAGGGGGAGTTCGTTGTCACGCTGTTCGAGACCGTACCCGCCGAGGCCTTGCCCTTCTGCATCGACTACATGAGCTTTGTCGCCGATCACGGTCTTCCGGCGCCACGGCCGCGCGCGGACATTCGCGGAAATTGCCTGCGCCGTCTCGCCGATCGTGACGCGGTGATGGTGGATTTCCTGCCGGGCGAGACCGTGACGGCACCGGATTTCTCCCAATGCGCGGCCGTGGGTGACTTGCTTGGCCGCATGCATCAGCTCGCACCGCACTTCCCCGGGAAGCGTGTCAATCCGCGTGGACCGGAATGGCGGGAGGCAATGGCTGCCAAGGTTCGCCGCCAGCTTTCCACGACGGATCAGGAACTGCTCGACGAGGCGTTGGCGCATTCGCGAAATGCGCGCCCGGGTCATCTTCCCGGCGGCGTGGTCCATTGTGATGTATTTCGCGACAACGTGCTTTTCGAGCGTGACAGGTTGACCGGCCTGGTGGACTTCTACTATTCATGCGAGGAGGCCTTCATCTACGATCTGGCCGTCGCGGCAAACGACTGGTGCACCGACGACCAGGGTGTTGTCGTGCACAGCCGGCTCAAGGCGCTGCTGGACGGTTACTATCGCCATCGTTCGCTGACCGCCGAAGAAGCCGCCGTCTGGTCCGAGATGCTGGTGGCCGCCGCCTTCCGCTTCTGGCTGTCGCGCAAGCACGATCGCTTGTTCCCGAGGCCCGGGGCAATGACGTTCGCCAAGGATCCCGGAGAATTTCGCCGGATCCTTCTCAGCCATATCTATTATCCGGACAGGAGCGCCCTCAAGTGAGATTTTCCCATGCCGCCGTCGCGCGAGTGATCACGGTGCTGGAAGCCATCAGCGAATGGGTCGGCCGGGCGGTGGCGTGGCTTACCCTCGGGATGGTGCTGGTTACCTTTCTCGTGGTCGTGCTTCGCTATGGTTTCAGCACGGGATGGATTGCCATGCAGGAGTCCATCAATTACATGCATGCCCTGGTGTTCCTGCTCGGCGCCGCCTATACGCTGCGCCACAACGAGCACGTGCGGGTGGACATCTTCTACCAGCGTTGGGGACCGCGCCGCCGCGCGTGGGTCAATCTGTTGGGGGTGATTTTCCTGCTCCTGCCCACGGCCGCTTTCATTGTCTGGGCAAGCTGGGATTATGTGGCCGCATCCTGGGCCGTTCGTGAGACGTCACCGGAGGCTGGCGGCCTGCCCTGGGTCTATCTCCTCAAGACCGTGATACCGGTGTCCGCGGCCCTGTTGGGTGCCCAGGGTATTGCCATGGGCCTGCGCGCCCTGGCCGTGGTGTTGGGCTGGGTGCCGGAAGAACGCCACGCGGCCTGATGATCGGGAGGCGTCTCTCGCGCCGCAGGCAACCGGACAAGAAGAAGGAATCCTGGCTTGGAATTTATTGCCTTGTTGATGTTCGCCACCATCGTTGTGGTCCTGCTGGCCGGCTTCCCGGTCGCCTTCACGCTGGCGGGCGTGTCGTTGATGTTCGGCCTCGCGGGCGTGGCCAGCGGCGCATTCGACAGCGCCTTTGTGGCTTCCCTGCCCAGTCGGATCTATGGCGTGATGACCAACGACACACTGGTTGCAGTGCCGCTGTTCGTTTTTGTCGGTGTCATGCTTGAACGGTCGCGCGTTGCGGAAAATCTGCTGGACACCATGGCGCTTTTGTTCGGCTCCCTGCGGGGCGGGCTGGGTATCGCGGTCACACTGGTGGGCATGCTGCTGGCCGCCAGCACTGGAATCGTCGGCGCCACGGTGGTGACCATGGGGCTGCTCTCACTGCCCACCATGCTGCGCCGGGGCTACGATCCTTCAGTGGCCACGGGCACCATCTGTGCCTCGGGCACACTGGGCCAGATCATACCGCCTTCCATCATTCTGGTGCTGCTGGGCGATGTGTTGTCATCGGCCTACCAGCAGGCGCAATTGCAGCACGGCATCTTCTCGCCCAAAACCGTGTCGGTGGGCGACCTCTTTGCAGGCGCATTGATCCCGGGACTGCTGCTGGTCCTGCTCTACGTTCTCTACCTGGTGGGCATCGCCATCTTCCGGCCGGCGAAGATGCCGCCCTATCCGGCCGAGGAACGGCGTGCCATCGGCCGCGCCGAGCTCGCGCGCCGCATCGTGCTGGTCCTGCTGCCGCCGCTTTTCCTGATCTTTGCCGTGCTGGGCTCCATCATGGCCGGAATCGCCACGCCCACCGAAGCGGCCGCCGTCGGCGCGGTCGGTGCGATCCTGCTGGCGGCTGTCAATCGCCAGCTTGATCTTGCACGCCTCGTAGACGTCATGCGCACGACCACCCGTATTACCAGCATGGTCTTTCTCATCCTGGTCGGCGCCGCGGTCTTTTCGCTGGTATTTCGGGGCTACAACGGCGACGGCGGCGTGCATGAGTTGCTGATGAATCTGCCGGGCGGCGTCTTCGCCTCGATGTTCATCGTCATGCTGGTGATGTTTCTGCTTGGTTTCGTGCTCGATTTCATCGAGATCACATTCGTGGTCGTGCCCATCGTCGGTCCGGTCCTGCTGGCCATGGGGCTGGATCCCGTCTGGCTCGGGGTGATGATTGCCATCAACCTGCAGACCTCGTTCCTTACGCCACCTTTCGGGTTCTCGCTCTTCTATCTGCGCGGAGTGGCACCGCCGGAAGTGACCACGGGCCAGATATATCGAGGCGTGATGCCATTCGTGGCCATTCAGTTGCTGACCCTGGGTATCCTCGCCCTGTGGCCGTCATTGGCGACCTGGTTGCCGCATCACGTGTATACGGGCTGAATCCAGCGGCCATCGGAACAACGTTGCCCTGGGGGTCGAAGCGCGCTCCCGCCGACGCCCGAGATTCAGTCGGCTGCCCGCGCGTTCATATAGGCGCGTTCCGAGATGTCGTCCCACGCGGTGACCTGCTTCTGGAACGCCCGGTAGGAGTCAAACACCTTGCGGAACGCTGCGTCGTCGCCCGCCGTGTCCTCCAGCACCTGCGCCGAGAGTTTCCTGAGTTTCGACAGCACGTCGGCCGGAAACGGGCGCAGGTCCACATGGTGTTTGTCCACCAGTGTGCGCAGCGCCTGCTGGTTGCGCGCAGTGAACTCGGCGAGCATGTCCAGATTCGCCGCGCGGCAGGCCTCGGCAACGATCGCCTGCAGGTCCTCGGGCAGGCTCTGCCAGGCGTGGCGGTTGATGATGCATTCCAGTGTGGAACCGGGTTCGTGCCAGCCCGGGTAGTAATAGTATTTCGCCGCCTTGAACAGGCCGAAGGCGAGATCATTGTACGGTCCCACCCACTCGGTGGCATCGATCGCGCCGGTCTGCAGGGCGGTGAATATTTCGCTGCCCGCCAGCGTCACCGGTGTGCCGCCTGCGCGCTTGAGAACTTCCCCGCCAAGTCCGGGGATGCGCATCTTGAGGCCGTTGAGGTCGGCCACGGAATTGATGGGCACGTTGAACCAGCCGCCCATCTGCACGCCCGTGTTGCCCACCGGGAACGGTACCAGGTTGAACGGCTGGTAGAGTTCGCGCCAGAGTTCGATGCCGCCGCCGTGATACAGCCAGCCGTTCATTTCCTGACCGGTCATGCCGAAAGGCACGGCGGCGAAGAACTGCGCCGCGGGCGCTTTTCCCTTCCAGTAGTAGGCCGCACCGTGACCCATCTCCACCGCGCCGCGCGAGACGGTGTCGAACGTCTCCAGCGGTGGCACCAGTTCGCCGCCGCCATAGACCCGTATCCGGATGCGCCCCCCGCTCATGGCCTCGATGCGCTTCGCCAGCCGGTTGGCGCCTGTGCCCAGACCGGGGAAGTTCGGTGGCCAGGTGGTGACCATGCGCCACTCGAAGGTTTTCCTGTCGGCGGATGACTTGTTGGCCGGCTGGTTCTCCGAGCCGCAGGCCGACAGGCCCCCGGCCAGCAGCGTGCCGGCGCCCAGCGCCTTGACGAAGTCGCGTCGTTTCATGGGTTCCCCTCGCTCGTGTTCGTTATTCTTTCAGGCGGGTCGTGAGGGGAAGTCTATCGGGAGTGCGGGTCGCGGTGTAGGGTGTGAGTCGTTGCACACGACGCAGCAGGACCATGTCGTGCACACAAAAAAATGCCCCGACGGGGGATGTCGGGGCAAGAAGCCATCACTGGCTGGAGGTGATTGAGTGCTACTCCAATTGCAAACGGGCGGTGCGTCCCTGCATTCCTGGTGCCTGCCCGAATAGTCCCTTTACGTCCTTGTGGATCCGTCCCTGGAATCTCTGGCGGTATCCACTCTGCCACAAGTGGGGGATAGGAAAAGTCCGCCCTGGGCGGTATGTTGTGTAGGAAAATGCCTACACGAATCGTCAATGCCGTGACAGGGCGCGAAACCCGGCGCTGGCGCGGCATTCCGGCCCGGTCCGGTCCAGCGTCATGGAGGAGAAAAATGCGAGAACTGTATCCCGCGATTGAGCCCAACAGCACATTCGAGTTGCCAGTGGACGATCTTCACACCCTCTATGTGGAGGAATCCGGCAACCCGGCCGGTATCCCCGCCGTGTTCGTGCACGGTGGCCCGGGCGGGGGCTGCAGCCCGGACAACCGGCGCTTTTTCGATCCCGAGCGCTATCGGATCGTGTTGTTCGACCAGCGGGGCTCGGGCCGTTCCACGCCCCACGCCGAACTGCGCGACAACACCACCCAGGCGCTGGTGGCAGACATGGAGAGAATACGCGAGCATCTCGGCATTGATCGCTGGCTGGTGTTCGGCGGTTCCTGGGGATCCACGCTGGCTCTGGTCTACGCCGAAACGCACCCGGACCGCGTGCTGGGGCTGGTTGTCCGCGGCATCTTCCTGTGCCGACGACTGGAATTCGACTGGTTCTACAACAGCGGTACCCGCTTCATCTACCCCGACCATTACGAAGACTACGCAGCGGTCATTCCCGAGTCCGAGCGGGACGACATGATCAACGCCTATTACCGGCGCCTGACCAGCGACGACCTGGAAGTCCGGCGTGAGGCGGCGCGCGCCTGGTCGCTCTGGGAAGGGCGCTGTTCCACCCTGCTGCCGAGCGAAAAGGTCGTGGACTTTTTCTCCGACCTGGAC
>JASFQN010000111.1:0-8466 GCA_050115425.1 Gammaproteobacteria bacterium | reverse complement strand
AACCGGCTGGTTTATGTGAGCGGGCCGCTGCAGACGGCCACGATTGTCGCCGGGCAGATGACCTTCAAGGCGAATCTCGAGATGGACGTTCCCGACACCGACATAGTCGCTTACGTCCAGGCCATCCTGCCTGACGGCAAGATGGTGTATCTGGGACGCGATTTCATCCGGGCCCGCTATCGTCGGGGCTTCGGACATCCGGCCCTTGTGAAGCCGGGGCGCATCGAATCCTATACGTTCCACGGATTCGACATTACCGCGCGCCGCCTGCCTGCGGGCTCTCGTCTGCGACTCATCGTGAAGCCCCAGAACACGCCGGCCTTCCAGAAGAACTACAACACCGGCGGCCGGCCCGGCTACGAAGATCCTCACAAGGGTCGCGTGGCCCACGTGAAGCTCTATCTGGATCCCGATCATCCCAGCTACCTGACCGTGCCGGTCCAGCGCGGTGCACAGGATCACGCGTGATACCATGCGGACCCATGAATCTGCGCGAAGTTGACGATGGGAACCGCTGACCGGAAAGCACGCGAATGGGCCCGCCGGGAGGACGAAATCCTCTCGGCGGCCCTTTCGCTTTTCGAACGTGATGACTGGCAGCAGGTCACCGCCGACGAGATTGCCGAGCGGGCCGAGGTCGGCAAGGGCACCCTGTACCGCCATTTTCCCAGCAAGGACGAAATTTACGCACGGCTGGTGCTGCGCGCCCAGCGTGAGCGTCTCGAGGTCTTCAGGCAGGTCGACACCCGCCTGCCGATCCTGGACCGACTCCGCGCATTGTTCAGGGCCTATTGGCAGGCCATGCCACGCGATCCCGCCTTGCAGCGGCTTTTCCTGTATACCGCGCGTTACGATTTCCGTCACCAGTTGTCGGCCGAAACGGCCGCTGAACTGGAGGCGCTGGAAGACGCCATCTACGCCATTAATCTGCCCATGCTGGAAGAGGGGTTGCGCGAAGGCGTGCTGCGCGAACAGTCCCTGCCACTGCTCCAGCACCTGGTCCAGGCCGCGCTGTATGGCGGGGCCCGCTGGTGGTGGACGGGGCGGGCCGCCGAGCTCGATGAAGCGACCTATTTCGAGGCCATGACCGACCTCATCATCCGCGGAATCTCCCGCAGCCCGGAATAGCCGCCCAGGCGCTGCGCGGCGTGGCGCGATCGGTTATCATGCGCGCCGGTTGTCAGCGCGGGTCAGAGAAAGGGGGCCTTGTGAACATTTCCAGCCATGATCCGGCCGCGGCCCGCATCATCATCATCCTGCTTGCCTGGGTGGCCTTTGCCGTCGTCTTCCTCCTGCGCAGGCGCGCGCCCAGGGAGGCGACCCGAAAGCGGCTGGGCTGGTCCTGGGCCGCCATTCTTCTGCAGGGCTACGCAATCGGCCTGGTATGGGCGTACGAGCGGCCACATGACTCGGCGCTGCTTCCCTGGGGCCGGGGCGGTGAATGGGTGCTGGCCGGCGTGGTGCTGTTTTTATCCGTGGTCTCGGTCGGTTTCGTGGCAACGGCGGTGCGCGCACTGGGCAAGCAATGGAGCCTTGAGGCTCGCGTGCGTGATGATCACGAACTGATCACAGCCGGCCCCTACGGCTACGTGCGCCATCCCATCTATACGGGCCTGTTCGGCCTGTTGATTGCCACCGGCCTGGCCCTGAGTCTGCCCCTGGTGCTGGTGGCGGCCATGGCGATCTTCTTTCTCGCCACCCGCTGGCGGATTGCTCTGGAAGAGCGCTTGCTGCGCGAGCGCTTCGGCAACGCCTATGTCGACTACGCTGCCAACGTACCGGCGTTCATTCCCTGGCGGCTGAGTCGACGCTCAGCGCCCTGAAACCCCAGCCATCGGTTTCCCCGCGCTCCGGGCGAACGGCCGCCTAGTACGCTGCTCTCGCCTGGCGTACGGCGCTGATCAGTGCCTGTCTGACATCGTGCGTTTCGCCGACGTTGGTGAGCGCCACGATGGCCCGGTCCGCGTCAGGCTCGACGACAATGAGGGCGGTATACAACTCCAGGCCGCCAATGACCGAATAAACGACACTGCCGCCCTCCGTGCGGGCCACGCCCCAGCCAAGTGCCGCACCGGCCTCGCCACCCGCATACGGCGTGTAGAGGTGCCGGAAGCTCTGCGGATCGAGTGCCCCGCCCTGGCCAAGCGCGCCGCGCAGGTGGAAGAGAGCAAAGCGGGCCGTATCCTCCAATGAACAGCTCAAATCGCCGGCCGGAGCGAGGAAGGCGCCAATGTCCGGCTGCCTGGTCACCGGCACCTCGATCATTGCATCGCCCTCGATCCGGTGGCCCAGCGGTTCGGCAGGCGGCGGCGCCAGGTTGGGCCAGCCCAGGTGGCAACTGGTCAGCCCGAGCGGACGAAGCACGCGTTCAACCAGAAGTTCCTTCCAGGGTGTGCCGGTGACGCGTTCGGCAACGTAGCCGGCCACCACATAGCCGGCATTGGAATACACCATTTTGCTGCCGGGAGTTGCCACCGGAGGCTGGTCGAGTACACGTGCCACGAAAGCCCGGCGCTGCTCCGTCGGCGTGCCGGGCAGGTCGGCAAGCTGTCGCCATTCCTTCTCCGGCATGTTGGTCCAGGCGGCGAGTCCGGCGTGATGGGAGAGAAGCTGGCGGAGCGTGACGGCCCGGTAATCGGGCTTCATGGCCTTTGCCATGTCCGGCAACAGATCGGCCAGGCGGTCGTTCCAATGCAGCTTGCCGATCTGCACGAGCGAGGCGATGACATCGGCCGTCATCGGTTTCATCGCGGAGCCGAGCTGGAAACTGTCCACCGTGGTGAGCGCGGGGCCGCCGCCCCATTCGTGGCCGGCCACGGCGAGGGTGGCATGGCCGTCGCTCTTCATGACTGCCATGGCCAGCCCGGGCAGGCCATGCCGTTCGGTGACCTGGTTGACGATCGACTGCAGGTTCACCTGTGTGCCGCCGGTCGGTGCGGCCATGGCGACGCCGGGCAGCAGCAGGGCAAGAAGGACTGAGCGAGCGATTCTTTCAATCATGAAACGAGGCATTCCGGCTGAGGCGCGGGCTCGACCCTGCCGGGCCGGAGCGCTATGGTTGACAGAGTACGGCAAGATAGCATGGCGCCGGCCGAACCACGACACTTCGCAATGTCCGCCCGTTGTCACGCCCAGGCCGATGTCTTGCTTGCCTCCGGACCGTTGGAGACGCACCGATAAGGAGTGTTGTCATGCGTTGGTCGCGACTGCTGATCCTGCTCACGGGGTTCGCGATCTTCACCCCGTGTCATGGCGGGAGTCCCAATGTGCCGTCGGCGAAAATCGGAGACACGGTGACTACCGTCCAGTCCGACAAGCCGGCGCAACTGTGTCCCTCGCCGAATTGCGCGGGCAGGGACGTCATCACCACGATCCCTCCGGGTGCGAGCCTTCGAGTCGAAGGCATCGTCAAATACCCGATGCCGCGGTGGAAAGTGGTGTGGTACAAGGTGAGCTACCAGGGACGCGAGGGCTGGATCAACGAATACCGGACCGATCGCGCACCTGCGCATCCGCGCCGATAATCAAACTTGAATCCATTGGCGCGGATAGGTGTGCCGGTTGCCGGATGGCAGCCGTCGCGGCATTTTTTTGAACCGGCATTGCAGGCGCCGCATCGATTGCAGCGACAGGACTGATGGGTTTTACACATTATCACTGGCTCGTGCTTGGCCTGACTTCCCTTCTGGTAGTCGCAGTGGTGCTTGTGCACTACGAAACCTTCGGCTTGCTGACCCGTCTGCTCAAACGCCTCCATTTTCGGCCACGCGGCATGATCCTGGTCGTCATGTTCGGATTGCTCATTGCGCATGTTGTGGAGATCTGGTTCTTTGGCGCCGGTTATTGGCTCGTGTTGCAGCATCCGGCACTGGGCAGACTGGCCGGAGTGACCGGCAACACTTTCCCCGCCTGCATCTATTTTTCCTCCAGCACCTATACGACGCTCGGCTACGGCGACATCACGCCGGCCGGTCCGTTGCGCCTGCTGGCCAGTTCCGAGGCTCTGACCGGATTCATGCTGATCACCTGGTCGGCGTCGTTCACCTACCTCCAGATGGAGCGTTTCTGGCAGGGGCGTTGAGCGGGTTCACAGCGATCCGCTCAATGTCGGCGTCCCGGCATTTGACAGCTTTGGCACTTCGCGCCTAAATGACCTTTGCCGGGACCCGCGACCGCAATGCGGGCCGCACGACCCGACACATCCAAAGGGGAGCCGACATGAAACGGATTCTGGTGTTCTTTTTGCTTGGCGCGTTTCTGTCTCCGGCGGACGCCCAGTCGCCGCCGGCCGGATTGCCCGATCAACCCCATGTGATTGGTCGAGGCCATGGAGAAGTGAAGGTCAGTCCGGACACGGCATCCATGGACTTCGACCTGATGGCGACGGGCAAGACCAGTGAAGAGGTGGCCGACGCCCTGGACAGTCAGGCCGCCCGGGTTACCGAGCTGCTGCGCTCCATGGGAGTGAAGGCGGACGACATCCGCGCTTCGAATGTCAGCATCGGCCCGGATTACCGTTGCAACGGTCAGCATCCGGAGAATGTCGCCCGGCGCGGCACGCGCAATTATTCGGTGACACTGCGCGATTTGTCGCAATTTCCCGATTTTCTGCGCAAGCTCACCGAACTCGACGTCGGGCGTCTGGGAGCCATCCGGTTTTCCACTTCGAAGGAAAAGACGGCCAGGCGCGAGGCGTTGCGAAAGGCAATCGCCGATGCGCGTGCCCAGGCCGAACTGATGGCCGAGGGAGCCGGGGCATCGATCCGGACTGTGTACAGCGTAAGCGAAAGCGGCCCGGACCGTGGGCCACTGGAATTTGCGCGCATGAGCAGCCAGCGGAACGGGCAGGCCTATCTGGTGCCCAGCTTCATCACGCTCGACGCGGATGTGACGGTGGTGTACCTCATCACGCCTTGAGTTCCGGGCGAACGGCGACGGACCGCCGAAGGAGCGCTCCAGTGAAAACCTCCGCAACGACCTGCCTCGCCGCCGCGTTTTTCACCCTTCTGGCGGGCTGTCAGACCCTCCCGACCGCAGGTGCGGAACATGACGGCACGCGCTGTCGGAACGCGGTTGTCGTCAACGCGGATTCGGAAAGAGGCGGCGAACAGGCTGAATACGCGTGGTTGGGACGGCATTTTCAGGCCTTCAAGCCGCTGACCCGCGTTACGGCCAGATGCGACGGCAAGATCGTACACATTGTGACTGTCCAGACTGCGGACGGCCACAAGTCCGATATATTTTTCGACATCGGACGTTTCCATCCGGGCGGATAACGCCTGCTGGACGGTCAGAGCCCGTTCCGCTGATGGGCGGGCGCATTTCGGGGGGGCGGCGAAGGGAAAGGCAGGTGCCTGAAGGGCAATTCGGGGCAGGCATCGCCTGCCCCGGCCAGCCATGCTCAGAAATTGTAGCCAAGGCTCATGTAGTCGACCCGGGAACCGTTGAACTTGGTGCGAGTCCAGCCCAGTTCCCAGCCACCGAAGTTGGCACTCAGGCCGTAGGCTGCCTGGGTGTCGTTGTCGCTGCCCAGGCCGCTGATGTCGACGGTCGTGCGCGCGACACCCAACCGGCCTTTTACGTAGATGGGCCCGGGCGTCGCGATAGTCGCGAAAGCGGCCATCTGATTGGCGCTGTAGTCAAAGCTGCCGAAGCTGCCATCGGAAACGGTGGTGTCGGCTTCACCCTCGAAGTTGATTGGCCCGGGGATGTCCAGTGCGACCACGACACCGCCCGCGGTGGCGTTGCTGGTGTCGTTCTCGACCGAGACCTGTCCTGCCTTGACGCCGATATTGAACAGATCGGCCGATGCCGTCTGGGAGGCCAGTCCGCCAACGAGCGCCAGTGCAGCAATGAATGCGGTTTTTTTCATGATATTCCCTCGCGATTTCTTATGGTTGATACAACTTGTTGTTCTCACAACAAATCAGCGATTGCCGATATGGTCGGCCAATTCCGGTGCATGAATCCGGGAAGGCCGTCACGGTTCACCGTAAATGGCCCCTGGCATCGGAGTCAGGCCTCGATGGTCGCGGAAAATCCGAAGTTGCCGGAGGATTCGCCTCCGGTCTGGCGCAGCGCATCGAGATGGACGTCCTTCAGTTTTCTGATGACCAGCAGGAACAGGATTCCGGCGCCCAATTGAAGCACGCTGGCGAACAGCGAGCCTTCGGCCAGCGTCGCCAGAGCGGCGGGTGTCTGTCCGGTGGGCGTCGCGACGCCGCCCAGCAGCGCAAACAGGTTGCCGGTCAGCCAGGCCAGCCACCAGCCGGTCAGCAAGCCGGCGGAATCGTCTGCATGGCCTGCCTGTGCCGCGCTGCTCCGGAAAATCGAGCGCACCACAAGCAGGCCCAGCACCAGATTGGCGATCGGGATGAACCAGTAGGCCACTGCGGCCACCGGGCCGCAAAAGGCCGGTGGCGCTCGAAATGCCCGTGCATTGGCATGGCTGCGGTAGAGGACGCGCAAGAAGAGCGCCGCCGATGCCATGAACATGAGCGCCATGGCGAAGACGCCCAGGCCGTAGACCAGTGCGGCCATGCTTCCGAAGCCAATATCCTGGACACTCGGCGCCTGCTTGCCAAGATGGGAGAGCATCCCCGCCGCGCCCAGGCTGCGCAGGCCAAGGGCCGCCATCCAGGCCTTCACCAGGCGCTCCAGCCACAGCGTGCGGCGATAATATTGTTCGGTCGAGTCCATGCTTCGCCGGGCTCAGCTCAGGTACAGTCGGGTGATGGAAAAGGTGTCGATGAATCCATGCACCAGTATCAACACCCAGAGATTTCGCCCCACCGCCAGGTAGAGCACATTGAGCAACAGGCCAATGCTGCCGGTAATGAGCATGCCGCTCACGCCCTGGTAGGCATGTCCGAGACCGAAAAACACGGCGATGATGATCGCGCTGCCTGCCCAGGCGACGCGTGAGTTGCCGAATGCGGACGCCATCTCGTTCATGATGAAGCCGCGGAACAGCATTTCCTCGCCGAATGCAGCAGTCAGCCAGACGCCGATCATCACCACGATATAACCCATGGTGTTGCCGCGCACGCCGAGCAGATGCGAAATGTCCGGCGGGGTGGCGTCGATGCGATAGATCACCGGAATCAGTGCAAATTGCATGACAGCCACCACCGCGACGAATCCGGCCACGGCCAGCAGCAGTGTCTTCCACACCGGGACGCGGGCATCGAGTCCGTAGTCGCTCCAGTTGCGGCCCAGCTTGTGCATGATTGCCATGGCGCCGGCAAGCGGCAGAATGATGACGAGATACCCGATGAGGTTATCCAGGCTGAAAAAGACGGAGACGTCCTTGATATGCGGATGCGCGACCCAGGAAAGCACAAGAAGAAAGGCCAGAACGCCAAAACTGCCGGCCGCACGCAGGCCCCGCCGGTTGGTAGCGGAATCGGTCATCACTGTGGGATTTCCTCTCGAAAACAACGAGCATCAAGTGTGCCGCAATGCGGCCGCGCTTACCACCGGGCGCGGAAGCCGCGCACATCCACATGCACGAAAGGACCGTGGGTCGGGGTACCGGGGTAGGCGCTCATGCCGCCTCGCAGGAAATCGAAGGGTGGCTCGCGGAACAGGTGATCGACGTGGCTGGCCAGCAATCGTGCGTCCTCGACGTCGATTCGTCCGTCGTGGTTGAGGTCGTCCATGCGGCCATCAGCCGGGTGGTCATCGATAAAGATATCGGCCGCACCACCCCACGTGTGCCGGCTGTAGCGAACGTTGCCGAGACCGGCGTTATACCAGGGTGTGCGGTAGCCGCTCATGATGTAGAGGCTCTCGGTCGGCACGCCATGCCCGTTGAGGTGGCTGACGAGAATCTCGAGTTTGAGCAGCAGACGTTCGCGTAGCACGAGATATTTCGGGTATCGGCCGGCCTGCTTGCAGAGGAACTGGCCCAGCGTGAAATGGGGCGAGACCGGGATGTGCTCCAGATCCGGGGTCACTTCCACGAAGCCGCGTGGAGGGGCATAGATGGGCATGCCTCTGAGCAGGTGTCGCGGATAGTGCCCGATTCGATAGCCGTTGAGCAGCCCGTTACGCACGGCGGAGGACGGCACCATCACGAAAACTTCCAGCCGGATGCGGGCGCCATCGCCTCTGATGATTTCCAGCGGGTAGTGTCCGACGCGTGACGGCGCAATCCAGTCCCAGCGGTTGCGCGCGGGTTGGTGGAAGTCGCCGCTCGCCGCATGCAAACGGAAATCCCCCGCTGTGTCCCGCACTGACAGCGGGAGCTCTTCGCCGGGAAGAACGAATACCCCAAACACGCGGTAAGGAATCTCGACCGAGCCCGCATGCACGGAAAATGGCGCGCGGCCGGCATCGAATTCGCCCGCCATGCACAGCGGCGCAAAGAGAACCGTCAGGGCGAGGAGGCATTGCCGCAGCATGGCGGATTCTCCGGCAAGGGCGCGTTGAGCGCCTCGAGGATGGGAGGGTCTCGATCGTAGA
>JASFQN010000110.1:0-8467 GCA_050115425.1 Gammaproteobacteria bacterium | reverse complement strand
CATCAACCGTCACCATCCGTTCGCCGGATCGCACCTCATTCTTGCGCAAGTGCATGCTCACTTCGCGTTCGCCCTGCTCCCAGCGGCCGGCCACAAGCGCCAGGTAGTGCTTTTCCATACCGCCCTCGCGCAACAGCGCGTGCAGAGCACGCAACTCGCTGCGCCGCTTGGCAATCAAGAGGCAGCCGCTGGTCTCGCGGTCCAGCCGATGCACCAGTTCCAGATAAGGCGCGTCCGGTCGCGCCTGCCGCAGGGCCTCGATCACCCCGAGGCTGAGCCCGCTGCCACCATGCACCGCCAGGCCGGCAGGCTTGTTGACCGCAAGCAGCCGTCTGTCCTCGAAGATCACCGCGGCTTCCAGCCGGTCCGTCAACTCGCGGGAGGGTTTCGCGCTGGTGGGCGGCGTGGTGCGTACGGGCGGGAGACGCACGCTGTCACCGGCCTGCAACCGATAATGGGGCTTGACGCGCCCGCGGTTCACCCGCACCTGGCCCGTACGCAGCAGGCGATAGACGTGCCCCTTGGGCACGCCCTTCAGTTCACGGACGAGGAAGTTGTCGATGCGCTGGCCCGCCTCGTCGGCGAGGACTTCGCGATGGCGCACCGCGGCAGATTTGTCAGGCACAGACGGGGAACTCCGATTTTGCCATTGCGGGGAAAGCCTCGATGCCACCGATTGCCGGATGCCGGCCCACCGTTGCAGTCCAGAGACCGCCGCAATGTAGCAGCGTACGCAGCATCCGGGAAGACGGAAAAATTCAACAATCCCGATGACTGCCGGCAGGCAGGGCCTGGATTCCCAGGAACCTCGAATTCGGGCCTTGCCTGGTGGCAGTTGGTTCTGCGATGCCGCGATTCAAGGCGCAGCGCGCAGCACAGTAGCAGCGCTACGGGCAAGCGCTGCAACGCGGAAGCGCGGCTTCGCAGGGCCAACCCCGCGGCATCGGGATGCCTGCTTCCCGCGCTTCGCGCACGGGCCGCACGACCGGCAACTTGTCCACAAGCCGGCCGAAAAATTCAACAATCCCGATGACTGCCGGCAGGCAGGGCCTGGATTCGAGGTTCCCTAATTGAAGCAACAACTTATCGCTGATATAGTACCTTGACGGTGAGTTCCAGGCGAGTCTGTCAACCGCAGGGAACACCGTTCGGCCGGGGTGCTCCCGGCCTGGGCAACAGTTTTGGGGGAGCCCGGCGGCCCGGCCGCCAGACTCCATGTGAAACGCGACATCGCTCGACCACATCAGAATGTGGACGAACTTGACCCGCGCTCCCATGCCAGCCGCATGGTCACGACGCGCCGAGTGATGCAGGCAGGTTTCCGGCAGCCGCCCCGTTGACAGGGCGTGGCGCCATCCTGAGAGAGACAGGGACCCCGCCAGATTCCTTCCGGCAATCGTGATCCTGGGCCGACCGTGGTCGAGCGTATGCAGGATCTGAACCAATGAAAAGAATGCTGATCAACGCAACTCAGCCTGAAGAGTTGCGCGTGGCCATGGTGGACGGCCAGAAACTCTATGACCTCGATATCGAGGTCCCCTCCCGGGAACAGAAAAAGGCCAATATCTACAAGGGCCGTATCACCCGCATCGAGCCGAGTCTTGAGGCCGCTTTTGTCGACTACGGCTCCCAGCGCCACGGCTTCCTGCCGCTGAAGGAAGTGGCTCGCAGCTACTTCCGCAAGAACGAGGAAGGTTCCGGCAAGGTCAACATCAAGGACGTGCTTCAGGAAGGCCAGGAAATTGTCGTCCAGGTGGACAAGGAAGAGCGCGGCACCAAGGGCGCGGCGCTGACCACCTTCATCAGCCTCGCCGGCCGCTTCCTGGTCCTGATGCCGAACAATCCCCGTGCCGGAGGCGTATCCCGCCGGATCGAAGGTGAAGACCGCGACGAAATTCGCGAGATCATGAGCTCGCTCAACATCCCGAATGGGATGGGCGTCATCGTGCGCACCGCGGGCGTCGGCCGTACCCAGGAAGAGCTGCAGTGGGACCTCGACTATCTGCTGCAGGTCTGGCAAGCCATCGAGAAAGCCTCCGCTGAACAGAAGGCGCCTTTCCTCATCTATCAGGAAAGCAACGTCATCATCCGCGCCCTGCGCGATTACCTGCGCAACGATATCGGCGAGATACTGGTGGACGATGCCGAAGTGTTCGGGCAGGCGAAGGGATTCATGGAACAGGTGATGCCGCACAATATGTCGCGGCTCAAGCTTTACGAGGACCGTATTCCCCTTTTCACCCGCTTCCAGATCGAAAGCCAGATAGAGTCCGCTTTCCATCGCGAAGTGCGTCTTCCTTCCGGCGGCGCACTGGTTATCGATCACACCGAGGCGCTGGTTTCCATCGATATCAATTCCGCGCGCGCCACCAAGGGCGGCGATATCGAGGAGACCGCACTCAATACGAACCTGGAAGCAGCCGATGAAATCGCGCGGCAGATGCGGCTGCGCGATATCGGCGGACTGGTGGTTATCGATTTCATCGATATGGGACCGGTGCGCAACCAGCGGGAGGTTGAAAACCGCCTTCGGGAAGCCCTGAAGATGGACCGCGCACGCATCCAGATCGGTCGCATCTCGCGTTTCGGCCTGCTCGAGATGTCGCGCCAGCGCCTGCGTCCGTCGCTCGGCGAGTCGAGCCAGATCATCTGCCCCCGCTGTAATGGTGAAGGCCGCATTCGCGGCATCGAATCGCTGGCGCTTTCAGTGCTGCGCATCATGGAAGAGGAAGCCATGAAGGAACGCACCGGCCGGGTCCTGGCCCAGTTGCCGGTCGAGGTGGCGACCTTCCTGCTCAACGAAAAGCGGGCAATTATCGGCGAGGTGGAAAAGCGCTGCGGTGTGGAACTGATTCTGGTGCCAAACATCCATCTCGAGACACCGAACTTCCGAGTGGAACGCCTGCGGGATGACGAAGTCGAGCCCTTGAGCCCGGCGCGCACGAGCTACAGCCTTGCCGAGGAACCCGAGTCCATCGCGCCCCCGCCCAGCGCGGAACCGCCACGGGCACCGGTGGCCAAACCTGCGGTCAAGGGCATCAGCCCGGCGAGTCCCGCGCCGGCACCGACCGCGCCGGCGGTCACGCGACCCGGGTTGCTGGTCCGTCTGTGGCGTGCGCTGTTCGCAAGGCCGGAAACCGACACGCGAAAGAGCACGCGATCCTCGCCGCGCCGAAGCCGCACCGAGCGTAATGAAAGGCCGTCGCAAGGCCGACGCGGCGCTGGCAACAGATCGCCGCGCGGCCGGTCGCAACGGCGTGGCAGTGAGACTCGCGGGGAGCGCGGAAGCCGCGGTGCCGCCGAGCAGGACAAGCGCACCGAGGACAAGCCGAAAGAAGCTGTCCAGAGCAAGGGCCCGCGCCCCGATGAGCGGGCGGGTGGTGGCAAGGCCGGCAGCGAGGGGGAGAGCCGTTCCGGTGGCCGCAGCTCGCGTGGGACCCGGCGTGGACGCCGTGGGGGGCGCAAGCGCCGCCGCGGTGGCCAGGGCGGCAATCAGGACGAGAGCAGCGGCCAGCAACAGGACAGCTCGCAAGCCGCCAGCCCGAACAACCGTGGAAGTCAGCAGTCCGACAAGTCGGCCCGGAACAGGGACGCACGGGGTTCCCGGAATTCGGAAAAGCGTGCGGCCCCTTCGGCGCCCCGCGACGACAAGGCAGATACGGAATCCGGGACTTCGCCGAATCGTGTTGAAGGCGGGAACCCGGCCAGGCCGGAGGCCGGCCAGCAATCCGGCGGACCGTCCGCCGAGCGACGCCCGGAATCCACCGAACGGCCGGCAACCACGCGGGTCACGGCACCGACCAACAAGGCGACGCCGGACGCCGGCGCGCAGCATACGTCCACGCACGCCGACTCGCCCGCCAGGCGACCCGAGACCACAGACAGCGGTGATCGGGGTTCCGACAGGCAGCGGAGTGAAACCCCGCGGCGCACCGATCCGCCCCGGGAAAAGGCCGCTCCCACTCAAACGACACCGGAACCGGCACGCGTGGAGACACCCCAACGGGAACCGCAGCCTGCTCCGGCGACGAACGACTCGGGCAAGGCCGGTTCGTCCGATCCGCAGGCCAGCGTATCCAGGCGCGAACTGCAACCGGAACAGAAACCGGGCGACAGGAAGGACGATTCCAAGGACCATTCCAACGGGACGGAATCCCGTCCCGAGCAGCAAAGACTGCTTGTGGAATCCGACAACGACAACAATCGCTGACGAAAAAAGCCCCCGCCATGCGGGGGCTTCCGTTTCCGCCGCCGATGCTCAGGCCGTTATCACGGCCGTCGGGCCGAACGCCGTCGCAACTCCACGAGAAGGCCTTCGACCGCTTCCTCGATCAGATCCAGCACGCGCTCGAATCCGAGATTTCCTCCGTAATAGGGATCGGGCACATCCTTCACGCTGCCTTCCGGCATGAAATCCAGAAACAGGTGGATGCGTTCGACATATTCCGGCGGGCTGAGAGATTTCAGATGCCGCAGGTTGTCGCGGTCCATGGCCAACACGTAATCGAACCGCGAAAAATCCTCGACCGCCACCTGACGGGCCCGAATGCCTGCCAGGTCCACCCCCCGCCGGAGCGCTGCTTCCTGCGCCCGGGGATCGGGAGGATGCCCGACGTGATAACCGTGGGTCCCGGCGGAGTCGATTTCCACGTCGAGTTCCGGATAGTCCGCCAGCCGCTGCCGGAAAACGCCTTCCGCCGTCGGCGATCTGCAGATATTGCCCATGCAGACGAACAACACGCGCATATCAATGACCTCGCGAAGCCCTCACTCGGGCAGAAACACCGTTTCAGCCAACAAGCGCGAAACCTTTTCCAGATCGGTCTCCGTGTCCACGCCAGGACCCGGAATTTCGCTTGCCACCCCCAACTGGATGCGCATCCCCAGCCAAAGGGCACGTAGCTGCTCCAGCTTTTCGATTCCCTCCAGTTCGCAGGGTGCCTCCCCTGCCAGACGACGCAGGGCACCCACACGATAGCCGTAAATTCCGACGTGCCGATACGCGCCGGCGAACTCGCCGGCCGCCCCGTCCCGATGGTGGGGAATCGGTGCCCGGCTGAAATACAGCGCGGAGCCGGTGCGTGCCGCCACCACCTTGACCACATTCGGGTCCCGCATCTCTTCGGATGAGGTGATCGGCGTGCACAGGGTGGCCAGGTCGGCGGAGGTCTCCTGCATGAGGATGTCCGCCACCTGGCGAATGGCGACAGGGGGCATCAGCGGTTCGTCGCCTTGCAGGTTCACGACGATTTCTTCGTCGGTGAAGCCAAGTTGCCCGGCGACTTCGGCCAGGCGATCCGTGCCGGACGGGTGGTTCGGCGAGGTCATGCAGACACGGGCGTCAAACTGTTCGCAGGCTTCGCGAATCTGGTGATCATCCGTGGCCACGATGACCATTTCCGCTCCGCTCTCCAGCGCGCGGTCGTGCACGTGGGCAATCAGCGGCCGGCCTGCTATTTCACGCAGGGGCTTGCCGGGCAGGCGTGTCGAGCCAAAGCGTGCGGGTATGACGACCTTGAAGCCCATCAGACTTCCTCGTCGGCGGACAACTCGCGGGCCTCTTCCTCCAGCATGACGGGGATGTCGTCCCGGACCGGGAAAGCCAGCCGGTCGGCCCGGCAGATGAGTTCCTGACGCTCCTTGCGCCAGACCAGCGGCCCCTTGCAGAGGGGACACACCAGAATCTCGAGCAAATGCCTGTCCATCATGTCGTCTCCAATCGAGTTGCGATGACGCCGCCAACCCGCCGCGCCAGCACCTGTCCAATCCGTTGCCAGACTTCCGGAGCCACCTCCGCTCTGGCGGGCACCTGCCAGAACGCCGGCCCGGCCCACGCCATGCACTTGACCGCATCCTTGGACGTCATCAGTACGGGCCGGCCGTCCCCGAAATCCAGATCCTCCGCGCTGTAGTGAGCGTGGTCCGCGAACGGGTGCTCGATCACGTCCAGCCCGAATTCGTCGCGCAACTGAGCGAAAAATCGTGCCGGATTTCCGATCCCCGCCACTGCGTGGATCGGGTGGTCCCGAAATGTCTCCAGGGCGCGACGTTCGCCGGTTTCCAGGTTGACCGCCTCGCCCAGACGCAGTTTCATCGGATACTGTCCCGCTTCCAGGGCCCGTCGGCCACCGTTGACGACGACCAGATCCGCTGTCGCCAACCTTGCGGCCGGTTCCCTCAGCGGACCCGCAGGCAGCATGTGGCCGTTGCCGGTCCAGCGTTCACCGTCCATGATAACAATCTCCAGCGAACGGCGTAGGCGGTAGTGCTGCAGACCGTCGTCGCTGACGATGACATCCGGCGCGTGCTCCTCCACAAGACGGGTGGCGGCCACGACCCGGTCCGCCCCGACCCGCACCGGCACGCCCGCTTCTCGGGCGATCAGCAACGGTTCGTCCCCCACCCGGGTCGGCAGGTCGTCGGCATCCACCGAGGCGCCATCACGGCTCGCCTCCCCGCCGTAGCCGCGGCTGACCACGGCAACCTTCAGACCGGCCTCGCGCAGGCGCCGAACCAGCCAGATCACAAAGGGCGTCTTGCCGGTCCCGCCCACCGTGATATTGCCGACCACGATGACCGGACAGCCGGGATTCACGCTGCGCAGCCACCCCATGCGATAGAGGCGGCGCCTCAGACCGCTGAGAAAGCGGAACAGCCATTCCAGGGGACGGGTCCAGGCAGGCGGCCGCGGGCCGGAATACCAGCGGCTTTCCAGTGAGGCTCCGGGAGACTTCGGCTCCTCGGACACGCGCATCAAGCCTTCTGGGGCTCCCGGAACTGCATCCGATGCAGCGCGGCGTAGGCACCGTCGCGCTCCAGAAGTTCCGAATGTGTGCCCGTTTCGATGATCTTGCCGTGATCCATCACCAGAATGACATCGGCATTCTCAACGGTGGACAGGCGGTGCGCTATCACGAAGGTGGTCCGGTCGCGCATGAGTTCCTCCAGCGCGGCCTGGATATGCCGCTCCGACTCCGTATCAAGCGCCGAGGTCGCCTCGTCCAGGATCAGGATCGGCGCGTCCTTGAGCAGCGCCCGCGCGATGGCGATCCGCTGACGCTGCCCCCCCGAAAGCATGATGCCGCGATCACCGACCACGGTTTCCAGGCCCTCGGGCAGTTGCTCGATGAATTCCAGGGCATGAGCCGCACGCGCGGCCTCGATGATGTCTTCGCGCGAAGTGCCACTCAGCGCGCCGTAGGCAATGTTCTGCGCAATCGTGTCGTTGAACAGCACCACATCCTGGCTCACCAGGGCAATCTGGCGGCGCAGGTCACGGATATCATAGTCCCGGATGTCATGGCCATCGATGCGAATATGGCCGCAGTGGATTTCGTAGAAGCGCGGCAGCAGGCTCACCAGGGTCGACTTTCCGCTGCCCGAGCGCCCGACCAGGGCGACGGATTGACCCGCCGGCGCCGCGAACGAAATCCCCTGCAGCACATCGCCTTTGTCGTCCGAGTACGCAAAATGGACGTCGTCGAATTCCACGTCGCCGCGGGCCCGCTCGAGATGCCGCTGGCCGCCATCACTCTCGGCGGGCTCGTCCAGAAGCTGGAAAACGCTGTTGGCAGCCGCGATGCCCTGCTGCATGGTGGAGTTGATGTCGGTCAGACGCCGCAACGGCGCCATGATCAGCAGCATGGCGCTCAGAAAGCTGACAAAGTTGCCCACCGAAAGCTTCTGGATGGTGGCCGGCGTGGTGGCCACCATGATGATCGCAGCGATGCCGCAGCCGGCGATGAACTGGGTGAGCGGTATGCTCGCCGCCTTGGTTCCGGCAAACTTCATGTTCTGGGCGCGGTTGCCTTCATTCGCCCGCTCGAAATGCGCCCGCTCATAATCTTCGCCACCAAAAATCTTGACCACGCGGTGACCGGAAATGACCTCTTCGGCCACCTGCGTCACGTCGCCCATCGAGTCCTGGATCCGCGTGCTGTAGCGCCGATAGCGCCGGCTGACCACACGCACCAGCCAGCCAATGACCGGGCCCACGATGAACACGAACAATGAAAGCAGCGGATTCAGATAGAACATCCAGAGGATGAGGCCGATCACCGTCAGCGTGTCCTTGATGAGGACCGTGACCGCCTTGGTCGTGGATTCGGCAATCTGCTCGATGTTGTAGGTGAGCTTGGATACCAGTACGCCGGACGAAGCGCGGTCGTAGAAGAGCGCCGGGAGGCGCAGGAACTGGTCGAAAGTCTGCGCGCGAATGGTCTTTATGACATGTCGCCCCACCCAGCTCATGCCATACGAATAGGAGAAGCCCGAAACACCCCGGATCACAAACAGACCGATCAGCGCCGCCGCCGTGACACGAATCGCGGTGGGATCCTGCCGAGCGAAACCCTTGTCGAGGAGTGGACGCATGAGCGCGGCAAGGCCGGGCTCGGTCACGGCATAGAAACCCATGCCCAGCACGGAAAGCATGAACACCTTCCAGTACGGGCGTACGTAGCTGAGC
>JASFQN010000109.1:0-8519 GCA_050115425.1 Gammaproteobacteria bacterium | reverse complement strand
CATCGTGGCGTTCCTCACTGTCCTGGGCGAGTGGTGACGCTTGTACCCGATCCAGGGGCGGAGTGCCCGGGCATGGGTTATCGGATCAATGCCGACAGGCGCGAAGAAATTCTTGTCGCGCTGGACTATCGCGAACGCGGAGGGTACGCGCGCCACAAAGTATCCCTGGCGCTTGATGATGGTCGCACAGTTGAAGCGCTCGTCTATGTCGCCAATTCCGAAAATCCCTGTTACGCCGGCGCTGCTCCCGCGGCGTCAATCGCCAGCCGGATTGCCCGCGCCCGCGGAGCCAGTGGAACCAATCGTGACTATTTTCTGAAGCTCGTGGCCTTCCTGCAGGCTCGGGGTGTGATCGAACCTCATGTGGAAGCCATTCATCAGGCGTTGTCCGAGTGGCCCGCGACGTGACAAGCGCCGCGGGGCGCGGTGTCTTGAAAACAACAGACTACATTGGGAGAAGCCATGCGCGCCTTGTTGTTCACGCTATCGATTCTTCTTCTGCTTTCGGCGGCTTCGCCGGTGTCGGCCGCCGCCGGATCACGGCATCCCGGCGATCAAGCCCTGCACCTGGCCGTTCCGGCGGCGGCGCACCCGGGCCCCGCTTTCAAGGTCGATGCAGCCACACGGGCCTACCTCGATGAACTGCCGCCCGGGCGACGCAAGGCGTCGGATGCCTATTTCGAGGGTCGCTACTGGCTGATTCTCTGGAATCTGATCTGGGGACTGGCTGTGGCCTGGCTCTTGCTGGGCACCCGGTTGTCGGCGCGCATGCGCAGCTTTGCCACGCGTTGCACCCGCTTCCGGTCAATCCACACGGCGGTCTATGCGCTGCTGTACATTGTGATCGTCAGCGCGCTGACATTTCCTCTCACTCTCTACCAGGGTTTCTTCCGCGAGCACGCCTACCATCTTTCCACACAGACTTTCCCGGCCTGGTTCGGTGACCAGTTAAAGGGGCTCATGCTCGGGCTTGTGTTCGGTACGCTGTTCCTGGTTGCTCTCTTTGCATTGTTGAGACGGGCTCCAAGAACCTGGTGGATCTGGGGTTCGATCGTGGGGGTCCTGTTCACGCTGTTCATTGCCGTGATCGGGCCGAATGTCATCGAGCCGATGTTCAACACGTTCACACCGCTGCCCGATGGCCCGGTCAAGCAGTCCATTCTGTCCCTGGCGCGCGCCAATGGTGTGCCCGCGGACAATGTCTATGTCTATGACGAGTCGAAGCAGTCAACACGAATCAGCGCGCATGTCAGCGGCATGTTCGGCACGACGCGGGTGAGCCTGAACGACAATCTGCTCAACCGCACCAGCCCGGCGGAGATCCGCGCCGTGATGGGACACGAACTCGGTCACTACGTTCTCGATCATTCCTATACGCTCAGTGTCTTCTTCAGCATCGTGCTGTTTCTGGGCTTTGCCTTCGTGAACTGGTCGGCCGGGGCGGCGATTCGCCGCTGGGGCCCCGTCTGGCAGGTGCACGGACTCAGCGACGTGGCGGCGTTGCCGGTTCTCGCGGCGGCCTTCAGCGTCTGGTTTTTCCTGATGACCCCGGTGACGAACACGATTACGCGCACTGTCGAAGCCCAGGCGGATATTTTCGGCCTCAATGCTGCCCGGGAACCCGACGGTTTCGCCATGGCGGCATTGCGCTTGAGCAGCTACCGGAAGATGAGCCCCGGGCCGGTTGAGGAGTTCATTTTCTATGACCACCCGAGTGGGCGCAGCCGGATTCACATGGCCATGCAATGGAAGGCGGAAAATCAGGGTGCGGGCACTGCGACCGGCGCACAGTGACTGCGCCGGGCAGAGAAAAGGAAAGGCCGCCCGGGGGCGGCCTTTCACTTGCCGGGCGGTGACCGGTCAGGTGGCCGATTCCGGCGCGACCGCCTCGTCCTTCGCCAGCAGACTGTGGGTCATGCCGTAGAAGAAGTAGAGCATCAGCCCGATGCCGTTCCAGATCAGGAAGGCCAGCCAGGTGATGGGCTGCAGGTTGGCCATCAGGTAAAGGCAGCCGAGGATACCCAGCACAGGGAATATCGGGCCCAGGGGCACCTTGAACGGCCGGGGCAGGTCGGGCTTGGAGTTGCGCAGGATCAGCACGCCGGCGCAGACCACCGTGAAGGCGCCCAGGGTGCCCATGTTGGTCAGCTCGGCCAGCTTGTCCAGCGGAACCAGGCCGCCGATCAGGGACATGATCATGCCCATGCCGACAATCGCGCGGCTGGGGCTGCGGGTCCGCGGGCTGATGTGGGCGAAGAAGCCCGGCAGGAGACCGTCACGCGAGACCGCGAAGAGAATGCGGGTCAGCGCATAGTACAGCACGAGCATCACGGTGGTCAGACCGGCGATCGCACCCAGCGCAATCAGACCGGCCGCCCAATTGGCACCCACGTGCAGCAGGGCATCGGAGATCGGCGAGGGGGTGTCCAGCAGCTTGTAGGGCATCACGCCGGTGAGCAGGAAGGACACGATCATGTAGAGCACCGTGCAGATCAGCAGCGAGGCCAGAATGCCGATGGGCATGTCGCGCTGCGGATTGCGGGTTTCCTCGGCCGCGGTGGAAACGGCATCGAAGCCGATGTAGGCGAAGAACACGATGGACGCGCCCGACACCACGCCCTGCAGGCCGAACGCGGGATGGCCCTGCGGATTGAGGCCGCGCGGCGGAATGAAGGGGACCCAGTTGCTGGGATCCACGTGGAATGCCGCCACCGCGATGAACAGCAACACCACGCTGACTTTGATCGTGACCACAATGGCGTTGAACATGGCACTCAGCTTGGCGCCGGAGAGCAGCAGGCCGCCGAGCGCCAGGATGATCAGCGCCGAGGGCAGATTGATGATGCCCGGGTGTCCGGCGTCGAAGGGCGAATGCTGCAGACTGGAGGGCAGGTGAAGGCCCACCGAGGTCAGCGCGTTGGCCACGTAGCCGGACCAGCCGACCGACACCGCCGATATGGCGATGGTGTATTCGAGGATCAGCATCCAGCCGATGATCCAGGCGGGAAATTCGCCCAGACCGGCGTAGCCGTAGGCATAGGCGCTGCCACTGCCACCGATCGACGAGGCCAGTTCGGCGTAGGACAGGGCGGCAAAGGTGCAGACCGAGCCGGCCAGAATGAACGACAGCACCAGCGCCGGGCCGGCGTAGTTGGCCGCGCCGATACCGGTGAGGACGAAGATGCCGGTGCCGATGATGGCACCAATGCCCATCAGTGTCAGGTCCACCGGACCCAGCACGCGTTTCAGCCCTGTGTCACGCTTGAGGTCGGTATCAATCGGTTTGGTTCGAAAAAGATTCATCGCGATTCCTCTCCTGGCGCGGGCGCGATCGACCCGCGCTGTGGTACGGATTGCATCCGGGAAAACTGGCCCGAACAGGCTTCTTTTGGGCCCGCCGACGGTTGAATTGGGCGGTTGGAGTCACCGGAATATAATGCGAACGCGCGCTCGGCACAATTGCCGGGCCTGGTCACCGGGGTGAATTGCGCACTGCATCAGACCCCGTCGAAGGGAGATGGATTCATGCTGAGAGCGCTCTTTTTCGGACTCGCCATTGCCGCCGTGCCGGTGATTTCAGGCTGCGCGAGCCAGCCGCCGAAAGACCCGAACGGCCGCGCCATGGACCCGGTTGCGGAAGACTATGTGAAGCTGGTCCTCGCCATGGGCGAGCTCGATCCCGGCTACGTGGATGCTTATTACGGACCCGCGGATTGGCAGAAGGCCGTCGCAGCACAGCACTGGTCGCCCGAAGTCATCGCCGCGCGGGCAGAAAGCGCCCGCACGCGCCTTGCCGCCCTGGACGAGGATGACGCGCCGGCCGTCGTGCAGGATCGGAAGGCCTTTCTCGACAAGCAGCTGGAAGCCCTGATTGCCTATGCGAAGCTGCTTGGCGGCAGCGAAATGACGTTTGACGAGCAGGCGAAGAAGCTCTACGACGCCACGCCGCCGCACTACTCGGCGGATCACTTTCGCACCATCCTGGCGCAACTGGACAAGCTGCTGCCGGGAACCGGCGATCTGGCCACCCGCTACGCGAACTATCGCAAGCACTTCGTGATCCCGACCTCGCGACTCGACGATGTATTCGACGCGGCCATCAATGAAGCCCGCCAACGCACACACCAGCACATTCATCTGCCGCCGCAGGAGCGCTTCAAGGTCGAGTATGTGACGGACAAGCCGTGGTCCGGCTACAACTGGTACAAGGGCGACGCCTACAGTGTCATCCAGATCAACACCGATCTGCCGATCCACATCGAGCGGGCCATCGATCTTGCCGCGCACGAGGGCTACCCCGGTCATCACGTGTACAACACGCTGCTCGAACAGCACATGGTCAGGCAGCGGGGCTGGGTGGAGTTCAGCGTCTATCCGCTCTACAGTCCGCAGTCGCTGATTGCCGAGGGGAGCGCCAATTTCGGTGTGGACGTGGCCTTCCCCGGCGCCAGCCGGCTGGCCTTCGACCACGGGGTGCTGTTTCCGCTGGCCGGATTGGATCCGGCCACGGCCCAGCGCTATCTGCAGATCCGGGATCGGGTCAGGCAGCTCAGCTACGCCATCAACGAGGCCGCCCGCGGCTATGTGGACGGCACCATGACTCACGACCAGATCATTCACTGGCTCGAGACCTACGCGCTGAAATCGCCGGCCGAGGCCCGCCACTCGCTCAGGTTCATCGAGAAATACCGGGCCTATGTCATCAATTACAACTACGGCCAGGACCTGGTGCGGCATTACGTGAATGACCAGGGCGGCACCGCCGACCGGCCGGAAAAGCGCTGGGAGGTCTTTGCCGATCTGCTCTCGGCGCCTCGTACGCCTTCCATGTTGCGCTGAGCACAGGCAGCCTTCAGCCTTTCTCCAGGCTGGCACGCAGCGCCGCAGCCAGGGCGCTTTCCGGTTGCTCGCGGCGGGGCTTCTCCCGCCGCGGGCCCCGCCCGCGGGTTTCCCGCGGTTTCCTGCTCCGGCCTTCCGGGGTCGGCGCGTCGTCGAGTTTCATGGTGAGTGCGATGCGCTTGCGCTCGATGTCCACCTCGAGCACTTTCACCTTCACGACCTGACCGGCCTTGACGACGTCGTGGGGGTCCTTCACGAATCGGTGAGCCATGGCGGAAATGTGCACCAGACCGTCCTGGTGCACGCCGACATCCACGAAGGCGCCGAAGTTGGTGACATTGGTGACCACGCCTTCCAGACGCATGCCGGTCTCGAGGTCGGAAATCTTCTCCACGCCCTCGCGGAAGGTCGCGGTCCGGAAATCCGGGCGCGGGTCGCGGCCGGGCTTTTCGAGTTCGGCGAGGATGTCGGTCACCGTGGGCAGGCCGAAGCGCACGTCCGTGAACCTCGCGGGGTCGAGCCCGCGCAGGAAGTCGCGATCGCCGATGAGCCGGTCCACCGGACGACCGGTCTCGGCCACGATGCGCTCCACCACAGGATAGGCTTCCGGGTGCACCGCCGAGGCATCCAGTGGCTCGCGGCCGCGGATGCGCAGAAAGCCGGCCGACTGTTCGAAGGTCTTTTCGCCCAGCCGCTCGACCTTGCGCAAGGCCCGGCGATCGGTGAAGGCGCCGTTGGCATCGCGGTGTTCGACGATCTTCTCCGCTACCGCGGCGCTCAGGCCGGACACGCGCGAGAGCAGGGCGGCGGAGGCGGTATTGGCGTCCACACCCACCGCGTTCACGCAATCCTCCACCACGGCGTCCAGGCTGCGCGCGAGCCGGGTCTGATTCACATCGTGCTGGTACTGGCCCACGCCGATGGCCCTGGGTTCGATCTTGACCAGTTCCGCGAGCGGGTCCTGCAGGCGACGGGCGATCGATGCCGCGCCGCGCAATGACACATCGAGATCGGGGAACTCCCTGGCTGCCAGCTCCGAGGCCGAGTACACCGAGGCTCCGGCCTCGGACACCACGATTTTCTGGAGCCCGGCGATCTGCGCGGCCAGTTCGCCGATCAGACGTTCCGATTCACGCGAGGCGGTGCCGTTGCCGATGGCGACCAGTTGCACGCCATGCTTGCGGCAGAGCGCGGCAAGTGTTGCCAGTGCGGCATCCCACTGACGCTGAGGCGCGTGCGGATAGACGGTGGCGGTATCCACCAGCTTGCCCGTCGTATCGACCACGGCCACCTTGCAGCCTGTGCGCAGTCCCGGGTCCAGCCCCATCACCACGCGTGCTCCGGCCGGTGCGGCGAGCAGCAGATCCTTCAGATTGCGCGCGAATACGTCGATGGCCTCGGTTTCGGCGGCCTCGCGCAGCCGCAACATCAGATCGGTGTGTATGCGGGTGAATATCTTGACTCGCCAGGTGTGGCGCGCCACGTCCTGCAGCCAGGCGTCACCGGGCCGGCCGCGATCGGCCATTCCGAAATGTTCGGCGACCGCGCCCTCGCAGGGATCGAGCTCACCGGCCTCGGGATGGCTGAGCATTTCCAGACGCAGGATGCTTTCCTTGCGTCCGCGCAGCAGGGCCAGCGCGCGATGCGAGGGAATCTTCGCCAGGGCTTCGGCGTATTCGAAGTAGTCGGCGAATTTCGCCCCTTCCGTTTCCTTGCCAGGGGCCACGCGGGAGACCAGCACGCCATTGGACCAGACATACTCGCGCAGGCGGCCGACCAGTTCGGCGTCTTCGGCGAAGCGCTCGGCGAGAATGGCGCGGGCGCCTTCCAGCACCGCGGTCGTATCGGCGAAACCCTTCTCGGCGTCCACGTAGGCGGAGGCCCGGGCTTGCGGGTCCCGGCCGGGATCGTTGCAGAGCGCCTCGGCCAGCGGCCCCAGTCCCGCCTCGCGGGCGATCTCGCCCTTGGTGCGCCGCTTGGGCTTGTAGGGCAGATACAGGTCTTCCAGCCGGGTCTTGGTATCGGCGGCAAGAATCTGTTGTCTGAGGTCGGGCGTGAGTTTTCCCTGCTCCTGGATCTGATCGAGGATGGTCGCCCGCCGATCCTCCATTTCGCGCAGATAGGCAAGCCGGGTTTCCAGCGTGCGCAACTGCGTGTCGTCCAGGCCGCCGGTGGCCTCCTTGCGGTAGCGGGCAATGAACGGCACGGTGGCACCGCCGTCGAGCAGGTCCACGGCGGCACTGACCTGTCCGGGACGCGCGCCGAGTTCGCGGGCGATGAGGGAGGTGATCTTGTCGGTCATGTACTGAACGTATCCTGGGTGGTGTTGCCAATGGTCGGGGAAAGAAAAACGGCCGCCGGGGCGGCCGCTCCTTGTTGCTGTTCCTGCGTGCGCTTCAGTGCGCGAGTCTGGCGAACTGGTCGCGGGTGAGATTTTCCGGTGCGTCGTTGGTGGCGCGCACGTCGTCCTCGATGCGGATGCCCCCGCAGGGCCGCAGCCGGTCGACGAGTTCCCAATCGAGGTAGCGCGATTGGTCGGAATCACGGAGCTTGCGCAGCAGGGATTCTATGAAATAGAAACCGGGCTCGATGGTTACCACCATGTCCGGATCGATGGCACGGGTCAGGCGCAGCATCGGGTGGCCCTCCGGGCGTGCGATGGTGTTGCCCTCGCGGTCGGCTAGAAAACCGCCCACGTCATGCACCTGCAGGCCGAGGAGATGGCCGACACCGTGCGGCATGAAAGTGGCGCTGATACCGGTTTCGACAATCGCCTCGGCGGGCAGCCTCACAAAGCGCATCTCCTCCAGGATGGTGCCCACGCCCTGGTGGGCGGCCAGGTGGATTTCCCGGTAATCGGTGCCGGGCCGGACCATCTCGCAGAGCTGTTGCTGGAGGGTTTCCATGCGTTCATGGATTTCGTCGAACTCGGCGCTGGTTCCGCTGGTGTGCGTGCGGGTGATGTCCGAGGCATAGCCCGCGAAGCTGGCGCCGGCGTCGATCAGAAATGTGCGCCGCTCGGCGGGCGATTCCCGTTCCAGCATCTGGTAATGCAGGGTCGCGGCATTTTCGTTCAGGGCAATGATCGCGGCATAGGGCAATTCGTCCTGCGTATGGCTGCAGGCCTCGCAGAAGGCGTTGAAAATGCCGTACTCCGTGGCCCCGTTGCGAAACGCCTTTTCCGCTGCCAGGTGCCCAAGCACGCCCAGCCGGCTGGCTTCGCGCATGCAGGCCAGTTCATAGGCGGTCTTTGCGGCGCGCTCGAAATCAACGTGGTGCAGAAGCGTCGGCGGATTGACGTGCTCCGGCCGCCAGGCGGCACTCACCTCGTCGATTTCGCCCAGGAAGGCATAGCGGGTACCGTCTTCCGGAAGGTACTTCTTCCCTGCGGCGGGTTCGGCAATGAAATGGATGTCGAATTCGGAAGTCCAGAAGTCGTCCGGTTCCGCCGGCGGCTTGTGCCAGAAGTCCTCGGGCCGGTGGAATACCAGCACGGGGCGGTCGCCGGGCCGGTAGCGGACAAGACACCACGGGTTGTCCAGCAAGGGCAGCCAGGCCTTGAACTGGGGGTTCACCTTGAAGGGGTAGTGCACGTCGTCAAGGAATTGCATGTGCAGCGTGCCGCTGCTGATAACCACCTCGTCGAAGCCCGTGGCGGCCAGCGCCCGGTCGAAGCGTTC
>JASFQN010000108.1:0-8535 GCA_050115425.1 Gammaproteobacteria bacterium | reverse complement strand
GCATCTGCGACACCGGGTGTTGAATCAACACCATACTGAACCGTCGTGGTGAACTTCCAGTCACCTGTTACATCGAGCGACGGGCTTTGATACTGCACGGCATGGTTGATGAAATTGCTTGTTCCGTATGCGCTGCTCGACATGCCTCCGTTGCCGCGCGCCTCGAGGCTGGTGCCGAAAAAGGGATCAAACTCCGCACCACCGGTGATCTTGTAGGCCCCTTCGAACTGTCCCAGAGCGAACGACCCGAAACGGCCCTTGAGTCCGACATAGGTTTCACGCGGCTCGAAATTGTCGCCACTGTTGGTCGTGCCGAGCTGGAACTCGTACTTGCCGAATGCCTGCAGGCCGTTTTCCAGATCCTGGCTGAAGCGCAGGCCGAAGCGCCCGGTGTTCTGCGCGTCATCGAGTGTCGTCTTGTCGATGCGAGTCGCTCCGCTGCCCTGCGTCTCCTGGGCAACTTCCGCATAAATCTTGCCGTAGAGCACGAGGTCGGCGCGGGAAACGCCTGGAAGCGCGGCTATCGCAACGAAGAGGAGCCATCTGCGCATGTTGTTGTTCCTTGTTCGGCCCGACGGCCTTTACAGCCCTGCAGGATAAGTCGCACAACGTCGGAAGAGACCCGGAGATCCGGTGGGACTAACCGTAGCGAGGCGGACGCGATTTGGCAAACCGAACGCGTTCGGTCGGCTTCCAACAGCCATAGACATCTCGGTCCGCCCTCACCCTGCCCCCCGCCCCTCCGGGGCCTTCGGCGGAATGTGCCGAAGTCGCAGATTGTTCCTGACAATTTGCTCGAACACTGATTCGAACCAGGGCGGGTCGCCAAGCCATAAAAAAACCCCGCCAGGGGCGGAGATGGTCAGGCCGTGCCGAGCATGCCACCTTGGGGGACCAGGATTACGGCGGGCTTTCCGTGCCCGCCGCCCCTTCGGGGCCAGCGCCGCTGGCGGCGCTGTTCAAAATCGCTCCCGGCGATTTTGTCGAACGACAGGTTCGAACCAGGGCGGGTCGCCCAGCCATAAAAAAACCCCGCCGGGGGCGGGGATGGTCAGGCCGTGCCGAGCATGCCACCTTGGGGGACCAGGATTACGGCGGGCTTTCCGTGCCCGCCGCCCCTTCGGGGCCAGCGCCGCTGGCGGCGCTGTTCAAAATCGCTCCCGGCGATTTTGTCGAACGACAGGTTCGAACCAGGGCGGGTCGCCAAGCCATAAAAAAACCCCGCCGGGGGCGGGGTTTTTTTATGGCTGGGGGACCAGGATTCGAACCTGGGTTGACGGAGTCAGAGTCCGTAGTCCTACCGCTAGACGATCCCCCAATAGGCGGTTGGCCGGATCAGCGCTTGGAGTACTGCGGCGCGCGGCGGGCCTTGTGCAGACCGACCTTCTTGCGCTCGACGGCACGCGCATCGCGTGTCACGTAACCGGCCTTGCGCAGCGAACCGCGGAGTTCCTCGTCATAGGCCATCAGGGCGCGGGTCAGGCCGTGACGGATGGCGCCGGCCTGACCGGTGCCGCCACCACCGGATACATTCACGGTGACGTCGAACTTCTCGACCATGTCGACCAGTTCCAGCGGCTGGCGCACGATCATGCGCGCTGTCTTGCGACCGAAGTATTCATCCAGCGGCTTGGCGTTCACGACGATCTTGCCGCTGCCCGGGCGCAGGAACACACGCGCGGTCGAAGTCTTGCGGCGGCCGGTTCCGTAGAATTGGTTGTTTGCCATCAGTATTTACTCGACGAAAGATTCAGATATCCAGGGGCTGCGGCTGCTGCGCCTCGTGACGGTGCTCACTGCCCGCATAGACCTTGAGTTTGCGGAACATGGCGCGACCCAGCGGGTTCTTCGGCAGCATGCCCTTCACCGCATGCTGGATGGCCCGCTCGGGCGCCTTCTGCAGCAGCTTGTCCAGCGTGATCGACTTGATTCCGCCGATAAAGCCGGTGTGGTGATAGTAGGTCTTGTCACGCAGCTTGTTGCCGGTCACACGGATCTTTTCCGCATTGACCACAACGATGTAATCACCGGTGTCCACGTGCGGGGTATATTCGGGCTTGTGCTTGCCCCGCAGCCGGCGCGCGATCTCCGTCGCGAGACGCCCCAGGGTCTTGTCCGTGGCGTCCACGAGGTACCAGTCGCGCTTCACGGCGTCCGGCTTTGCAGTAAAAGTCTTCATCTGGCTCCGCTCCAGGAAATCCAGTGCATCGAAAGGGCGGCAATACTACCCGAGAACCCGGACCATTTCAAGCAATGTCCGGGCCCGTTTCGGGCCACCGGGGAATGCCGCGAAACCCCCATGATACAGGGGTTTGCGGACAAATTCATATCTTCAGCCGGTCCACGACACGGCCGTGGGCGAGGTGCTCGTCCACGATCTCGTCGACATCCTCTTCGTCGACGTAGGTGTACCATACCCCCTCGGGGTATACGACGGCGATCGGACCTTCCTCGCAACGGTCCATGCAGCCCGCCCTGTTGACGCGCACACCGCCCTTGCCGGCCAGCCCCAGAGCCTTTGCCCGTTGCTTGGCGCGCTTGCGCATGCCCTCGGCGTCATGATCATGGCAACATGGCCGTCCGTCATGGCGTTCATTGGTGCAGAAGAATATGTGGCGCTTGTAGTAACTCATCAGGGACTTCTCAGAAGGAATACTGCAGGGAAACCGACGTAAAGGTGTCGGTATTCTCGCGTCCGGCCAGCACCGTACTGTTGTGCTTGACGGTGTAGCTCACCTGCAAGGCCAGGGTGCCGGTCAGGCTGGAGGTCAGCGAGGTGACCGATTCCGTGTAGGTATTGTCGCGGCCCGCCTCCACGGCGAGTTCCTCGCTGAAAGATCCGGTGTCGCTCAATTTCAGGGAATAGTCGCCGGCCGTCCGCAGTATGGAGGCGCGTCGCGACGACCCGTCGGTGAATTCGGTCTGCCGGGCACCGACACCCGCTTCGAGGTCCAATGTCTGGCTGTCGTCATGGAGAATGCGTCGTCCGTAACCGACAGCCTCGGACGTGCGCCGGTCGAAGCCGCTGAATTCATCCTTTTCATAATTCAATAATCCGAACACGTAGTTGTGTTCGCTGAATGAATACTCGCTCTTTTCCGCGGCCTGCGTCCGTTTGGCAGTCGTCTGGCCGGATTCGGTGGCGCGAATGGCCTCGGCCATCAACACATGCTGCCAGTCGCCGCTGCGCAGGCCCACCACGCCCTTGGTGTTCAGGCTCGTTGTTTCGGTGTTGCCGCTGGTCGCCAGATAGCCCAGATTGACCTTGCCGCCCCAGGCCGTCTGGCCCGTAGCGTCGCCTCCGATATCGGCTGCGTCCGGCATGTCGATGTCTTCCCAGATGGAATCGGCCCGCGCCACCTGGCTGGCGGCAGCGAGGCCGAACATCAGCAACAACCCGATCGCACGCAAGGTTATCTCCTTGATCCATTGGGGTGGAAACAGGCCGCCGGCTGGCGAGCCGCGGACTCGGCTCATATGCCTCCGCCGGGAAGCGTATGATAACAGGAGTCGGAAAATCCTGTGGCGAGACAATCCGGCGCCATTGCCCGCCATGATACGGAGCGAGAAGATTTTTGTTGGATTATCAAACAGTTGAAGAACCCCGCTTCCCTCTCGAGGACGCCGATCGCTGCGTGAAGTGCGGTCTGTGCCTGCCTCACTGCCCCACCTGGCTCGAGACCGGCGACGAAGGTGACTCACCTCGCGGGCGCATTGCTCTGATGCAGGGCCTCGCCAGCGGTCAGCTCAAGCCCGACCCGGTCTCCGCCGGCCATCTGGACCGTTGCCTGGATTGCCGCGCCTGCGAACGGGTCTGCCCCGCCAACGTCCCCTACGGCAAGCTGATTGATGCCGCCCGGGCTCATCTGTATCCGGCACGCACCGTGTGGGATCGCCGCCTGCACGCCCTGGTTGCACGGCCGGGTCGCCTGCGCCGGTTCGGTCGAGTGGTACGCGCGTTGCGCCGGCTGGGTCTGCTCCATCTTGGCGCTCGCGGTCCGTGGCCCCGCTGGCTGCGGCGCCTGGCGTCAATGCCCGGGCCGGCGGACGCACCGCCGGCGCCGGGCGTTCACCCAGGCATTGGTGAACGCCGGGGCCGCGTGGCGCTCTTCATTGGCTGCCTTGCGGGCGAATTCGATACCCGTACCGCTCGCGATGCAGTCTTTGTTCTCACGCGCCTTGGCTATGAAGTGACCATTCCGGAAAACCAGGGCTGCTGCGGGGCGCTGGATCAGCATGCCGGTCAGCCGGATGCTGCCCGCGAGTTTGCCCATGCGAATCTTTCGGCATTCACCGGCGGGTTCGACGCCATCATCACCACCGCGAGCGGTTGCGCGGCCACCCTGCTCGACTACCCGCGGCTGGCCGTCCGTGCCGGAGAGGGCGCGGAGTTTGCGGCCCGCGTTCTCGACATCAGCAGCTTCCTGGTCCGGCGCCTGGATGAATTTCGTGATCGGCTGGGCGATGTGTCGCGGCGCGTCGTGGTCCATCAGCCCTGCACCCTGCGCAATGTGCTGCGCGGTGATGCCGACGTCGCCCGCCTGATTGGCGCCGTTCCGGGGGTCACAGTCGCGCCCCTGCCCGGCGACGATCATTGCTGCGGTGCCGCCGGCAGCTATGTGATCAACCAGCGCGCCATGAGCGCGCGCCTGCTGGAACGGGAAGTCCGGCGAGTGCGCCAGGCCGCCCCGGATTGGCTGCTCAGTTCCAATATCGGCTGTGCAATGCAGTTGCGCGCCGGCCTGACGACTGCCGGCCGAGCTGTCACGGTTCGCCATCCTGTCTCCCTCGTGGCGGAATCGCTGGCCGGGCGGCAGCCGCGAAGAGGTATACTGTTGCGATGAAATCGATCCAGTTGAGCTCCATTGACCGGCTGATCACCGAGTTTGATCGCGGCCTGCGCACGATGGCTGGCGCCAATCAGGCCGGACGCGCCAACCCCGCGGCCGGCATCGCCGACACCGACCTGAGCGAAGCCGAAATTCGCGAGTCCGCGCGACTCATGCGCGTGAACCACGCCGGCGAGGTCGCCGCGCAGGCGCTCTACCAGGGCCAGGCCCTGAGCGCTCGAGCCGAAACCAATCGCGAAGCCCTGCGCCGCTCGGCGGACGAGGAAACCGATCATCTCGCCTGGTGTGAAGAGCGCGTTCGCGAACTCGGCGGCCATACCAGCTATCTCGGTCCCTTCTGGTACCTCGGCGCACTGGCCATTGGCGCCGGCGCCGGCCTGGCCGGCGACCGCATCAGTCTCGGCTTCCTGGCGGAAACCGAACGCCAGGTCGTGGAGCACCTTGACGGGCACCTGACCCGCCTGCCGCCCGGCGACCACCGCAGCCGGGCGATCATCGCGCAGATGCGCACCGACGAGGAACACCATGGCAATATCGCACGCGAGGCAGGCGGTGCGGAGCTTCCCAACCCCGTTCGTGGACTGATGCGCATGGCATCGCGGGTGATGACGACCCTGGCGCATCGTATCTAGGGATACGCCGAAGCCGGCCTTCGAATGGCGCTCGATCACGAAAAAGGGAGCCAGCGGCTCCCTTTCTTCATGACACTGCCCGCGCCTCGGCGGTGCGGCGGCTAGATTTCCGACTGCCCGCCCCGGCTCATGTTCCGGCCATAGAATATCTCGTGCATTTCGTATTCCAGGCGCGCGCAAATCTCGGCAGCTTCTTCCTCGGACAACTCGCTCGCACCAGTGCCAAACAGGTAATTGTCGAGATCGAATTCCTTCAGGATCATTTTCGTGTGGAAGATGTTTTCCTGGTACACGTTGACATCGACCATCCGGTATTTCTCGCGCGTGTCCTCGGACATGAAGTTCTGGATGGAATCGATATTGTGATCAATGAAGTGCTTGTTGCCCTTCACGTCACGCGTGAATCCGCGCACGCGGTAATCTGCCGTGACAATGTCCGACTCGAATACATGGATAAGGTAATTCAGGGCCTTGAGGGGTGAAATGCGACCGCAGGTGGACACGTCAATGTCGGCACGGAACGTGCTGATGCCGTTGTCCGGGTGGCTTTCCGGATAGGTGTGGACCGTGATGTGGCTCTTGTCGAGGTGACCGACCACAGCCTCCGGGAGCGGACCGGGCGCCTCGGTGTTGGAGTTGGCCAGCAAGGCCGAGGAGACCGGTTCTTCGGAAATCAGCATGGTGACCGAAGCGCCCTGGGGCTCGTAATCCTGGTGCGCGATATTCAGGATATTGGCACCGATGATGTTGGACACATCGGTGAGAATCTGCGTCAGCCGTTCGGCATTGTAGGCTTCATCGATATACTCGATGTATTCCTTGCGATGCCGCTCGGTCTTCGCATAGCAGATATCATAGATATTAAAGCTGAGCGTCTTGGTCAGATTGTTGAATCCGTGCAGCTTCAGCTTCGTCATCGCTCTACACCCACTTCAATGCACATGGCCACCCCCTTCGGGACAAACAAAGACGGCCCAAAAACCGTGGACCGGTCAATCGTTCCCCGGCATCCGCGAATGGACCCGGGCCGGACCGGCTTCACCTGCCCTGCCCCCGCTCGTGCTGCTTCGCAACAGCAGCATGCCCGGCCGGCCCCGCGTGGCACAGGATAGCGCGGGCTCCGGATACGACCGAATGAGGCCGTTCATCGGCATTTGTCCGCTATCGGAGGATGGTGAATCACCTGCACCACCGTGCCCTCCGGATCCTCGCAATAGAAACTGCGAGCACCGTCGCGGTGCGTCCGCGGCCGAGTCCTCAGCGTCACCCCCTCGGACTCGAGAAACTCGGCCCAGGCATCCACATCTTCCGGGCGGCGCAGGATCACCCCGATATGGTCGAGGCGGCCACCGCCCGTCAAGCTGCTCTCCGGGACCCTGTGCAGGGCCAGGTTGTCGCAGCCCGAACTCAGGTACACATTGTCCGCATCCGGCCGCCATTCCACCGCCATACCCAGAAGGTCGACATAAAAGTGCTCGCATCGCTCCAGATCGACGACGTTGAGCGCGACATGGCGAAGACCGGCAATGGGGGGAAGTGGCATGGCCTGCTCCCGGGAGTCTGCCCGGCATGGAGGAAGGCGCGAGAGGATAGGGCGCTTGGCCTTTCAATGCAACACCGCCGCCGCCGAGGCTTGCCATTCCGACCCCGCTATATTACAAGGGAATCTTTGGATTGACCCAGAAGCGCCCGTAGCCGCAGAGCTTTTGGTGGTCGCACCGCGCATCGATTGTAGTGTAGTCTCGGCGCGATCTCTGCGCCCACTGGCGACCGGCATCGAGAGGCGTCGCTTCGGCGCGATGACGCCTGCCCGCTGTAACGCGGGCCGCGCCTTGCGTCGGGGCCTCCTCAAGCGACCGCGTCGGCAGCGCCCAGGGGTTCCGGACATGCCATTTTCCAGACCACTGGCGGAGTACAGATGCCAAAAGACGTGAAGAAACCATTCGGGGTACCGGCTGTCGACCGGTTCCTGCAACACTGTCACGTTCGCCAGTTCCCCAACAAGACGGTCATCATCCACGCGGGTGATATTCCGGACACGCTTTATTTCATTGTCGAGGGCTCGGTCGCGGTGGTGATCGAGGATGAAAACGGCAACGAGATCGTCGTGGCCTACCTCAACCGTGGCGAGTTCTTCGGGGAGATGGGGCTTTTCCAGGAAAAGCCCAGTCGCAGTGCCTGGGTGCGCACGCGCACGGAGTGCCAGTTGGCCGAAATTTCGTATCCACGCTTCCGCCAGCTTGCCCATGACGATCCGGACCTGCTCTTCGAACTGTCCGGACAGCTCGCTACGCGACTCATCCGTACCACGCGCAAGGTCGGCGATCTGGCGTTCCTGGATGTCACCGGCCGTGTCGCACGCGCCCTGCTCGACCTGTGCAACGAGCCCGACGCCATGACCCATCCCGACGGCATGCAGATCCGAATCAGCCGCCAGGAAATCGCCCGCCTCGTGGGCTGCTCCCGGGAAATGGCCGGCCGTGTGCTCAAGGCCCTTGAAGAACAGGGCCTGGTCTCGGTCGCAGGCAAGACAATCGTGGTATTCGGCGCCCGCCCGGGCACCGACGAGGCCGACCTCAGCGCCAGCCTGAAGAACCTTTGATCGGAGGTTCCCCCCTTCAGTTGTTCGTGCCCTAGGTTCCAGGCAAAACATCAGTTATCAGAGATAGTGCGACGAAAAGGGTGGCACAACGGCCAGCCCGGGCGGTTGGCGCAGCGCTGCACGCTTCAACGAGCGAAGAGACGGGAACCTCGGGTCGGCCCTGGATCGGGGCGTGGCCGCGCCTGTGTTGGTCGCTCGCGCGGCGCGAGGATTGTGACGTAGCAGCGCTACGTGAATGACGAGCAACAAAGCGAGCGGCCGACACAGGCCGGCCCCCGGAGGGGTTGGCGCAAACCTGCGCCAACACGCCTGCCTCCTCAATACGACAGACACATTGGAACCTCGGGTCGGCCCTGGATCGGGGCGTGGCCGCGCCTGTGTTGGTCACTCGCGCGGCGCGAGGATTGTGACGTAGCAGCGCTACGTGAATGACGAGCAACAAAGCGAGCGG
>JASFQN010000107.1:0-8552 GCA_050115425.1 Gammaproteobacteria bacterium | reverse complement strand
CAGCGCCGCCCACAGGCCGTGGTTGCCGAACGGGCGCAACAGATACCAGGCCGGCAGGTAGCAGGCCAGTAGCGAGAAGAGCATGGCATTGCGCATCTCCCGCGCCCGGGTCGCGCCGATGAATACACCGTCGTAGAAGAACGGCCACACGGAGATCAAGGGGGACAGCACCATCCACGGCAGGAAGCGTTCCGCGCTGGCGCGAACCGTGGCCAGATCGGTGAGGAGGTGGATCAGACCCACGCCCGCCAGGGCATAACCCAGCGAGTAGATCAAAGCGAGGCCGCCGGACCATTGCAGGCAGGCGCGCAGCACGCGCCGGAACTCGGTGGCATCGCCGCGTCCAATGGCGCGGCCCGCCAGCGCCTCCGTGGCGTGCGCAAAACCATCCAGCCCGTAGGACATGAAGGTCTGGAAAGTGAGCAGCACCGCGTTGGCCGCCAGGATCAGATCGCCCTGGCGAGCGCCCTGGCTGGTGAAGAAGGCGAAGGCCGATACCAGGCAGATGGTGCGGATGAAGATGTTGGCGTTGATCCCGGCCAGCCGGCGCAGCTTGGTCCGGTCGAGCAGTTCCTCCCTGCACCAGCGGCCCGGGTATTGGCCAAGCATCCGCCACATGCTCCACAAGCCCACCGCCGTGCCCAGATATTCACTGATCACCGAGGCCAGCGCCACACCGTCCACAGTCATGCCCAGCCCGAGCACGAAGCCGAGATCAAGGCCGATATTGGCGAGGTTGATCACGAGCATCAGCAACAGGGGAAGGCGCGCGTTCTGCATGCCCAGGAACCAGCCCAGCAGCGCATAGTTGACGAGCACCGCCGGTGCGCTCCAGATGCGTATGTCGAAATACACGGCGGCAAAGCGGTGCACATCCGCGCTCGGGCCGATCAGCGCCAGGCCGAGCTGGCGCAGCGGCCACTGACAAAGCAGCAGCAGGGTCGCGAGTCCCAGCGCGAGGAGTACGCTCTGACCGAGTGCGCCGCGCATTGCGTCGCCGTCTTCGCGACCGTGGACCTGCGCGGTGACGCCGGTGGTGCCCATGCGCAGGAAATTGAGACCCAGATAGAGGAAGTTGAATAGCGTCGAGCCCACGGCCACCGCACCCAGATAGGCCGCATCGGAGAGATGGCCGACCACGCCCGTATCCACCATGCCCAACAAAGGCACGGTGAGGTTGGAGAGGATCATCGGCACCGCGATCTGCAGCACGCGGCGGTGGAGCATCGAAAGCATTCGTCCCCCTGGACAGGCCGACGTCGGACTGCCATCGTTTTTGGCGGCAGGCGCGGACGGAAAGGCGCGAGTATACCCGGCCCGCCGCGACCGCGGACAACAAGGGGGGCTCCATATGCAATCCGACTTGATTCTCTGGCCGGCACTGGCGCTGGCCGCGCAGACTTTCATCGTGGCCATGCTGATGGGCGCCAGTCGATTCATCGGGATCAGCCGACGTCAAATCGATGCCCGCTATTTCCGGCTGAACCAGGGCTACGAGATTCCCGCGCTTCCGGCGCAGATTGCCAACAATTACCACAATCTTCTGCAGTTGCCGGTGCTGTTCTATGCGTTGATCGCCTTCCTGCTCGTCACCGGGCGGGCGGATGCCACCTTCATCTGGCTGGCCTGGGCATTCGTCGCCAGCCGGGTGGTCCACAGCATCATCCACATTGCCTACAATTATGTTCCGCACCGATTCGCCGCATTCCTGCTTGGAGTGGGTATCCTGCTCGCAATGTGGATACGTTTCGCGCTTGCCTTGTGAATCATCCTGACAAACAAGCCGGTGAAGACACTGATCGGCGTCGCTCGCTGCGCGCGCTTCGCTTCGTGCTCTATCGCGGCCTCTGGCAATGGGGCCTGGCGTTGTTCGGGCTGGGCATGCTTGTGCTGTTGGCAATGGAAGGGCTGGCCGGCCTCACCGAGACGCGCATACTGAGTGTGGCTGCGGCGGGCTTCGGTACCGGTGTGGCGGTCGCGGTCGTGATTCTGCTGGTGACCCATCGTGCAGACCGAGACTAGCCTCGAGTAGACTGTGCCTGACCTCGCTGGGGAAAGGGGTCGAATTCAATTCGACAACAATCGGAATCTCGGAAAAGAAGGAGCCTGAAAGAAATGACAGTCCGAAAGATCGCTATTGCGGGGCTTGCCGCGTTGTGTTTGCTGCCGGCGGCTGCCAGCGCCAGGGACACCCACTACAAGCTGCCCATTCAGAAGGCGCTCGCCATGCCTGAAGCCAAGTCCCAACTCGATTCGACTATCAGGTACTATTTCGGCGATCAGGAACATCCTGCCGTGGCAAAGAATTTTGGTGAATATGCTACCAACAAGAAGACCAATGCGTTGAACAAGGAAGATGAAGAAGCCTGTCGATGGGTCTTCCTGTCGGCCATGCTCGAACTCCAGGAGCGTGCGCACAAGCTGGGGGCGGATGGTGTGATCAATATCCGCAGCAACTATCGCAACAACGAGTTCAGCAGCAAGACCAGATATGAATGCGGCGCGGGCTTTCTGATGGCCGGTGTGGCGCTGAAGGCGGACTTCGTGAAGTTTGCCGACAAGTAGATGGTGCGCACACACGCGCTGATTGAAAAGGGCCGGCATTGCCGGCTCTTTTTATTTTCCTTGCGCCGCCTGCGCGGCGGTCGGGGCCGCGTCTGCTAATATTCTGTTTTGCCGCGCCATCGGCCGGATTGCGCGGACGGGCCCCCGAATCGGACCGCAATGACACTGCATTCTTCCCATACCACCGGCGGCGCAAGATTCCTGCGCGACGCCGCGCTCGCCGGACGCACGACCTTCGGCGTGCCGGCCAGGGCACGTCTGCTGGTCGAGATCACCGACCCCGGGGTGCTCGGCGAGGTCCTCGCCCGTCGCGAGCTGGCCGGCATCTCGCCCCTCGTGCTCGGTGGTGGCAGCAATGTGCTGTTTACCACCGATTTCCCCGGTGTCGTGCTGCACATGGCCACCCGCGGGATCGAGACGCTCGCCAGTGAACCCGGCCGCGTCCAGTTGCGCGTGGCGGCCGGCGAGAACTGGGACCATTTCGTGCGCTGGGCGCTCGGCCAGGGGCTGGCGGGACTGGAGAACCTGATTCTGATTCCCGGCTCGGTGGGTGCGGCGCCGATCCAGAACATTGGTGCCTACGGCACCGAAGTCAGTGAATTCATCGCCGCGGTCCATGCCTGGGACCGCGAAGCGTCCAGGCAGGTGAGCATCCGCGCGGCCGACTGCAGGTTCGCTTACCGGGATTCGGTATTCAAGCATCGCCCGGGGCGTTACATCGTCACCGCCGTGGATTTCAGTCTGCCACGCGAGCGTTCCCTGATGCTCGAATATGCCGGCGTGCGGGAAGAGCTTGCCGAAATGGCTGTGCGTCAGCCGGCGCCGGCGGATGTGGCCAGAGCCGTGGAGCGCCTGCGCAGACGCAAGCTTCCGGATCCCGCGCGCCTCGGCAACGCCGGCAGCTTTTTCAAGAATCCCCTGGTTGGCGAGGAACGTGCGCGCGACATGCGTACCGACTGGCCCGACTTGCCGCAGTTTCCGGCCGGTGCCGGGCAGGTGAAGCTCTCCGCTGCCTGGCTCATCCAGCAGTGCCAGCTCAAGGGACTGCGCGTGGGTGATGCCGGCGTTTCGGAGCAGCATGCCCTGGTGCTGGTCAACCATGGCGGCGCCACCGGGGCGGAGATCTGGGCGCTGGCCGAGCGCATTCGCGAGACGGTCTGCGCCCGCTTCGGTGTATTGCTCGAACCTGAGCCCCTGGTGCTTTGAGGAGTCCGGCCCGTGACTGAATTTCGAATCGATACCGCGCGACTGGTCATCCGTGCCTGGCGTCCCGAGGACCGGCCCGCCATGGAACGCTGGGTCGCCGACAGCGAAATGATGCGTTACATGTCCAACGGCGAACCCTGGCCCAGAGAGCGCGTGGATGAAACCCTGGCGCGCCAGGCCCGCAATCTCGAAATCCATGGCGCCTGCATGGGCGCGGTGGAATTGCGTGAGACCGGCGACGCGATCGGCATCTGCGGGCTGCAGCCGCACGATATTCCAGGTCAGTTCGAGCTGGGCTGGTGGATATGGAAGGACTACTGGGGTCGGGGCCTGGCCACGGAGGCCGCGCGCGGTGCCGCGAACTGGGGGTTCCAGATCATGGCGCTGCCGTATCTGGTGGCCATCGCCCATCCCGACAACGTCGCCTCCATCCGGGTCATGGAAAAGATTGGCATGCACTTCGTGCGTCGCGGGCTGGGCAGCGAAATGGTGGCACGTCTGCCGGATATCGACGTCGTGCTCTACGAATTGCCGGCACCCGCCAGCCGGCCTCACGGGGCGGAGGGGAGCGGATCATGACCACACTGGTTGCCGGGCTCGTGCTATTTCTGGGTGTGCACCTTCTGCCCACGGTGCCTCCTTTGAGGGAAGGCCTGAGGGCGCGCCTGGGAAACGGCCTGTACAAGGGGTTCTTTTCGCTCGTGTCGCTGGGCGGGCTGTTGCTGATTGTCCGCGGCATGCGGCTGGCGCCGGCTGTCAGCGTCTATTCGCCACCGGCCCACGGCTATCGCCTCACGGTTGCCCTCATGCTGGTCGCCCTGATCCTGCTGGTGGCGGCTTATGTGCCCTCGAACGTGAAGCGTTACACGCGACATCCGATGCTCTGGGGCGTCGTTCTCTGGTCGGTGGGGCACCTGTTCGCCAACGGGGACCTGGCGGGACTGTTGCTGTTCGCCAGCTTCGGTGTCTATGCGCTGGTGGACATGATTTCGGCCAATCGGCGGGGTGCCGCGCTCCAGGAACGGCGGCTGCCCTGGACACGCGATATTCTGGTGGTCGTGATCGGCGTGGCCGTCTACCTGGTGGTGTCGGCCTGGCACGCGCGTCTGATGGCGGGGTGAGACGCCCCCGATTTGGAAACCCCATCGGGCGCGGCGCATAATCGGCCATTCCGCAAGGCTTTCCCGGAGTGTGTTGATGTCGTTCCGCCCGCGTCTCCTCCTCGTCCTCTTCGTTTTCCTTGGCGCCCCCGTCGCATCTGCCAGCCAGCCCCCCGCTTCCCTCTACCAGGGTCTGCAGTGGCGTCTGGTCGGTCCGTTCCGGGGTGGCTGGGCCACCATGGCCGCCGGCATTCCCGATCAGCCGAACACCTTCTATTTTGGCGCCGCCGATGGCGGTATCTGGAAGACGACCAACGCCGGGCGTACCTGGCAGCCGCTGATGCAGCACGAAAAATCGGCCACTGTCGGGGCGCTGGCCATCGCGCCCTCGAACCCGGAAGTGATTTACGTCGGGACCGGGCAGGTGGCCGCGCGCTATGACAGCGCGGCGGGCAACGGCATGTACCGCTCCGACGACGGCGGCAGGACCTGGACGCACATCGGCCTCGCGAATACGCGCCATATCGGACGCATCCTGGTTGATCCTGACAACCCGGAGCATGTGCTGGTAGCCGCACTCGGACACATGTTTGGCGCCAATACCGCACGCGGCATCTACCGCAGCACAGACGGCGGCAGGCATTGGAAGAAGGCGCTCTACGTCAATGCCGACACCGGTTTTGTGGACCTGGCCCGCGATCCGGCCCATCCGGAGGTTGTCTATGCGGCCGCATGGCAGATGCGCATGCATCCCTGGCTGGACTACTACATGACCCAGGCTGGCCCCGGATCCGGCATCTACAAGAGCACCGACGGCGGCGCCACCTGGACGAAGGTCGCCGGCAAGGGGCTGCCGGCCGGATCGCTGGGCCGCGTGGGCCTTGCGGTTGCGCGGGGCAGTGAGGCGCGGCGCATTTATGCCACTGTGGTGGCTGCCAGTGGCCGGAGCGGCTTCTATCGCTCGGATGACGGCGGCGCGACCTGGACGCTGGAGAACGCCGATCCGGAACTGGCCAGCGACTATTTCGGCCGTGTCACGGCGGCGCCCGATGACCGGGATACGGTCTATGTCGTGGGCCGATCGATCCACAAGTCCACCGACGGCGGCGCCCATTTCACCATTGTGAAGGGGTCCCCCGGCGGTGACGACTACCATTTTCTCTGGATCAATCCCGCCGCGCCGGATCACATGGTGACCGCGGCCGACCAGGGCTGCGTGGTGACCGTGGACGGTGGCAGGAGCTGGTCGAGCTGGTACAACCAGCCGACCGCGCAGTTCTACCATGTCGCCACCGACGATCGCTTTCCCTACTGGATCTACGGCGGTCAGCAGGATTCCGGGACCGTGGCGATCCGCAGTCGCGGGCCGGACGGCGTGATTGGCCCGCGCGAATGGCATCCGGTAGGTGGCGACGAACGCGACTTCGACATTCCCAGGCCCGGTGACCCGGAAACGGTCTTCGGCAGCGGCCTCGGCGGCTACGTGTCGCGCTGGGACGCAACGACCCACCAGGTGACCGACGTATCGCCCTGGCCGGTTTCGTCCTACGGCGCTGATCCGCGCAAGGTAAAGTATCGCTATACCTGGATTACCCCCATCGCCTTCGGTACGGAAGACGCGCATCCGCTCTACTTCGGCGCGCAGTCGCTGTTCCGCTCCAATGACGATGGCGCCCACTGGGAGTCCGCCAGCCCCGACCTGACCGGCCAGACCCGGGAGGGCGTGGATTGCGAACCCGCCGATCTCTCCGCCGCCACCGCCTGTGGCTTCGGAGTGATCTATGCCATCGCCCCCTCGCCGAAACGGCCGGATACGCTCTGGGTCGGCACCGACAACGGCCGCATCGAGTTGTCCACCGATCGCGGCGGCCACTGGAAGAACGTCACCCCGAAGGCCATGCCGGAATGGGGGCGTATCGATTCCATCGCGCCCTCGCCGTTTGACGCCGAAGGCGCCTATGTCGCCGTGGACACGCATCGCCTGGACGATCATCGGCCGGTCATGTTCCGCACGGACGACGGCGGCAAACACTGGAAATCCATTACCCACGGCCTGCCCGCCGACGAGTATGTGGCCAGCGTGGCTGCGGATCCGGTGCGGCGCGGTCTGGTGTTCGCGGGCACCAACCGCAGCGTCTATGTATCGTTCGATGCGGGCGGGCACTGGCAGCCGCTGGGCCTCAACCTGCCCACGACCTCTGTGCGCGACCTGACCGTGCACGGCGACGACCTGGTGGCCGCCACCATGGGCCGTGGATTCTGGTCGCTGGACGACATTGCGCCGTTGCGTGAGCTGAGCGCGCAAACGGCTCGTGAGCCGGCGCATCTTTTCACCCCGGCCGTGGCGATTCGCATGCGCTCCGATGCCAACCGCGACACGCCGCCGCCACCCTCCGAGCCCAAGGCGCACAACCCGCCGACTGGCGCGGTCATTGACTACTGGCTGGCCGGGCCGGCTGATGGGCCGGTCACGCTCACGTTCACCGACGCCAACGGCAGGGTCGTGAGGCGTTTCTCCAGCGAGCAGGAAACCGGAGAGCTGCCCGCACAACGGTACTTCGAGGAGGAATGGGCGGGGCGCGAGCCAAGGCTGGAAGGCGGCGCCGGGATGCATCGATTCGTCTGGAACCTGCGCTACCCGCGTCCGCCGGCCATCGAATACCAGTACTCGATCTCGGCCGTGTTTCCGGGCGACACGCCGCTCGTGCCGCAGGGCGCCTTCGCCGTGCCCGGCCACTACACGGTGACGCTGAGCGTCGGCGGGCATGACTACACCGCGCCGCTCGAGATTCGCATGGATCCGCGGGTCAAGGTGAGCAACGATGCACTGGCCGGGCAGCTTGCCTTCGAGAACCGGATTTCGGCGACGCTGCAACGGGCGGTGACGGCCTACCGGGAAAGCGGTGAGCTTCTCGAACGTCTCGAGAAACGCGGTGCTTCTCCGGACACCATCAAGGCCCTGAAAAACCTGCGCACCGATGGCGGGGATTCATTCAAGAGCATCGCCGACGCGCTGGACGACGTCGCCGCCCGGCTGGAGTTGTCCGATGCCGCTCCGACGCAGGGGCAGAAGGCGGTCTTTCACGCATACAAACAGCGATTGGAGAACACCCTGAAAAGGATGAACGGGCTTCAGGCAGTTGAGTGAAAAATGGCTGGCCGCAGCATTACGGACTACCGGGGTGAAAGATTTACGTGCAAAAAAGAGAGCTGCCGGACTGGCAGCTCGGCACTGACGTCGTGGGGAAGAATATGTTCTACGCAATTCTGAATTATCAGATAATTATTATCTCTTTTTTGAAATAAATGTAATCCAGACAACTATTCCGACTTGTCGTTACCCGCGTCGTCCTTGTCCTCACTGATTTGTTTGCACGAGGGGGCGTGTGACGCCGCATATCCTGCACTGACGAGACCTCCCACCATCGCACCGGCGGCCCCCCTGGCTCGGCCACCAATTCTCGCGCCCACGGGACCGCCCAGTGCTGCGCCCGCAAGGCCCAATATTCCAGCGCCAGCAACTGCTCCTACCGAAGCACTTGCGCTATTGACTGCGGATAAGCAGTCTGAACCAACGCCGCCGCCCCCGCTAACCATTGTCAATTCTGTGGCATCAAGTGTCCGCGTTGTCCCTCCTTTTGACTGAGCCATAATGTTGAGTGCCCCACAAGACAGCGCTGC
>JASFQN010000106.1:0-8776 GCA_050115425.1 Gammaproteobacteria bacterium | reverse complement strand
ATCGCGCATGACATGGTCAATGACGGTGACGAGCCGCTGGTCTGCCTGGTCATCGGCCAGCGCCTGGCCCAGGATGTGGGCGATTACCCGCGCCTGGGCAAGCGCCTGTATCGCAACAGCGGCGAGTGGAATCTCGTCGATCACACCGACATCGAACACATCAAGCGGTGAGCCGGGCCCTGATTATCGTCGGACTGGTGCTGATCGTGCTCGGCGTGGCGTGGAACTACACACCCTGGCTGCTCAACTGGTTCGGCCGCCTGCCGGGGGACATCCGCTACCAGTCCGGCAACACGCGGATATTCATTCCCATCACCTCGATGCTCATCGTGAGCATCGTCCTGACGATCCTGGTGAATATTTTCCGCAAGTAGGGGCCCGGCGCGAAACGGCTCCCGGCCCGCAACGGCCGTGGCAGTCGGAATACCATCCGGATCAAGACTCAGTCCAGACTTCCACGGGGGCGAAGGTCCTGTAAAATATCCGCCTTGTCCATCGGCGGGCAATCGCCCCGGTATCATGCTGACGTTTGCGAGACTTTTTCCCGAAACGTTTTCCACGGTGGCCCGTCTGGGTGTCGCCGAGGAGCAGCTGCCCTTCGTCGGCCGGATGAGTTCCCTTCTCGAGAAGGCGGTGGAGACCAGCCATTACCACGCCATCCACGCGGGCCAGGAAGTCATTGGCTTTTTCAATCTGGATACCGTATACGGCGACACCTATCCCTTCAGTTTCCCCGGCGAACTTGGCCTGCGCGCCTTTTTCATCGATCGGCGCTACCAGGGGAGAGGCTACGGAAAGGCCGCCTGTCTGGCGCTCGGGCCCTATCTCGAGGCCAGCTATGGCGAGTACCCGTCCATTGCCCTGACGGTGAACTGCCGCAATCGCGGCGCCCTCAAGGTCTATCTCGCCGGCGGATTCAGTGACACCGGCGAGTTGTACCACGGTGGCAGGGCGGGTCCGCAGCACATCCTGCGCATGTCGTTGGGCGGTCGGCAAAGGGGGCATCTGTCATGAAGAAAGCTCATCGCGACAAGATCGTCGCAGACCTTCATCGCATGCTGACCGACGAGCCGCGGCAACTCACGCGGCTGCGCCGGGTCATGCGGCTGATCAAAGTGACTGGGTGGTTCGTGCTGCTGGTCTGTTTTTCGCTGGCTTTCATGGAATCAGAGGCCGTGAGTCCCTGGATCTACACCGCTGCCGCGGCGATCGGCGGCGCACTGATCGGCATTGGCGTGTGGCTGGAAAATACCCTGCTCACCTGGCCGGTGCTGAAGGAATTCATTGACCGGGACCGGCTGGCACAAGCCATGCCCCCGACGACTGGAGAATGAGCATGGCAAAGACCTTTCTCGTGACCTTGAGCGACAAGAAACGCGGCGCGCTTTCGCGGGAGTTGCTCGAAAAGCACGTGAACTACCTGAAAAGCCTCGCTCTGTCCGGCAAGCTGAAGCTGTGCGGACCGTTCACGGACAATGATGGCGCCATGCTCGTGCTTGCGGTCGAAACACTGGAGTCGGCGCGCGAAGTCATCGAAGGGGATCCGTTCATTGCCGAGGGTTACTACGGGCACTACTCAATCAAGGAATTCCTCGAGGCCAATGAGGGCAATGGCTGGCTGATGAAAAATCCACAGACGCAAGGCAATCTCGGGCACGCAGTGGGGGAGGGCCGGTGAATCCGCCAATCAACAAATACTGTCCGCGTTCCGGCAAGCCGGTGTCGGATGATTCCCTGGCCGAATACCGGGCCCTGACTGTCGGCTTCTGCAATCCCGGCTGCCGCGACGATTTCATGGCTCACACGGACGATTGCCTCGCCGATCGTCAGTATTTCGATGCACTGATCAAGGAACACGATCTGGGCGGCGCGGGTAGCGACAGAAAATGATTGCTCCGGTCACAGCCCTTTCCTTCGCCGGCGTGGCTTTTCTGATGGCCCTCTCTCCGGGACCCAATCTGCTCTACCTGGCTTCGCGGTCCGCCTGCCAGGGCCGGCTCGCGGGCTTCGCTTCCCTCGCCGGCGTCTGCACCGGCATGTTTGTCTACATGCTGGCGACCTCGGCCGGGCTCTCTGCGCTTTTTGTCGCGGTACCCGTTGCCTACGACGTCGTGCGCATGGCCGGTGTAGCCTATCTGCTGTGGCTGGCCTGGAAGGCTTTTACCAGTCGAGCGGCAATATCCGGTGCCACGACAATGGCCTATGAGTCCCCCGGCCGCCTGTACCGGCGGGGGCTGGCGACCTGCCTGCTCAATCCCAGGATTGTCGTGACCTACAGCGCGCTCCTGCCGCAGTTCATTCATCCGTCGGCCGGTTCTGTTCTGGGTCAGACACTCGCGCTGGGCGTCGTGCAGATCGCGGCGGCTGCCACGGCCCACAGTTTCGTCATCCTGAGCGCCTCGGCCGTGGCTTCCGCTTTGTCACGGCGACCGCTGTTCGCCCGTGCCCGGCGTTTTCTGCTGGGGACCGTCCTCCTGGGGATCGCCTTTCGCATCGCCGCGGAGCGGCGCACAGCGGTTTGAATCGCGCTGTGAGTTGACTGACTATCGTTGAAGAGTTTCGGGGGCAAGTGCATGAGCAGGACAGTACGGGAAATTCGGGAAGTGCAGACCGGCGAGTACCAGCGCCTGGGCCAATTGATGGTCGAGGTGTATTCCGGCCTGGAAGGCTTTCCCAAGCCGGAAGAGCAGCCGGCCTATTACGAAAAGCTGGCCAATATCGGCTACCTGAACGAACGGCCGCATACCCGGGTATTGGTGGCACTGTCATCCGAAGGCGAACTGCTGGGCGGCGTCGTGTATTTCAGCGACATGATCAGCTATGGCTCCGGCGGAGCGGCCACCACGGTCAGGGACGCCTCGGGCATACGGCTGCTGGGCGTCGATCCCAGGTACCGCGGTCTGGGCGTTGGCAAATCACTCACGCAGGCGTGCCTGGATCTGGCAAGAAAGCACGGCCATTCACAAGTGGTTCTGCACACCACGGCCGCCATGCGGGTGGCGTGGGGCATGTACGAACGCCTGGGTTTCGAGCGATCGCCGGATCTGGATTTCCTGCAGGAAGGGCTCCAGGTCTTTGGTTTCAGGTTGCCATTGAAGCCTGACGATGGAGGGGCGTGACCCGTGGCCTCACCCCGACCCGGGCAGCAAGAAGGATGAGTGTGCGTGCCGATTGAACTGCACATGCTGGTTTACTCGGCTTTGCTGGGCTTTGTGCAGGTCCTGCTGGCGGCGCATTCTGCAGGTCGTCAACGTGGCTACCGTTGGGTGGCCGGTGCCCGCCAGGAGATTGTCCCGCCTCTGACCGGACTTGCCCATCGGTTCGATCGTTGCCTGGCCAATTTTCTCGAAACCTTTCCGCTACTGGCGGCGCTGGTGCTCGCGGCGCTCGTGTCCGGACGGCACGGCGTTCTCAGCCAGGTCGGCGCGCAGCTCTATTTCTGGGCGCGGGTGGCCTATATCCCCCTCTACGGCGTGGCCATCGTGCGTTCGCTCGCCTGGAATGTCGCCGGGACGGGCATGCTCCTGATCGCGTTCCAGCTTCTTTTTCCCGGCATGGGTTAATGCATCGCCGCCCGCCGGAGCGGCAGAGAGAACTGACAATGAACATACGTCCAGACGACGCTACCCATCCCGCCGTCATTCGCCTGCTGCAGGAGCACCTGGACAGCATGGCCGTGCATTCGCCGCCGGAGAGTGTGCATGCCCTTGACCTCGATGCCCTGCGCCAACCGGAGGTGACCTTCTGGACCGTTTGGGAGGGCGATGAAGTCATGGGCTGTGGTGCGCTCAAGGAACTCGACGCCCGCCACGGCGAGATCAAGTCCATGCGCACGGCCGCCGCGCACCTGCGCAAGGGGGTGGCCGCCGCGCTGCTGCGCCACATCCTGGCCGAGGCGGAGCGTCGTGGCTATCGCCGACTCAGCCTGGAAACCGGCACCATGAAAGCCTTCGAACCCGCGCATCGTCTCTACGAGCGCTTCGGTTTTGAGCCGTGCGGACCGTTTGGCGACTATGTGGAAGACCCCTACAGCCGGTACATGACACGCACCATCGACCCGCTGGCCGCGGCGGATTCGACGAACGCCTGACGCCGGGCAGCCTCTCCCTGGTCGGACTATGCTCTGGACAGGAGCAAGCCCACGATGACCAGGGAGGTGTCCGATGCCCGAAAAGGCCTCGCAGGAAGGGACCCGATCCACGCGTCGCTCGTCGTCCGATCTCTCTCGGGCCGAGCGCATTTTTGTCCGGCTCACCTTCTGGCAGACGGTACTTTCCGTGGCTGGCATTTTCATCGCGCTGGTGGCGCTCTACGCCGCGCTCACTGAATCCGATGCGGTCCGGCGCCAGACGGCCGCCAGCGTGTGGCCCTTTGTACAGCTCTCGGTTCACGACTACGACACGGGGGATGCCGCCGGCTTCAAGTTGACGTTCACCAACGCCGGTGTGGGTCCGGCGCGAATGAAGCAGTTACGGATGGTCATCAACGGCGCGCCGGTCCGCAACTGGCGCGACGCGGTGGAGGTTCTCAAGGGAAATCCGGACAGTGCCGTCGCGAGAAACTACATCAGCCACCGGGTGCTCAGGCCCAACGAGACCGTGGCCATGATCTCCACCATCGAGCCGGATCTGGCGCGCCGTTTTCAGGCGGCCATCGCCAATCCCCGGAACTCGATCACCTACTGCTATTGCTCGATCTTCGACGACTGCTGGCTGGTGGACAGCCGGCGCAACCCGCATGATCCCGGGCCGGTGGATCAATGCCCGGATTTCGGTGACGCGCAATACCGGGACTGACGCCACGGTGGCGTGCCGGCGGATGCGACATGACGCGCTGTTTGCGCGCGGTCGATCTGCAATGGATCATGGGAGACCGGGAAAGCAGCAGGCAGGGGCAGGGCAGTGAAGGACATCATCATCGTCGGGGCGGGGTTGTCGGGCCGGCTGCTCGCCCTGAACCTGTTGCGCCAGGCACCGTCCGGCGGGCCGCTGACTCTGCGGCTGATCGACCGGGGCGGCGAGCACTACATGGGGCCCGCCTATTCCAACGATGCCGACCACCTTTTGTTGAACGTTCCCGTCGCCAGGATGGGCGCCTGGCCCGACGATCCCGAGCACTTCTGGCGGTGGGTCCGTGACCGGGGAATCCGCGCCGAGTCAGGCAGCTTCGTTCCGCGCAAGCTCCTGCGCGAGTATGTGTTCGAATTGATGGCGGAGGCCGTGTCGGACAGAGCGGATACGCGGGTGTTCGAGCACAGGCGTGGGGAAGTCACGGATATCGAAATCACGGCCGGTCGGGTCGCTGTGCAACTTTCGGGCGGCGAATCGCTGGCGGCGGACAAGGTCGTGCTGCCCCTGGGCAATTTTCCGTCACGCCATCCGCCTGTCGGCGACCCCGCGGTGCTCCAGAGCGAGCGCTATGTTCGCAATGCCTGGCATCCCACGGCGCTGGACCTGTTGTCACCAGACGATCCGGTCGCGCTCATTGGCACAGGGCAGACCACGGTGGACTTGCTGGTCACGCTCGAAAAGCGCGGCCACCGGGGAAAAATCACGGCCATCTCGCGGCGCGGCCTGCTGCCCATGGCTCATCGACAGAGCGAACAGTGGCCCTCTTTCTACAGCGAGATCGAGGGAGCCAGCCGGTTGCTGGAAGTCTCCAGGGCAATTCGTGGCCAGGTCGCACGCGCCCAAGCCTCCGGCATGGACCCGCGTGCCGTGATCGATTCGCTTCGTCCCCATACCCAGGCCATCTGGTCGGGCCTCCCGGAGAGTGAGAAGCGCCGGTTCATGCGGCATCTGTTCCGTTACTGGGAAATCATCCGCAGCCGAATCCCGCCCGAAAGCCAGGCGGTGATCGATCGCTTGCGCGCCGCCGGACAGTTCGACGTCGTGGCCGGGCGCATCAGCACGCTTGTGGATACCGGCCGGGAAATGGAAATCCACTACGCCCGCCGCCAGGCTGCCGGACGCGGGGTACTGGCAGCAGCGCTTGTGGTCAATTGCGTCGGACCGGAGTCCGACCTTGGAAAGGTTGACCAGCCACTGGTGAGAAACCTCCTGCGCCGGGGCCTGATCCGCCCGGGCCCGGCGCACATCGGCCTGGACGCCACACCCGCCGGGGCCATCATGGGGCGGGGCGGCGCGCCGTCCGGGCACCTGTTCACACTTGGCCCGATCATGAAAGGCGTGCTTTGGGAGGTGCTCGCGGTCCCCGAGATTCGGGTCCAGGCGCAGCGGCTGGCAACGCAACTGCTCGAAGGCTGAGTCCGGGCGCCTGGCCGTGCGCGTCCGCGGATTTCGGCTATACTGTGGCCACGTGGGAATTCCATGCCATTATCAGGCTTGAGGAGCAGGGAGGCCGCATGTCCCGGGAGCTGGAAGACCTCGTACCCGAATTCCGGACCGCGGTCCGGGACCTGCTGGATCACTGCAGCGCCTCCGGTTACCCCATGCGTCAGTTCTTCACCCTGCGCACGCCCTTCGAGCAGGGCAAGCTCTGGCGTCAGTCCCGTTCCACCGAACAGATTCAGCGCGAACTTCGCAAGCTCAGAGACCGGGGTGCACCGTTTCTTGCTCATTGCATCGAGAGCGTCGGTCCCCAGTACGGTCGCCACGTCACCAATGCCATCCCCGGATTTTCCTGGCATCAGTGGGGCGAAGCGGTGGATTGCTTCTGGTTGGTGGATAGCAATGCCGAGTGGTCCACCCGCAAGAAGCACAATGGGAAAAATGGCTATCGCAACTACGCCGAACTGGCGAAGGATCTCGACCTGACCGCGGGCGGCTTCTGGCGCTCGATCAAGGATTGGCCGCACGTGCAGAAGCGACCCGAAGCGCATCCGGGAAAGCTTTATTTGTTGAGCGAAATCGATCAGACGATGGAACGCCGATTCGGCCACGACCAGCCGTAGCTCATGTCGCCCGCGCGGACCTTGCGGAATCCCGCGAAGGCCAGTCCAACCAGGACTCTCCGCGAAACTTCTCGAATGGATGCCGGATTTTTTTCCAGCATTGCGCGGAATTGTGTCGAAATCCACGCCGCCCGCACGACCACGGAGTGATCATGAGCTTCAACCATCCAGGATAGGGAAACGAGAATGCCCAATACAATCCGCCTTCACCGCGTCCTGCGGGCAGCACCCGAACGGGTTTACCGCGCCTTTCTGGAAGCGGACGCACTGGTCAAGTGGTTGCCGCCACACGGGTTCACCGCCAGCGTGGAGCATCTGGACGCCCGTGTTGGAGGCACCTATCGAATGTCGTTCCGAAACTTCAACACGGGCAGCAGCCATTCCTTCGGCGGCGAGTACGTGGAACTGGAGCCGGGCAGGCGCATTGTCTACACGGACAAATTCGACGATCCGAACATGCCGGGTGAGATGCGCGCAACCATCGAGCTCAAGGAAGTGTTCTGCGGCACCGAACTGAACATCACCCAGGAGGGCGTGCCGGACGCCATTCCGGCCGAGGCCTGCTACATGGGATGGCAGGAGTCGCTGGAGTTGCTGGCAAAACTGGTCGAACCGGAAATCCCCGACCCGATGTAAAACCGGAAAATCGCGTCAGCGGATGTCGAAATGGCGCAGGCTATTTCGTCTATTAATGGAGAGCCGTCCCCCGGCCGCGACCGGAGGGGGCGGAATGTGATCCAGCGACACAAGGAGAATCGGATGAAAACGTTCCTGGCGATGTATACCGGCGGCAAGGAGTCGCCAAACTGGAAGGCCTGGGAGGCACTTCCGCCGGAAGAGAAGAAGACGCGGGAGAAGACCGCGATGGAGGCCTGGAACCGATGGGTGCAGGACAAGGGCGATGCGATCGTCGGCCTGGGCGCACCCCTCGGCAAGACCAAGCGGGTGGATGCGTCCGGGGTGGGCGATACCCGCAATGAACTCTGTGCCTATACACTCGTCCGGGCCGAGTCCCACGAGGCGGCCGCTGAGCTGTTTGTCGACCATCCCCATTTCACGCTCTTCCCCGGCGATGCGGTGGAGATCATGGAATGCCTGCCGCTGCCGAACGCTGCATCCGAAGGGTAACTCCAGCCCGGACGGAGTGTGCGGAATCAGGGAGCGGGTGCGGCGGTGCAGAAGCGGACAGGGCCTGACTGCTATTTGGCAGTGGGTGCGATGCGCCGGAACCGTTGCCGATACCGCGCCGGCGTTATGCCCGTCAGTCGCTTGAACAGCCGCCGGAACGAGGCGGGGTCGCCATAACCGACTTCCGCCGCCACCTGATCGGTCTGCATGTCCGTGGCTTCCAGGAGTTGCTTGGCCTCCTCGATTCTCAAGGTCTGCACGTATTCAATGGGCGTGTAGCCCGTCGCCGCCTGGAATCGGCGTTTGAACGTGCGCGGGGTCAGGCCCGAGAACTCGGTCATGCGGGCGACGGGGTTGGGGGCGTCATAGTATTCGGCGATCCAGGCCTGGCATCGGTCAATGATGGCGTCGTCGTGTTCGCGCGGGCGGGTCATGGCGGCGAACGGCAATTGGCCTTCGCTGCGGTCGCCGAGCAGAAATATCTTGGAAATGCGCACCGCTTCCTCCTGGCCGCAGAAGCGCGCGATCAGATAGAGCGCGAGCTCGATCCAGGAGGCGGAACCGCCGGCCGTGATGATCCGGTGTTCGGGGCCGGCCAGGCACAGCACCTTCTCCGGTTTGAGCCGCACCTGCGGATAGTATCGATGGAAGAGGTCGGTCGCGCCCCAGTGAGTGGTGGCTTCCATTGCGTCCAGCAATCCGGCTTCGGCCAGGAGCAGGCCGCCGGTACAGACG
>JASFQN010000105.1:0-8799 GCA_050115425.1 Gammaproteobacteria bacterium | reverse complement strand
CAGGAAAACGGGTACACGCGCGAAGAGATGAAGATGGTCTGGGAGACACAGAAGATTCTCGATCCCGACATTCAGGTCAATCCGACCTGCGTGCGTGTGCCGGTCTTTTATGGTCATTCGGAAGCCGTGCATATAGAAACCCGCGAGAAGCTTTCCGCGGCACAGGCCACCGCTGCATTGCAGAACGCGCCGGGGATCAAGGTCGTGGATACTCGCAAACCCGGCGGTTGGCCAACCGCCGCCACGGAAGGCGCCAATACCGACCCGGTCTATGTGGGGCGGATTCGCGAAGACATCTCCCACCCGCGCGGATTGAGCCTCTGGGTGGTATCGGATAACGTTCGAAAAGGCGCCGCTCTGAACAGTGTCCAGATTGCCGAGATGTTGGTGAAAGAGTATTTATAAGCTATAGTTAGCCCATTCTTATAAAGAGCCTTCTCAATAATTGGCCGCAATCCCCATGACTTTCGGGCGCTCCGGTCGGGGTGGCGGAGGTAACAGGGAGTGACAATGAGACGATATCTGGTCCTTGCCCTGACCCTTTGCGTGGGTCTGACTCCGGTAAGCGCTCTTGCTCTGGGGCTGGGAGACATTCAGCTGAACTCGGCCCTCAACGAGAGGATGGATGCCGATATCGCGCTGGTCTCCGCCAAAGGCGAAGCGGTTGATCAACTGGACGTCAGCCTGGCGCCGCTGGACACGTTTCAGCGGTATGGCATCGAACGTCCGTTCGTGCTGTCCAAGCTGCAGTTCGATGTGGCCCGGCATTCTGACGGGACTGCCTACATCCACGTGACATCGTCGGATCCGATCAAGGAGCCGTTCCTGACCTTCCTGGTCCAGGCACAGTGGCCGCATGGCAAGCTGCTTCGCGAGTACACGGTCCTGCTGGATCCGCCGGTCTATGCGAACAAGGAAGGTGGCGAGGCGCAGGCTCCGGCAACCGGGAGCGCTCAGCAGCAAGCCGGGCAGGCCGCCATGCCGGCACAGGAAAAACCACGCAGCACCGCGGCCCAGACACGGCCGATGGAGCCGGGCGAGGTGCCCAGCCAGGCGACCGCCATACCGCAGACAGTGCCTGCCGGGGCCACCGGAGGCGGCCAGTCCGCATCCAACACGTACGGCCGGATTCAGCGCAACGAAACCCTTTGGGGTATCGCCCGCAAGCTGCGGCCGGACGACTCGGTCAGCGTCAACCAGATGATGGTGGCTCTGTACCGTGCCAACCCGGAGGCCTTCTACGGCAATATCAACCGACTCAAGGCCGGCTACATTCTGCGCGTGCCCAGTCTTGCCCAGATCCAGCAGATCAGCAGGGCCCAGGCGACCAGCGACGTTCGCGACCAGAACCAGCAGTGGCGTGGTCACCGGTCCCAGGTGGCCGCCAATGCCACGGCCAAGAGCGGCGCCAGCCTGCGCCTGGTGGCCCCGGAAAGTTCCGGCAAGGGTGCCGGCGTGGGTACCGGCGGCGGCAGTGGCGACCAGGTGGGCGAGCTGCAGAAGCGGGTCAGTGATCTGCAGCAGAAGCTGGCCGATACCCAGGAGCAGAATGCCACGCTGCAGAGCCGCGTGGACGAGCTTCAGTCGAAGCTGGAGGACGCCCAGCGGATGGTGTCCGTACAGGATACCGGTCTGGCTGGCGCCCAGGCCCAGGCAGCGCAGCAGAATGCAGCCGAGACTGGGGCGGCCGAGGACCAATCCGAAACCGCCGGCCAGCAGGCAGCAACCGAACAACCGGCGCAGGCGGAAGAACAGCCCGAGGCGGAACAGGCCGCGCAGGCGGAGCCGTCCAGCCAGCCGACCGAGGCCGAGGCAACAGGCGCCGGAACAACGGCAGAGCAGTCGAGCCAGGCCGCGTCCGGGGAACAGGCCACACAGGACGAGCAACCCAAGGCGAAACCCGAGGCCACGATCCCGTCGGTGACCTCGCCGCCGCCGGCGCCGAGCCTGGTGGATACGATTCTGGACACGCTCCTCAACCCGGTGATTCTCGGGGTGATTCTCACCATCCTGGTGGTCGTGATCGCGGCGATCGTACTGGTTCGCCGGCGCCGCAGTGCGGCTGCTTCCGCGGCGCCCGAGGAGATTGTCGCCGGTGGCGACTGGGATGAAGACGCCGAGTCGGGCATGGACGAATTCAGTGCGGAAGAGGAAGGTGCGGCGCTTGAGGAAGAAGCGTCGGAATCTCCCGCCGCGGAAGAGGAAGAAGAAGACATCTTTGGCGACACCGCCAGCCTGCGTCCCGCGGCTGAAGGCGCCGAAGAGTCAAGCGCGGAGGTCGAAGCGGCCGGCGAGCAGGAGGGTGATGACGAATTTGCCCGTACGCTGGTGCTGGATCGCAGCGGTGGTGACGACGAGCACGGTGACACCATCGTTGGCGGTCGTCCCGTGACACTGGATGAATCCGATCCTCTCTCCGAGGCGGATTTCCACATGGCCTACGGTCTTTATGACCAGGCTGCGGATCTGATGCAGAAGGCCATTCAGCGTGATCCCGAGCGACGTGACTACCGTCTCAAGCTGCTCGAAATCCATTTTGCTGCCGGCAACCGGGAAGCCTTTGTTTCGGAAGCATCGGCCTTGCGTGATCAGATTGGCGAAGCGCCGGACAAGGACTGGGACAACGTCGTGATCATGGGGCGCCAGATCGCTCCTGACGAAGGCCTGTTCACGGGCGCGGCCGCAAGTGCCGGCGCCAGCGTGGACATCGATCTCGCGGGTGGTGGCGGCGAGTCGTCCGAGAGCACCGACATGGATGTGTTCGGAGAGGGCGGCGATCAGGATTTGTCGCGTGAGGGGCAGGAAGCGGAACCGGCTCTTGCCGGCGGTGAGGAAAACGACAACTCGCTCGACTTTGAATTGCCCGAACTGGAGGAAGCCGGGACCGGCGAAAGCGCACAGGCTGCCGCGGAGCCGGAAAGCGCGGACGAAGGCCTGGAATTCGACCTTGGCGACTTTGCGCTGGACGCCGGCGAAGAACAGTCCTCTTCAGGTGAGGCCGGGCCGGAGGCTGCGCCGGAGACTGTGGAAGCGTCAGGCGAGGAAAACGAGGTCGGGACCAACTCCCAGACCGACTTCGACCGCGCGCTTGAAGAACTCTCCGCTTTCGTGGATACCAACGTACCGGAGGGCGAACAGCCGACGGCGGAAGGCGCGGCTACCGAAGTCGCCGAAGAGACATCGTCTTCCGCGGACTTCGCGCTGGATGACGAAGAACTTGCCGATGAAGAGGAAGGGAGCATCGGTGAGGTCGGTACCAAGCTGGATCTTGCCCGCGCGTACATCGATATGGGCGATCCGGACGGTGCGCGCAGCATTCTCGAAGAAGTAATGGAAGAGGGTAACGACGAGCAGAAGCGCGAAGCGCAGGAACTGCTGGGTCAGGTATCCTGATCAATCCGGGCCCGGCCGTGTCAGCGGCCGGGCTTTTCTTTCCATGACCATTCATCCCGCGATCAGTATTCTCCTGCTGCTCATGTATGCATCGGCATTGCCGGTGCTCGCCCCGCAGCCGTTGTACGCCGTCGCCGTGTTTGTGGCGGCCGCATCCCTGTTCAGCGGTGCGGCGGGTGCGCGTCGTGCTCTGCGCGCCATGTGGCGCCTGCGCTGGCTGTTTTTATCGATTCTCGTGGTGTATTTCTGGTTCACGCCGGGCACCCACCTGATGGGCGCCGAATGGCTGCCCACGCGAGAGGGTCTGAGCGCCGGCGGTCATCGCTTGCTGATTCTGGCACTCATGGTGTTCGGCATCTATTTCATGCTTGAGAAGATCTCCCGCCAGTCGCTGGTTGCAGGTCTTGTCTGTCTGCTGACTCCACTGGAAACACTGGGTCTGAATACGCGGCGCTTTTCGTCGCGGTTGGTGCTGACGCTTGACGAGGTGCCGCGCCTGCAGGATCGGCTGCGCCGCAATATCACGGCGTTCAGAGAAGGCGGCGGACGGGCGACGGAACGCCTCGGACGCGCGGCTGCACTGCTGGTTCTGCAAGTCGAGGAGGACGCCGAACGGGGACCGGCGAGCGAGACGCTTCCGTACCTCACCGCGCCCGCTCCGGCTCAATGGCTGCTCGCGGTGGCGGCAGCGGGCCTGTGGGTGCTGGCTGTATCGTGGTAGGGGCCGGGTAATGCGCATTGCCATGGGAATCGAGTACGACGGCGGGGGCTATTCCGGCTGGCAGCGCCAAAGCCACATCCTGGCCGTGCAGGAAGTCGTCGAACGCGCCATCGGTCGGGTGGCAGCGCATCCCGTCGAGGTCACCTGTGGCGGCCGCACGGATGCCGGTGTCCATGCCGTGGGCCAGGTCATCCACTTTGACACCCCCGCCGAGCGCAATGATCGTTCATGGACGCTGGGCTGCAATGCGCATTTGCCGGACGATGTGAGCATTCATTGGGCGCGACATGTGTCCGATGATTTTCATGCACGCTTTTCCGCCCTGAGCCGGACTTACCGTTACGTCATTCTGAATCGAGCGACGCGCTCGGCCTTGTGGCACGGCCGTGCGTGGTGGGTGCACAGGCCCCTGACCGTGGAGCGCATGCAGGAAGGCGCTCGATGCCTCGTTGGCGAACACGACTTCTCCAGTTACCGGGCCGTCGCGTGTCAGGCGCATTCGCCGGTGAGGATCGTCCGGCGACTTGATGTCTGGCGAACGCATGACTTGATTTTCATCGAGATCCAGGCCAACGGGTTCCTCCATCACATGGTGCGCAACATTGCCGGTGTCCTGGCGGCCATCGGCCGCGGCGACCGGTCGCCCGATTGGGCCGGTGAAGTGCTGAACTGGCGTGACCGGACGCTGGGCGGGGTGACTGCGCCGGCCGCGGGCCTTTACTTCCGGGAAGTGGAATATCCACCCGCCTTCGGGATCCCGGAGGGCACGCGCCTGCCGTTCTGAGCGACCGTTCAGGGTGGCCTGCGGCTGTTCCGCGAGCGGGCAAAGATGCTAACCTTTGAACCTTTCCCGATGAGGCTGGGCCAGGCGTGCGTGTGAGGGTGAAAATCTGCGGCATCACGCGACCCGAAGACGCGAGCGCCGCAGCCATGGCCGGGGCCGATGCGATCGGTCTGGTTTTTCATCCGGCAAGCCCGCGCCACGTCACAGTGGAGCGCGCGCGCGAAATCGTCGCCGCGACGCCCGCTTTCGTGACTGTTACCGGATTGTTTCTGGATCCGCCGGAGCGTGCGGTAAGCGAGACGCTCGAAAGCGTGGCGCTTGACCTGCTGCAGTTCCACGGCGGGGAGTCACCCGCGTTCTGCGAGCGGTTTGAACGTCGCTATCTCAAGGCGGTACCGCGTGATCAGGCAACGAACGCCCCGGAATGGGCGCAGCGGTATGCGAGCGCCGCGGGTCTGCTTTTCGACAGTCACACCGCCGGCAGTGCCGGCGGCAGCGGACGCACTTTCGATTGGTCACGTTTGCCGCGCGAACTGTCACTGCCCTTGATTCTTGCCGGCGGATTGCGACCCGACAATGTCGGTCGCGCTGTACGGCAAGTCAGACCCTGGGGTGTGGATGTCAGCAGTGGTGTGGAGGCCCGGACGGGCGTCAAGGATGACACACTCATGCAGCGTTTTGTCAGAGAAGTGCAGGATCAGGCAAGCGATGACTATGCGCAGTGACGCGACAAATACGGATTCCCTCCGGCACATGCCGGATGTCGAAGGCCATTTCGGCATCTTCGGGGGACGCTTCGTCGCGGAAACCCTGATGGGGCCCGTGGAAGCCCTTCGACGCGCCTACGAAGACTGCCGCGCGGATCCGGCCTTTCAGGCCGAGTTCGATCGCGATCTGGCAGAATTTGTCGGTCGCCCGTCGCCCCTTTATTTCGCACGGCGCTGGTCGGAAAAACTGGGCGGCGCGCGCATCTACCTCAAGCGCGAAGATCTCAATCACACCGGGGCGCACAAGATAAACAATACCGTGGGTCAGGCGCTGCTGGCGCGGCGGATGGGCAAGCGCCGTGTCATCGCGGAGACAGGCGCCGGTCAGCACGGCGTTGCCACCGCCACTGTCGCGGCCCGCCTGGGCATGCAATGCGTCGTCTACATGGGCGCCGAGGACATGCGCCGCCAGGCCACCAATGTCTATCGCATGCGTCTGCTGGGCGCCGAAGTGGTTCCGGTCGAATCGGGCTCCCGTACGCTCAAGGATGCCCTGAACGAAGCACTGCGCGACTGGGTCGCAAACGTGGACGACACCTTCTACATCATCGGTACCGTAGCCGGACCGCATCCCTACCCCATGATGGTGCGCGATTTTCAGGCGGTGATCGGTCGCGAGGCGCGGGCACAGATTCTGGAGGTGGAGCAGCGTCTCCCCGATGTCCTGGTTGCCTGCGTGGGTGGTGGCTCGAATGCCATCGGGCTCTTCCATGCCTTCCTCGACGATGCCGACGTTGCCATCTACGGCGTCGAAGCGGCGGGCGAGGGGATCTCTACCGGTCGTCATTCCGCCTCGCTGGGGGCGGGCCGGCCCGGCGTTCTGCACGGCAACCGGACCTACCTTCTGGCGGATGAAGCGGGCCAGATACGGCACACGCATTCGGTGTCGGCCGGGCTTGATTATCCGGGCGTGGGGCCCGAGCATGCCTGGCTGAAGGAGATCGGACGTGTCGAGTACCCGGCAGTCGATGATCGGGCCGCCCTGGCCGCCTTTCATGAACTGTCGCGCACCGAAGGAATCATTCCCGCGCTGGAGTCGAGTCACGCCCTCGCCTGGGCAGGTGACCTCGCCGCCGGCATGGGGCGGGACCAGGTCGTACTGGTCAATCTTTCGGGGAGGGGCGACAAGGACATGCATACCGTCGCGGAATCCGAGGGTGCGCAACTGTGAGCCGGATCGCCGAAACTTTCCGCCGCCTGCGCGAGAATCGACGCACGGCTCTGGTGCCCTACCTGGCGGCGGGGTATCCGTCCCCGTCGGCTACGGTAGCCATGATGCACGCGGCGGTGGCCGCCGGTGCGGACATTCTCGAGCTCGGCGTTCCGTTTTCGGATCCGGCGGCCGATGGCCCGGTGATCCAGAAAGCCTGCGAAGAAGCCCTGGCGCAGGGCGTAACGCTTGCGGATGTGCTCGGTATGGTGGCCCGGTTCCGGGAACAGGATTCGCGCACGCCGGTGGTTCTCATGGGCTATCTCAACCCGGTGGAAACCCGGGGCGAGGAGCAGTTTGCGGACGGCGCGGCGCGGGCCGGCGTGGACGGTGTGCTGCTGGTCGACATGCCGCCGGAGGAAAGCGGGTCACTCGCACCGCTGCTGCGACGGCAGAATCTGGACCTTATTCGGCTGCTTTCGCCGACTACTTCGGCGGAGCGCCGCCGGCGAATCTGCGATTCGGCGTCCGGTTTCGTTTATTATGTGTCGATCAAGGGCGTCACCGGGGCCGGCGGTCTGGACCTGGAAGACGTCCGGCGTCGAGTCGGGGAGATCGGCGCCGTAACCGAACTGCCCGTGGGCGTCGGTTTCGGAATTCGCACGCCGCAGACCGCGGCGGCGGTAGCCGGATTCGCCGACGCGGTGATTGTGGGCAGCGCACTGATTCAGGCCATACAGGCGGCCGATCATCCGGCCGATGACGCGAGCGCGGTGGTCGGACGGCTGGTCGGCGAATTTCGCACCGCGCTTGACGTGCATCCGGCAAATGCCTCGACCATGGCTTAAGATTGGAATGTAGGGATCTATGAACTGGTTCAAACGACTCGTGCCATCACGCATTCGAACGGAAGGACGGAGCAGTCGCAGCGTTCCGGAGGGGCTGTGGAGCAAGTGCAGTGCCTGCGGCGGTGTGCTGTATCGCGCCGACCTGGAGCGCAATCTGTATGTGTGCCCCAAGTGCAGTCATCACATGCGGGTCAGCGCGCGGCGGCGGCTGGGCTATTTTCTGGATCCGGATTCAGCTGCCGAAATCGGCGCGTCGGTGGAGCCCGTGGACGTGCTGAAGTTCCGCGACTCCAAAAAATACCGTGATCGCATCGCCAGCTCGCAGAAGAGCACCGGCGAGAAGGATGCGTTGGTGGTAATGAAGGGCCGCCTCAAGGAGATGCCGGTGGTCGCGGCGGCCTTCGAGTTCCGATTCATGGGCGGGTCCATGGGTTCGGTGGTCGGCGAGCGCTTCGTCCGTGGCGCCCAAACCGCCCTTGAGGAAGAGATTCCCCTGGTCTGTTTTACCGCGAGCGGCGGCGCCCGAATGCAGGAGGCGCTTCTGTCACTGATGCAAATGGCCAAGACGAGCGCTGTGCTCGCGCGACTTTCCGAGCAGGGCGTTCCCTTCATTTCAGTTCTCACCGACCCGACCACGGGCGGGGTTTCCGCGAGCCTGGCAATGCTGGGCGACATCAACGTTGCCGAGCCCAATGCCCTGATCGGTTTTGCCGGACCCCGCGTGATCCAGCAGACCGTGCGCGAGACGCTGCCCGAGGGCTTCCAGCGCAGCGAATTCCTGCTCGAGCACGGCGCCATCGACATGATCGTGGATCGACGGGACATGCGCGACCGGTTGGCGTCGGTGCTGGCCATGCTGACCCGCCGGCCCGCGGCCTGAAGTCGCGGCGGGTTCGGCCCGGGAGCGAGACGCCGTGCGGTTTCCCGATCTGCAGGCCTGGCTGGCCTGGCAGGAAACGCTCCACCCGAGTGAGATCGAGCTTGGCCTGGACCGCTTGAGGACGGTACTCGCCCGCATGGATCTCTCCCGGCCGGGTTTTCCCGTACTCAGCGTGGCCGGGACCAACGGCAAGGGCTCCACTGTGGCCTTCCTTGAGGCGTTTCTTCGCGCCGCCGGTTATCGAACCGGAGCCTAC
>JASFQN010000104.1:0-8819 GCA_050115425.1 Gammaproteobacteria bacterium | reverse complement strand
CCACAGGCTTTGTGGCCTAAAGTCTTACCAGTCTCAGCCGCCCCGGCCGCGTCATCGGAACTACCGTCCCGTATGAGTGCGGCTGAGTCAAGATACGAGTTCTTACCAATGCGTTCCAGGGTTCTGAATACCAGCGGCCAGGCGTTGCGCCCGTCAGCCGGCCGCTCGCGACATTCGACCTCGCGCCACTGCGCCGGATCCAGCTCCGGAAAGTGGGTGTCGCCTTCGATGTCCGCACCGATCTCTGTCAGGATGATGCGATCCGCGTGGGGCAAGGCCTCGGCGTAGAGCTGACCTCCACCGATCACCATGACTTCCGTCCATTCCGCCGCCGCCATGAGGGCGGCATCCAGTGAATGGGCCACGCGGCAATCGTCGGCCGTGTAGGCAGGATCCCGCGTCACCACGATATTCAGACGTCCCGGCAGCGCGCGCCCGATGGCTTCATGTGTCCGGCGCCCCATGATGACGGGATGGCCCAGCGTGACGCGCTTGAAATGCGCCAGGTCGGCGGGGAGATGCCAGGGCATGCCACCGGCACGACCGATCACGCGGTTGCGGGCCATGGCCACCACCAGTGTGATGCGCATGAACGCGACTCCTCAGACCGCCACGGGGGCCTTGATGTGCGGATGGTGGCGGTAGTCGGCGATTTCAAAGTCTTCGAAGGCATAGTCGAACAGCGACTCCGGACGTCTCCGCAGGACCAGGCGCGGCAGCGGCAGCGGCTCGCGGCTCAGCTGTTCGTCGACCTGTTCGAGGTGGTTGAGATAGAGATGACAGTCACCGCCGGTCCAGATGAACTCGCCGGGTTCGAGATCGGTCTGTGCCGCCACCATGTGCGTGAGCAGTGCATAGGAGGCAATATTGAAAGGCACGCCGAGAAAGATGTCCGCACTGCGCTGATAGAGCTGACAGGAGAGCCGCCCCTCGGCGACATAGAACTGGAAGAAAGCGTGACAGGGCGCCAGGGCCATGCGATCCAGATCACCCACGTTCCAGGCACTGACAATGATCCGCCGGGAATCCGGCCACTGGCGGATCTGGTCCAGCACCCGGCTGATCTGGTCGATGTGGCGGCCATCCGGGCTCGGCCACGAACGCCACTGGTAGCCGTAGATCGGCCCCAGATCTCCGTCCTCGTCCGCCCACTCGTCCCAGATCGAAACACCATTGTCCTGCAGATAGCGGACATTGGTATCGCCCTGCAGAAACCAGAGCAGCTCGTGGATAATCGAACGAAAATGCAGCTTCTTGGTGGTGACTGCCGGAAACCCGGACTGCAGATCAAAGCGCATCTGGTGCCCGAATACGCTCAGGGTGCCGGTACCGGTCCGGTCGGACTTGCGCACGCCGTGGTCGCGAACACGCCGCATCAGGTCCAGGTATTGCTTCATCGAGTCTTTTTCTCCGGTTCGCCCGCCGGCGTGGCGGCCCTGCGCGAATATGCGCGATACAGGAGCCAGGCGCCGAACGCAATCATGGGCGTGGACAAAATCTGGCCCATGGTCACCCAGCCGAATGCCAGATAACCGAGCTGGGGATCGGGCAGCCGCACGAACTCCACCAGGAACCGGAAAATGCCATAAAGCAGCGCAAACATGCCGGAAACCGCCATGCGCGGGGGGCGTCGGCCTGAGTAAGTCCAGAGGACCACGAAGAGCAGCACCCCTTCCATCAGGAATTCGTAAAGCTGCGAGGGATGCCGGGGCTGGCCATGGTAGACGACGGCCCAGGGCACATCGGTCACCTTGCCCCAGAGTTCGCCGTTGATGAAGTTGCCGATGCGGCCGGCACCCAGGCCGATGGGAACCACCGGAGCAATGAAATCGGTCAGTTCGAAGAAACCGCGCTGGTGGCGACGGCCGTAGATCCACATCGCCGTGATCACGCCGAGCAGCCCACCATGAAACGACATGCCGCCATTCCAGACCTTGAAAATGATCAGCGGATTGGCGAGAAAGTTGGGCAGATCATAAAACAGCATGTAGCCGATGCGGCCGCCGAGAATGACGCCGAGCGCGACGTAGAAGATCAGATCGGCAAGCTGCTCGGTGTCCCAGCCCGACCCGGGGCGCTTGACCCTCAGGCGCAGCAGCCACCAGCCAAGGCCGATGCCAACCAGGTACATGATGCCATACCAGTGGATGGCCACGGGGCCAAATTGGACGGCGACGGGATCGATATTCGGGTAGGCAATCATGGGTGGCTATTGTACACGATGCATGCCCCGACTCACGGCGCCAACAGACGCATGAACCAGGCTTTCAGATACGTGGTTTCCGGGATCGCCGGATGCATGGGATGATCCGGCCCCTGGAGGCCGTATTCGAGCATCTGCGCCCTCCGGTCGAGGTGCCGGGCATTCTTGAGCAGCAGATCGCGCAACTGATCGCCGCTCAGGTGCGAGCTGCACGAACATGACACAAGCAACCCGTCCGGCGCGAGCACCTGCATGGCCAACTGATTGAGATGATGGTAGGCAGCCAGACCCTTCTTGACGTCCCTGCGGCGCTTGATGAAGGCCGGCGGGTCCACCACCACGACATCGAACCGGCGGCCTTCCTCGTGCAGACGCTTCAGCGCGTCGGCGGCATCAGCAACCAGCGTCGCGATATCGAGTCCGTTGGCGGCCGCATTGGACTGCGCGCGTTGCAGCGCCTGTGCGGAACTGTCCACGCACAGCACCTCGGCCGCGCCACAGGCCGCGGCGCGCAGCCCCCAGGCGCCGACGTAGCTGAACACATCCAGGACCCGGGCCCCTTTCACATGGCGCCCGAAGCGACCCCGGTTTTCCGTCTGATCGTAGAACCAGCCGGTCTTCTGCCCCTCGAGCAACCCGATCCGGAAGCGAAGGTCGTGCTCAATCACCTCGACGTCGCCGGGAATCTCGCCGGATGCCGTTTCCACATAGCCTGCCAGGCCCTCCAGCTCGCGTATCGCAAGATCGTTGCGCAGCAGGATGCCGGCTGGATGCAGCAGCCCGTCGAGGGCCTCGATGACCGAGTCGCGGCGCACTTCCATGCCCGCCGTGGTGATCTGAACCACGAGATAGTCGCCATAGCGATCCACGACCAGGCCTGGCAGACCGTCGGACTCGCCGAACACCAGTCGGTAGAAAGGCTGCGCAAACAAGCGCTCGCGCAACGCCAGAGCCTGGCGCAGGCGGGTCGTCAACCACCGTTCCCAATTGAACGGCTGCGGCCCACGCGAAAGCAGGCGGGCCGCGATGAGGGAGTGGGGATTCACATAGGCGGTGCCGATGGGGCGGCCGTTGTGGGCCTGGAGCTGCACGAGCTGGCCCGGCTCGAAACCGGTCAGCGGACTGCGCCGGACATCCACTTCGTTGCTGAACACCCAGAGATGGCCGGCACGCAGGCGCCGCTCCTCGTTCTTGCGCAGTACAAGGCTCATGCTGTTTTCCCGGGCCCCGAGAGCCACCCGGAATTTGAAATCCGGGCGTCACGGCACGTTATAGTGATTGCCACAAGGGGCCGTGCGCCCCTTCAGGCGCGCATTCTAGCAGGCAAGGAGCCGAGTCACATGTCCGAAGCGTCAGCGGTCAACCGGCTTTCCGACCAGACCAGCCCCTATCTGCGCCAGCATGCGGGGCAGCCCGTGGCCTGGCAGCCCTGGGACGACAACGCGCTCGAGCTGGCCCGGCATACCGACCGTCCGATCCTGCTTTCCATCGGCTACGCCGCATGCCACTGGTGCCATGTCATGGCGCACGAGTGCTTCGACGATCCGGCCATCGCCGAAACCATGAACAGGTTCTGCGTGAACATCAAGGTGGATCGTGAACAACGGCCCGATCTCGACCGCGTCTACCAGACGGCCCACCAGCTTCTGACGCGTCGCGCCGGCGGCTGGCCGCTGACCGTGTTTCTCGATCCGCATTCGCTGATACCGTTTTTCGCCGGCACGTACTTCCCGCCAGCACCCCGCCACGGCATGCCGGGTTTCGCCGATATCGTGGAGCGGGTGGCAACTTTTTACCGCGAGCACCATGGCGAGATCGTCGAACAGGCCGAAGCCCTGACCCGCGCTTTCGTGCAAATCGATACCGCGGCGCCGGGGCGCGCGCCAGCCACGACGGATCCCGTTCCGCGGGCCGTTGCCGCTTTGCAACAGACCTTTGACAGCCGCAACGGGGGGTTTGGCGATGCTCCGAAATTTCCCCAGGCAAGCTCCGTCGCCTTCCTGTTGCGCCAGCCGGGAGAAACCGCCCGCGGCATGGCGCACATCACGCTGTCCAGAATGGCCGACAGCGGCCTTTTCGACCACCTCGGCGGCGGCTTCTTCCGCTACTCCGTGGACGAGCGGTGGGAAATACCGCATTTCGAGAAGATGCTTTATGACAATGCCCTGCTCCTGCCGCTCTACGCTGAAGCGGCTGTCACCGGTCCGTCCCCCCGGCTGGGCAACACGGCGCGACTGACCGCAAGCTGGCTCGCCAGGGAAATGCGCGCCCCGGAAGGGGCCTTCTACGCCACGCTGGACGCCGACAGCGACGGCTGCGAGGGCGGCTTCTACCTCTGGGACCGTGCGGATGTCGAGAGCCTGCTCGCTCCGGAAGTGTTCGCGGCGTTCCGGCTGCGCTACGGACTGGACCGCCCGGCCAACATGGCCGGTGCCTGGCACCTGCGGGTCGTGCGCGGACTGGAGGAGATAGCCGCCGATCTCGATACCGGCGTGGAAGACATCACCGGGCGACTGGAACGCGCGCGTCAGACGCTGCTCGAGGCCCGATCCCGGCGCCCGCGCCCGGGTCTCGACGACAAGCTGCTCACGGCCTGGAACGCTCTGGCCATTACCGGCCTGGCGCGGGCCGCCATCCGGCTCGACGATCGGTCAATGGCCGATCTGGCTGAGCAGGCGCTGGGCTTCCTGGTCACCACGGCCTGGCGCGACGGCCGTCTGTATGCCGTCCAGACAGGGGGGGAAATCCGTGGCCGGGGATTGCTGGAAGACCACGCGTTCCTCGCCGAGGCATTGCTGACCATGCTGGAGTTGCGCTGGTCCAACGACAACCTGGCACTGGCCGGGCAACTGGCCGAACGCCTGCTGGCGGATTTCTCCGACCCGCAGGGCGGCGCGTTCTTCATGACACCGGCCGACCATGAGCCGCTGATTTTCCGGCCGCGGCCGCTCGCGGATGAATCCCTGCCTTCGGGCAATGCCGCAGCCTGTCGCGTGTTGCTGGCGCTTGGCAATCTGCTGGGGGAGACGCGCTATCTGGACGCCGCGGGCGCGGCACTGGAAGCGGCCGCGCCGACAATGACCCGGTGGCCGCAGGCACATGCCGGACTGATTTCTGCCTGGCAGGCCTGGCAGGCCCCGGACCCGCAGGTCATTCTGCGCGCCTCCGCACGCGAAGCAGTCAACTGGCGACCCGTGATTGAGGAACTCCGTGCCCGCAACGTCAGCGTGCTGACCATTCCGCCGCGGACAACCGCTCTGCCGCCGCTGCTCGCCCGGAAACGCCACGCTCCCGGCGGGCTTGCCTGGCTGTGCCGCGGGCGAAGCTGCCTGCCGCCCATCGCCCGGCCGGAAACACTGCGCGAATCAGTGACCGTCTGAAAAAAGCGCGCGACGGTGCCACTGCCCGTCCTTCAGATAGACCTCGTAGGCGGGCCAGTAATAGGGATCCAGTTCCAGCGTGATGACCGATGCCTTGCCCGTCCAGTCGAGCAGCTTGAGTCGGACGGAGGCACGCCCCCGCTTGCCCGAGACGGCCCTGAGAAAAGCGTCGAGATCCGGTGTGGGCTGGTCGTCCACGGCCACGATCCGCCGTCCCGGATACAGATGATACCGGCTGGCCGGAGAGCCATAGTTGAAGAAGGCCACGAACACGCCGGTACGCGGAATGCCGCGTTGCGCCGCCAGAGCCCGGTGGGGGCGCTGCAGCAGCGCGCCGCCCCACTGGACGATGCGACTCGTGCCCCGCCCGTCCAGCGCCACGGTGCCAACCTCAAGCGTGTGGATCTTGCCGTCACGAAACACGGTCAGTTCGACACTGGTTTTCTGCGTGCGCTCCTCCACGCCCCGGAAGCTGTTGACCGGATCGCCGTCGACCGCCAGCAGCAGGTCGCCTTCCTGCAACTCGTGTTCGGCCGGCACTCCGGCCACCAGCCGGTCGACCACCAGCGCATGGCGGTCCCGCCCGCTGAGGGCAGCAAGCCGGTGAGCCCAGGCACCGCTCAAGCCCATCTTGCGGGCACTGGCCAGCGGCTGGTAGTAGAACTCCACGCCCAGACTCCGGAAGGTCGCTCCGGCGCCTTGCCGGGCCAGATTCGCCGTCTCGCGAACAAGGTCGGCGGGAATGCCGCTCACCGCTTCCCCAAGATGGTCTCCGCTCTGATAGGCGAAACTCGCCCAGTAGGCCATCACCCGACCCTTGGAGTCGGCCAGTACGCCGTCCACGTTGTCGGGCGCGTTCACCACGCTCGCGGTTTCCAGATTGGTGTCCCGGAAACGAAACGTACTGGAAAGCGGGAAGCGTACGGGGTCGATGGATGCGATCTGGGTACGCTGCGACACCAGGCTCTCGTCGGGCTGGAAACCCACCACCCACGTGGTGGCACCCGGCCGCAGTGTTTCGGGGCTGAAGGTGGCCGATTTCACCGGTGTGTCGTCAAGCAGGGCCGGGTCGTAAGCGATCACCGCGAGGTTGTGCAACGGATGCACGTAAACGACACGCCCGGGGATCTCCACGTCGCCGGCGAATGTCAGCCTTACATCACCGAGCGACACCGGCACCGTGTTGCGATCCACGATAACCAGGCCGCGCCGGGCATCCACTACAAGGCCGGTGCCCGAGTAGTGCGTGTAATCCACCCCGTCAATCTGGTAGGGCATGTCGAAATTGACGAACACCAGCGAGCGTGAAAGGCGCTGCGCACGCGGATCCCCATAGGAGGGATAGACCGCCGTCGCGGCCTGCAACCTGGCCGCACCCGACGGTGGCTGCAGGTCGCTGCAGGGCCAGAGGCCGGTCTCGTCATCGCGGTGGCAGAACCGTGCCGGATACCATTTCCAGTCCATGGTGACGATCGCGATGGAGGAATGTGATGGCTCATCGTAGTCGAAATACCGCAGGGTCATGCGGGCGCCCTGGCGCACATTCCCGATCAGGTTGGCCATGGCTCCCACGTCGGCCACCGACTTGCCGTTCACACTGGTGATGACCGCGCCGCGACCGATGCCCGCCGTACTCAGCACATAACCCGGATTGGCCACGAACACCCCTTTCGGTGCCAGATTGATATGGCGCGCCATCTGGTAGGAAAGCGTATTGAGCGAAGCACCTCCGAATTCCAGATAGCGATGGGGGGTGATCGCAGTGAGGTCGGCAACGGAGAGTGTCAGCGTGAGGACGGTCCCGCCGCGTTCGACCTCGACCTGCACAGGCGAGCCGACATGGGCGTCAAGCGCGGCATTCAGTTCATCGAAATCCACGATCCTGCGGCCACCGAGCTTGACGAGTACGTCACCCGGCTGCAATTCGTCGGCGGCCGGCCCGCCGGGGAGCACACTGTCGACAACCAGCATGCCGGTCAGTTCCGGATAGCGGCGTCGTACCGCCTTCTCGGTGGCCTGCTGCAGCCCGAGACGCTCGAGCTCATTGAAGGGCTGCTGGACAAAGGTGGTTTCAAGCGTGCCCCGGGTCACCGGCTTGCCTTGCTGGATCAGATGCAGTGCGCGAACCACCCGCCCGAGCGGCAGAAAGAAGCTGGATGCGGCGTCGGTACGCGAACCGGCATTCAGACCGATCACCTGGCCCTGGATATTGAGCACGGGCGAACCCGAAGACCCGCCGGAAGTTCCCGAAGCGGCCTGCAGATAGAAAGTGTTGAAGTCGTTGAACTTGCCACGGCCATAGTCAGGCGCTTCACGATCCAGGCGGGCGAGTGTTCCGGAGAGGATCGAAAGCTGCTCGCCGGCATCGTTGCCCACCACTCGAATCTGGGTACCGACTTTCGCCGCATCCGGCACCAGCGGCAGCGACACCGGATGAATGTAGCGCAACTGCGAAGGATCGTATTTGTAGAAACCGAAATCATGTACCGGATCACGATAGATCGGTACGAGGTCCACTTCCTCGTGGTCCTGGAAAACAGCCTGTGCGGTGACCGGCCCCGGCTGCACGACATGCCGGTTGGTGAGAACGATGCCGCGCTCGGCGTCCACCACGAAACCGGTGGCCTGTGCGGAACTGTTCCACTCCGTATCGAACGCCCGAGTGGCATCGACGTGAATGGTGACGACCGACGGCGCCACCTGCGAGAGCGTGTCCGACCAGGCATCGGCGGCACGGGCCGGGGGCACCATCAGGACAGCAAGGGCACAACCGGCGGAAAACAGGATCGGGAACAGGCGCTGCATGCGGACTCCGGTCAGAGACTGTAGCCAAAGGCCTGGCGAAACAGGTCGCCGAAGACTTCAGGCGTGAAGTGGTGATTCTGCGTGCCGGGCGAGGCAACCTTGATCGAACCGCAGAGCGCGGCCACCCGGCCCGTGGTTTCCCAGTCCATGTCGTTCATCAGGCCGTAGAGAAGTCCCGCCCGGTAGGCATCGCCGCATCCGGTCGGATCGCGCACCTCGGCCGCCGGCACGGCCGGGATCTCCAGTACCCGACCCTTGGCATGGATCAACGATCCGTGGGCCCCGCGGGTGACCACCAGGGCGCGAACCCGTTCGGCAAGTTCCCTGGTGCTCAGGCCGGTGCGTTTCTCCAGCATGCGGCATTCATAGTCGTTGACCGCCACCCAGGTGGCCTGGTCGATGAAATGCAACAGGTCGTTGCCGTCGAACAT